>JBBSMC010000070.1:0-15839 GCA_038233375.1 Solirubrobacterales bacterium
CCGGATTAGGGCGATCACCACGAGATGCCGGCGCCTGACGCGCGAGGCGCTGAGCGCCACGCTGCACTGCTTCACCGGCTGCGCGATCGGCCTCGCCCTACGCGGGAGCGACCCTGGCCTATCTGCACGTCCACTCGACGCAGCCACCGCGGCCGGCGATGAACGTGTTAGGTTCGCCACCGAGTTCGCGACGGCTGGCCCGTACCGGCTGTTCCTGCAGTTCAAGCACGAAGGCCGCGTTCGCACCGCGCCCTTCACCGTGACGGTGGCGCGCTGAGCGACTACGACCTCTTCATCATCGGCATGGGCTCGGCCGGCATGGTGGCGGCCGAGTTCGCGTCGACGCTGGGCGTCAAGGTGGCCGTCGCCGAGCGCGACCGCCCCGGCGGCGACTGCCTCTGGACGGGGTGCGTGCCGTCCAAGGCGCTGCTGGCATCGGCGAAGGCCGCGCACACGATCCGCCACGCGGACGCGTACGGTCTGGAGGCCGTCGGCCCGATCGGCGACACGAGCCGCGTCTGGGCGCGGATCAAGGCGATCCAGGCTCAGATCGCCGCCACCGACGACGACCCGGAGCGCTTCGCGGCGCTGGGCGTGGACGTCCTCAGCGGCGCGGCCCGGCTCACCTCGACGACGACCGTGCGGGTCGGGGAGTCGCACACGACGCGCTTCGTCCTGGTCGCCACGGGCAGCCGGCCGACGCTGCCGCCGATCGACGGGCTCGCGGACGCTGCGCCGTTGACGAGCGAGACGATCTTCACGCTCGACCGCGCGCCGAAGAGCATCGTGATGATCGGCGGCGGCCCGATCGGCGTCGAGCTCGCGCAGGGGCTCACGCGCCTGGGCGGGCGCGTGACGCTGCTGCAGCGCGGGCCGTGCCTGCTGCCGCGCGAGGAGCCCGAGCTGGCCGAGCGGCTGACCGCCGTGCTGCGCGCCGAGCGCGTCGAGGTCGTCACCGGGGTCGAGGCCGACCGCGTCTCGGTCGATGAGGCGACCGGGCTGAAGACCGTGCACGCGGGCGAGCGCTCCTGGCAGGCGGAGGCGATCTTCGTCGGTGCCGGGCGCACGGCGAACGTGGACGGGCTCGGGCTGGAGGAGGCGGGAGTGAAGGTCGGCACGCAGGGCATCGAGGTCGACGCGTCGCTGCGCACCAACGTCAGGTCGATCTACGCCGCCGGCGACGTCGCCGGACGCCATCACTTCACCCACGCGGCGGGCTACGAGGCGGCGCGGGCTGTGCGCAACATGTTCTTCCCCGGCCGGGCGCGCGGCGAGTACCTCGTGCCCTGGTGCACGTTCACCGATCCCGAGCTCGCGCACGCGGGGCTGACCGAGGCTCAGGCTCGCGCGGCGCACGGCGACGGCGCGGTGCAGGTCTGGCGCCAGGATCTCGCGCACTCCGACCGCGCCCGCACGGAGTCCGCGGCGGACGGCGAGCTGCGGATCGTCACGGCGAAGGGCCGGATCGTCGGCGCCCACGTGCTGGCCCCGAGCGCCGGCGAGCTGATCGGTGAGCTGACGCTGGCGATCGATCGCGAGCTCGAGCTCAGCGAACTGGCGAGCGTGGTGCACGTCTATCCGACGATCGCCCTGGCGATCCAGCAGGTCGCCGCACAGGCGAGCTACGCCAAGGCGCGGCGCTACCGGTTCTTCGTCCGCTCGCGGGCCTGAGCCTGGATCTCACCGAAGGTCGTGGATGGCTCGGCGCCGGCAAAGGCTCCCGGCGGCGAGACGCCGCGAGATTCGGTGAATCCAGGCTGAGCTACAGGCCGGGCGGGTGGCGCGCGACGAAGCCGCCGGAGGGGCGCATCTCGCGCGTCCAGCGGGTGCCGCCGCGCAGGGCGGAGGTGTCGAAGCGCCAGCCGCCGACGACCATGAACATGTGCCCCGGGTTCGCGTAGATCGTGATCCACCTGCCCGGCCCGGCCTCGCCCCAGCTCATGAACGGGCCCGACGCCATCGGTGATGTCACCAGGCCGGCGGCGGCGAGCGCGTAGCTGATCGATCCCGAGCAGTCGTAGGCCGTGTCCTTGAAGCCGCCGTGGCCGCCGCCGTAGAGGTAGGGGAGGCCGGCGATCGCGTTGCCCGCGGCCATCACGAGGCCGACCGCGTTGGGCGCGCCGGGCGGCGGCTGGGCCTGCCCACCGGCGTTCGTCGAGATGCCCGCGCGCGCGGTGCGCGCGAGCTTCTCGCGCAGCGACGCGAGCGTGCTCTGGACCTCGCGCAGCTCGGCGCGGCGGAAGTTCGAGCGCGCGAGGTGCTTCTCGCGCTCGCGCAGCAGCGCCGTCTCGACGGCCTGCGCCTCCTCGCGCCTGCTGTTCAGGCGCCGGGCCACCGCCTGCTCGCGCTGCTGCATCGCGGCCAGTCGCTCGGTCTGGCGCGTCACCTGAGCGCGCGACGTGCGCGCGACGTCCATGATCGTCGCGTTGCGCTTGGCGATGCGCTTGAGGAACTCGCCCTTCTCGAGCAGGTCCGTGAAGCCGCGCGCGGTGATGACGACCGAGACGATGTCCGGCTCGCCGTTGCGGTAGGCGGCCTGCAGGTTCTGCTCGAGCGCGCCGGTCGCGCTGCGCTGCAGGTTGACGAGGCGCGTCAGGCGGTCGCGCGCCTTGATGAACCGCTCGCGCACCGCCTGCAGCTCGGCTCGCTGCGCGGCGGCGTCGGCCTGCAGCTTGCGCAGGCGCCGCTGCGCCCGCGCGAGGCCGGCGCTCGATGCGCGGATCTTGGCCGTCTCGGCGGCGACGAGGGAGCGCAGGTATTCGGCCCGGTCGGCCTTGGAGTCGATCCGGCCGGTCAGGCTCTGCCCGCCCGCTCCCGCCGTCCCGAGAACGGTCCCAGCGACCGCGGCGCACGCGGCGAGAGCACAGATCAGAGCGAGGCGTCGGAAGGTCATTCGCGGGCGGACCGCGACGCTACCAACGACCTCGCGATCGACAGCTAAAGCCCTGCAGACTGCAAGCGAACTTGCAGCGCCGGCGGGTGCCGATCAGGAGCGGGCGCGAAACAGCGTCAGGAGCAGCAGGCCGAGGCCGTAGGCCACGGCCAGGAAGCCGATCAGGCCGCCGGCGATCGGGATCAGCGTGAGCAGCCCGAGGATCACGAGGCCGGCGAGGAAGGCGAGGATCCGCGCGCCCTTGAGGATCCGCCGGCCGAGCGCGAACGCCGCGGTGACGTAGGAGATCGCGTACAGCGGGATGACCAGCAGCAGCAGGATGAAGCCGAGCGGGATGCCGACCACCGTGAACAGGGCGGCGAACGCGATGATCGGGATGAGGAAGAACGCCAGCAGGCCGACCCCGAACGAGACGAGCGACTTCGCCTTGGCCGTGCGCGCGACGGCATCGGCGGCTCGCGGTGCGAGCAGCAGCAGGAGCAGCCCGAGCAGGAACATCGAGATCGTGATCGCGATGAACGCCCCGATCGCGCCGAGGATCCCCGCCTCGCCGATGTCGAACTTCTCGACGTCCCCGCCGACCTGCGAGCCGGGGGTCTCGACCGGCTCCTCGTCGGCGTATACGAGGTCGCCCTGGACCCGGCCCGCCCGTCCGAGCGTCGCCAGCCCGGCGACCGTGTAAACGCTGCCTTCGACGGTGCCGCGGATGGTCACGTCGCCGTCGACGACGACCACGTCGCCCGTCACCGTCCCGCGCACCGTTACGTCGCCGTCGACCACGAACACGTTGCCGACCGTCTCGTCGCGGTCGACGAGAACCGAGCCGACGACGACGATGCGGTCGTCGCCGTCCTTGTCCTGCGCGAACGCGTTTGCCGCCGGCAGGAGCCAGCAGAGGGCGATGAGGGCGATGAGGGCGATGAGTGACGATCGGCGCATGGGTGCGGCCAGCGTATAGCGGCGTGGCGCCACGGAGGAGGAATCTTTCGCGCGGTCCATACGCAACCTGGGTTGACAACCGGGTAGCTGTCAACTACGGTTGACAAATGGCCTTCGTACCCACCGAGGAAGAGGCGGTTCCGCGCGATCCGGCCGAGGGCTTCGCCGCCGTCCTGGCCCTGCGTCAGCTCGCCGACCGGCTCGAAGCAGGCCAGGTCGAACGCGCGGTCCGCGAGGGCTGGTCGTATAGCGAGATCGCAACGGCGCTCGGCGTCAGCCGCCAGGCGGTTCACAAGAAACACGCCAAGCGCCTGCGCGCGCTGGGCATGAAGGCTGGGAGAGGCAATGTTTGAGCGGTTCACCCGCGATGCACAGAACGTCGTCCTCGCCACGCTGGCGGCGACGCAGCGGCTGGGCGCGGAGAGCGTCGAGCCCGAGCATCTGCTGCTCGCCCTCGCCGAGGGCGACACGCCGGCCGCCCGAGCGATCACCGAGGCCGGCCTGGACGCGGACTCGATCGCGGCGGCGATCGAGGCCGACCTCGTCGCGATGCTCGAGGTCGTCGGCGTCCCGGCGTCGGTCGTCGACGCGACGCCGGCCGCGCCGCGTGTCGACCGGCCGGACTTCGGCGTCCACGGCAAGGAGGCGCTCGAGCAGGCGCTGCGCGAAGCCTCCCGTCGCAAGGAGCGCCGGCTGGGGGCCGAGCACGTGCTGCTCGGGGTGCTGCACGCGCCGAGCCCGACGCTTGCGCGCGTCTTCGCCCGGCTGGGCGTCGAGCCCGAGCGGCTTGCGGCGCTCGTCGAGGTCGAGGCGGCGGCCGCGCGTCGCTGAGGGCGCGCCGCTCGCCGCGCTCGGCGTGACCGGCCAGCGACGTATCCTCATGGCGTGGCCGCCGAGGAGGACACGTCGACGCTGCAGACGCGGCTGGAGGACGGCGACGCCGACCTCGCCGAGCCCGTGGTCGCGGGCGAGCCGCCCGTCGCCGACCCGGCGGCGCTGCTGCAGCATCTCGACGACAGCGGCCACTTCCACCGCGACAGCCGCGCGGGTCGGATGTACCACCCGGGCATGGTGTCGCTGCGCGAGGACGTGCCGACCGACAGCCTGCACGTGTCCGTCGACGACAACCGCCTCAAGGCCCATGTCGACCACGCGTCGCCCCTGCTCGTGCAGAGTAACGGGCAATCGCGCTACTCCGTGCCGCGCGCGCTGTTGCACAACCTCGCGGGGATGGCCAACGACGCCCTGTCGGTCGCGCGCGGCCGCCAGGGCGACCACGCCTGCGAGCTCGACTGCGAGTGGGTCTCCGAGGAGGTCGGCGCGACGCCGCGCATCGTCCCGCTGCTGGACCCGAGGACGTCGGCATGGGGCGTGCAGCTCGACGTGCGGGTCGCGGGATCGCTCGACGAGGCGCGCCTGCGCGGCGCGCTGGACACGCTCGCCGGGGTCAGCGGAGCGGGCGCGAGGTGTCTCGAGGTCGTCGACTGCGAGGACGACACGGCGTTGGACGCCGCACGCCGGCGGCTGCACACCGGCAGCCCACCGCTCACGCTGCTGCCGCCGTTCGCCGTCGTCCTTGCCCGTCACCGCGCGGGCGACGTGCTCATGCTCAGCCTCAACCACGCGGCGGTTGACGGGTTCGCCGCCGCACGCGTGCTCGAACGTCTCGCGCGCGCCTACGACGGCGCCGTTCCCGACGGGCAGGAAGCCCTCGACTTCCTCGCTTGCGCCGATCTGCCGGTCCAGCCCGCCCCGCCGCCGTCGTCGCGTGCGCTGCGCCTCGGCCGCAACGCCGTCGAGCGGGTGCGCGACGCGCTGTCCAAGCCGCCGTGTGTCGCGCCGGACGGCGGCGGCGACGAACCGGGCTACGGCTTTCACCTCGTCGGCCTCACAGGTCAGGGGACGCGCGACGCGCCGGGGGCGGCGGCGGCGCCAGCCGCAATTCGCTCATCGCCGCGCTGCACCTGACGATCACGCGATGGAACGACGAGCACGGGATCGAGGGCCGGCGGATCGGCGTGCTCGTGCCGATCGACCTGCGACCCGCCGATCTGCCCGAGCACGTGGTGGCCAACCTGTCGGTCAACACGCGGCTGTCGACGACGCTGCGCGAGCGCGTCAATCCGGCGGCCGCGCTGCGGGCGATCAAGTGGCACAGCGGGCGCGACGAGGCCGCGCGTACGGGGATCGCGCTGATCGCCGCGCTGCAGCGGGCCGGGATGCTGACGCTGTGGGCCAAGCAGTCGAGCATCGTGCTGCAGCCGCTGGTCAACAACGACCGGGCCGACGCGGCGCTGCTCTGCGACCTTGGGACGATCGCCGCCGCGCCGCGCTTCGGCCATGACGCC
Source organism: Solirubrobacterales bacterium (assembly GCA_038233375.1). Taxonomy (GTDB): domain Bacteria; phylum Actinomycetota; class Thermoleophilia; order Solirubrobacterales; family Solirubrobacteraceae; genus CADCVQ01. The sequence continues at coordinate 6,181 of JBBSMC010000070.1, forward strand.
GGCGAGGTCCGCGAGATGTGGTTCTCGCCGCCGAGCCGGTCGCCGCGCTGCCTGTGCGTCGGAACCGTGACGCTGGAGGGCCGGCTGCACCTCACCTTGCGCTACCCCCACGCGCTCTTCGGACCGGAGGCGATCCGCCGCTTCGCCGGTATGTATCTCGCTCAGCTGGAGCGCGTGACCGTCAGCAGCTCCTGAAGTCGCACGTTCTCCAGCGGGTCGAGGACGGCGTGCTGGGCGCAGGCGGGCACGAGCGTGCCGGACTCGGGGTGCGCCATCGCGTACGAGCATGCCTGCAGGCGCTCCTGCGTGGCGCGGATCCTCGGGTCGTCGGCGGTCTCGCCGCGCTGCATGAGCTCCCAGGCGGGCTTGACGTCGCGGGCGTCCATGAAGGCGTGCATGACGTACGTGATCGCCCGCGGTGGGGAACGGCGGATCGCGCGGACGCCGCCGACGCGGCGCAGCAGGCGCAGCGCCCAGGTTGCGCCGCTGCGCAGGACGGCGGGGTGGCGGGCGATCGCGCGGGCAGTGCGGGCCGTGCGCAGGGCGCGGGTTCCGTCCTCGAAGTCCATGCCGCCGAAGGCCGCGATGAAGTCGTGCAGAGCGCGGGCGTCGCGCGGGTCGTCCTCGTCGAGCAGGGTGGCGTAGCGATCGCCGACGTTCAGGCCGTGGGCGGTGCGGTTGCAGCGCACGTCGCCGACCTGCTCGGCGTTGTAGTGCAGGCGAGCGCCGGCGCCCTGCTCGATGTGCCGCCAGACCTCGTCGGTGTCGAAGGCGCGGTAGTCGTCCTTCCAGCGCGCCTCGTTGCCGATGTACGCCGCGGGCTGGAAGGAGAACATGCGAAAGCCCATGTCGCGCGTGGCGGCGAGCACGGCCGGGATCTGGTCGATGTTACGCGGCGTGACGGTCATGTTGTGCGCGAGGTAGCTCGTCACGCCGTGCTCGTCGCGCAGGCGGGCGAACATGTCACAGAAGCGCTGGCGGTAGGGGTCGAGGTCGGCCTCGCTGCGGGGCGCCTTGAGGCCGCGGCGGCCGAACATGAGCGAGTCGAAGTGGCCGGCGAAGGCGAGGTGCGAAAAGCGTGGGTTGCCGGTATCGGGGTCGAGCGCGAGCCGCTCGAGGTAGTCGTAGTCGAAGTCGCCGTGCGTCATCGACATCGGCTTGCGGCCGTGGCGCAGCATCGCCTTCAGCGCGCGGGCGTGGTCCTCGGCGCCGAGCAGCGTCACCTCGCCGCCGATCAGCTGGGCGTGCTGGCCCGGGCCGCGCAACGCCCGCAGCAGCGCCATCTGACGATCGACCTCGCGCTCGGTGTGGTCGCCGTCGGTCGGCACGCGGTTGGCCTGCTTGGCGTGATAGCAGGGGGTGCAGGCGAGGTTGCACCGCGGAAAGACGCCGTGCGTTCCCTCGCAGCCGGTCATGCGCCTGCCCAGCATCTGGTTGGGCTGCTTGACGTGCGCGGGCAGCTCGGCCCAGCGGGCGGCGAGCGCGGCGGTGAGGTCGGGGTGCTCGGGGCGCGTGGCGACCTCGAGCGCGCGCAGCCGCGTGATCAGTCGAACCATACGAGGCACGCTAACGCACGACCCGGTACAGCCGGGCGAGCCGGTCGGGGGCGACGCCGGCAACGTAGAGCCGGCGGATGAGCACCCAAGCGAGCATCGTGCGGACTATGCCGGACCGACGCCAGCGCCGCGACGATGTCGTCGCGGGGCCGGGCAGGCAGCGCGTCGCCCCGCCGTGCTCGAGGCGCCGTACGAAGTCGTAGTCGTCCATGATCGGGATCTCGCGGAAGCCCGCGAGGGCGGCGAACGCCTCGCGGCGCACCCAGACCGACGAGTCGCCGTAGTAGTAGCCGTGCCGGCGCTGGAGGCGGTAGACGGCGCCGAGGATCCGCTCGAAGGTCCCGCGGTCGTCGTCGCCGAAGCGCAGCGCGAAGTTGCCGCCGGCAACGTCCGGCGTGCCGTGCCAGACGTCGGCCAGCGAGTCGTGGGCGTCGGCGGGCAGGCGGCTGTCGGCGTGCAGGAAGAGGAGGATGTCGCCGGTCGCGACCTTCGCCGCGGCGTTGAGCTGGGCCGCGCGCCCGCCGGTCCGCACGACGACGCGCGGCTTGGACGGGTGCCCCTGCGCGATCTGCCGCGTGGCGTCGCACGAGCCGCCATCGGCAACGATCGTCTCCCAGTCTCCCTGAAGGGCGGCGAGATGGTCGAGCAGGTGCGGCAGCTCGCGCGCCTCGTCGAAGGTGGGGATCAGGACCGAGACGAGGGGGGCCGAGCGGCCGCTCACACCGCGCACCGGAACGCCGCAGGGAGCGAGCCGTCGGCCTGGCGCAGCGCGAGGAAGCGCTCGACGATGCCGCGCTTCGCGTCGGCCAGGGTGACGTCAGCGCCGCCGGCTACGAGGAAGTCCGGGCTCGAGTCGAGGTCGGCGCCGACGGGATGCCAGTGCGCGCCGTCGGCGGTGATCGTCAGCTCGGGCACCATCACGGCGTCGGAGACCTCGACCGCGCCCGTGGCCGCGTCCGCGCCGGCCGCGAAGCCACGCGCGACGAGCGGCCGCACCGCGAAGTCGTCGCCGGCGATCCCGAACCGCTCCAGCGTGCTGCGCAGCGCCGTGATCTCGCCGGCATTCTCGGGCGTCTGCGTCATAGCCACGCGCAGCGGTAGGCCGAGCGCCGCGGCGAACCGCAGCCCGTCCATCGCGCGCGCCCACGAGCCGGCGCCGCGCCAGCGGTCGTGGGTTGCCGCGCAGGCGCCGTCGATCGAGGACTGCAGCATGAGGTTCGGGCGGCCGGCGAGCCGCGCCAGCGCGTCGCGGCGCCGACCGGTGAACAGCATCGCGTTTGTCAGCACGACCGTCGGCAGGCGGTCGGCCGCGTACTCGATCAGCGACACGATCTGCGGATGGACGAAGGGCTCGCCGCCGGTGATGTAGATCTCGGCGAAGCTCTCGCGCACCGCCTCGTTGACGAGCGCGCGGAAGCGCTCGACGGAGAGCTCGCGCGGGCGGGCGCGCGGCGAGCTCGCCACCACGCAGTAGTCGCAGGCGAGGTTGCAGTGGAAGTTCGAGTAGATCCACAGGCGCGCGGGGAAGAGGTCAGTGCCGAACAGCGAGACGACCGGGCGCTCGTCGGCGGGGATCGCGGGTGTCGTCGCGGAGGCGGACGCCGGCGAGGTCGTGGCGGAGAGCGCGAAACGGTTCGCCGCCGGCAGCGCCTCGCGGTAGACGTGAAACGCGCCGCGCGCACGCTCGCGCGGCGGCACGACCTCCAGGCACGTCGTCCACCAACCGGTCTCGATCGTCTCCACGAACGGCTCGGGCAGTCCGGCCCGGCGCATCGACGCCGCCTGTGCCCGCCAGTCGTACTCCAGCGCCACCAGCTCGACGGAGCGCACCGCGCCGTCGGCGAGCTCGATCACGGCGTACCGGACCTCCGGTCGGCCGTCGTTGGCCGGCCGCCCGATCGCGCCGACGTTGACGATCTGCGTCCCGGCGACGACGCGCGACCAGGCGAGGCCCGTGTGCGTGCACAGCAGCAGACGAGCGCCGCTCTGCGCCACCCGCGACGTCAGCTCATCGTCGGGCAGCGACTCCCAGAGGAAGTCGTTGATCGCCAGCGGCGAGCCGTGGACCATGTGCACGTCGACGCCTCCGATCTCCACGCGCAGCTCGCAGGGCAGGTCCGCCATCCAGCGCGCGAACGCCGCCGACGTATGCGCCCGCGTGTAGTCGTACATGACCTGCGCGTAGAGGTTGTCGCGCTCGTCGGCGTAGCCGCAGCCGCAGTCGTCGTCGCCGCGGCCGATGGCGACGTCGTAGTTGCCGGCGATCGTCGTCACGTCGTGCTCGAGCAGGAGCGGCCAGACCGCGTCGCACTCCGCCCCGAAGCCGCCGAGGTCGCCGAGGCAGTACAGCTCGTCGCACCCGCGCGCGCTCGCGTCGTCCAGCAGGGCGCGCAGTGCGTACGGATTGGCGTACACCCCGCCGAAAGCGGCGATCCTCGGCATCGTCTGAGTATCGTGCGTTCGCGGGCCCGACCGAGATCAACGTAAGGAACTCACGTGACGAGCATCGCCATCCTGGGAGCGGGCCCGATCGGCCTCGAGGCGGCGCTCGCGGCGGCCACGCGGGGCGACGACTTCGCGGTCTTCGAGGCTGCCCCGCACGTCGGCGGCAACGTGCGCCGCTGGGGCCACGTCAAGACGTTCACGCCGTGGTCGATGAACGTGTCCGCACGGATGCGCGCCGCGCTGCCCTCCGCGCCCGATGGGCCCGCGCTCCCGACGGGCGCGCAGCTCGCGGCCGAGCTGCTCGAGCCGGTCGCCGCCCTGCCGGCGCTGCGCGGCCGCATCCGCTGCGACACCCGCGTGCGCGCGATCGGGCGCGAGGGCCTCCTCAAGCACGAGGCGATCGGCGACGGGCTGCGCGCCACGCGACCGTTTCGCCTGCTCGTCAGCGGGCCCGGCGGCGACGAGGAAATCGTCCACGCCGACGTCGTGATCGACGCAACGGGCACGTACGCCAACCCCAACCGCCTCGGCGACGGCGGCATCGACGCCGTCAACGAGCGCGCCTTCGACGACCGCATCGAGCGCTTCCTGCCCGACCTCCACGACCGCGACCAGGCCGCGGCCTGGGCCGGCCGCACGATCCTGCTCACCGGCGCGGGCCACTCCGCTCAGACCGCCGCCGCGCAGCTCGCCGCCCTGGCCCGCGACGCGCCCGCCACCAGCATCGTCTGGGCGATCCGCGACACGGCGCCGGACTGGGGCGCGGTCGTCGCCGATCCGCTGCCCGAGCGCGCCGCGCTCGCCGCGACGGCAGCCGGCCTCACGACCGGCGCCAGCGTGGCCGTCACCGTCCGCGAAGGCTGCGTCACCGAGGCGCTGCGCGCGCGCGGCGATCGCATCGCGGTGACGCTCCGAAACGGTGGCCCCGCGGAGGTCGAAGTCGACCGCATCCTCGCCCTCAACGGCGGCGTCGGCGACCACGCGCTGTACCGCCAGCTGCAGGTCCACGAGTGCTACGCCACGACCGGCCCGATGAACCTCGCCACGGCCCTGCTCGGCGAGGCCGGCGGCGACTGCCTGCGGGTCGCGACCCACGGCCCGGAGACGCTGCGCACGCCCGAGCCCGGCTTCTTCATCCTGGGCGCTAAGTCCTACGGGCGCATGAGCCGCTTCCTGCTGCAGGCCGGCTGGCGCCAGGTCGACGACGTCTTCGGGACGCTGATCTGACCACCCTCACCGACGGCGAGGCATGGGCGCGCGAGCAGCTCGCGCTTCTGCGCGACGGCGGCTACACGCCGCGCGCCACGGCCCGCTTCCGCGCCGCCAGCCAGGCGCGAGCCCGCGAGCAGCGCGCCGCGCGGCCCGCCACCGCGCGCCGGATGCGCGCCTGGATCGCCGCCGGCGCGGCCGCCCACGCCGCCCTCGCGCTCGCCCGCCAACAGCCGTTCGCCGGCGGCACGCGCGCCTTCGCGGTCTGGTGGGCGCTGACCTGGCTGATGCTCGATTGGCACATCGGCATGCTCGAGACCGAGGACGGCGCGCCGCGCAACCTCGGCGCCGCCGACGCGTGCACGCTGCTGCGCGTCTGGCTCGTCCCCGCGGCGGCGGCCCGGCCGCAGCCGTGGATCTGCGCCCTGGCGCTCGCCAGCGACGGCCTCGACGGCGCGCTCGCCCGCCGCACGGCCACGACGCGGATCGGCCGCGACCTCGAGGGCCTCGCCGACGTCGCCTTCGCGGCGGCCGCGCTGCGCGGCGCCGTACGCACCGATTGGCTCGGCCGCGGGGCCGCGCGCGCCGAGCTCGCCCGCATCGCGCTCGGGATCGGCTACGCGGGGGCGATCTGGTTCGGACGGGCGCAGGCACCCGAGGCGCGCGTCCTGCACGCCGCCCGCGCCGCGACGCCGCTGCGTGCGGCGGGCCTCGTCGCGGCGGGCCTGGGTCGGCGCCGCGCCGCCGACCGCCTCGTCAGCGGCGGCGCGCTGTGCAGCGCGCTCGCTACGGCCGCAGCAGCGCGGAGGCCGCGTCGAAGTCCGCCAGCTCGCAGCCGTTGGTCCGCGTGAAGCGCCGGTCGACCTTCTCGCCGTCGATCGTGCCGCTCACGTGCGCCGTCTCGGGTCCGCCGTAGATCTGGGTGCACACGCGGTCCTTGTCGGGTGGCGCGGTCAGCAGCGGCTGCAGCGACCGCGCCTTGGCGCACAGCTCGCTCACCGGCGCCTTGCCGTCGAGAAACCCCCCCGCGCGCTGCACGTTCGCGCGACACGTCAGCAGCGCGGTCTCCTGTTTGCCCGCACCGCCGTCGAAGCGGATCGCCAGCTCGATCCCACCCGCCGGCGTGGAGGCGGTGCGCGGCGCGGCCGGCTCGTCGTCGGCGTCGCCGCAGCCGCCGAGCGCCGCGACGGCCAGCCCGAGGGCCAGCACGAGCGCGAGCCCGCGACCGGCGGCGACGGCCGCGCGTCTCACGTCAGCCGGTCTCCTCGGAGGGCAGCAGGTGGCCGTCGTTCTCGACGTAGCCCTCCTTGGCGCCGACCGCGACGTAGATGAGGTCGTCGTCGCCGACGTTGCGGATCCGGCGCACGGTGGCGGCGTCGATGCGCGCGATCCCGCCGGGCCCGAGCCGGTGCACCGACCCGTCGCCGAACTCGAGCTCGGCGTGTCCCTGGTGGATGAAGTACGTCTCTTCCTGCTCGTAGTGGTAGTGGCGGCGGCCGGCGAACGTCGCCGGCATGATGATCGCGTTGATGCCGAGCGACTGCACGCTCAGCGCCGGGCGGATCTTGCGAAAGCCGCCGCCGCTGCCGAGCGCGTCGATGTTCCCGACGGCGTAGCCCTCGCCGGTCACGACCTCTTGTGCTTCGTCCTCGGCCATCGCGGTCTCCTCTCGCTCGCAGGGTGCCCGCGGATCGTAGGAGACCCGGCCCCCAACACGCGAAAGGCCCGCTCGAGAGCGGGCCTTTCCCTCTAGAAGATGAGGATCACGAGGATGATGATGAGGATCAGCCCGCCGATTCCGATGTACATGGGTCTCCTTTGGTCAGTGAAGGTCTCTCTACCCCAGCGACCCGGCGCGCAAGCGACAGCGGACGGGTGTCAGTGGCCCGCGACCGTGCCGCCGTCCGGGGCGATCGGCCGCTGTTCCTCCTGCCAGCGCTGCATCCCGCCTGCCATCGAGTACGCGTCGACGCCGATGCCGCGAAACGCCTGGGCCGCCATCGCCGAGCGCGACCCCGCGAGGCAGTAGAAGATCACCGGGCGATCGGTGTCGATCTTCGCCGCGTTGTTGCCCAGTTCGTTGAGCTCGACGTGCAGTGCGCCGTCGATGCGGCCGGCGTCCCACTCGTAGGGCTCTCGCACGTCGACGACCTGCGCGCTCTCGTCGGCCAGGGCCGTCTGCGTCTGCTCGGGCGTGACCTCGAGGTTGTTGGAATCGAAGATCGATGGCATGCGCGCGAGGGTACCGCGCGCCGCAGCCCCGCGACTCGGCGCGGGACGCTGCGAACCGGCGAGCGCTTCGATGCCCGCTATCGCACGGCGGGCGGAACGTCGCGCAGGTCGGGCAGCGCGGGCGGGCGCATCCGCTGCCAGATCCCGGCCGCGACGAGCAGCAGCAACCCGAGTCCGATGAACGAGCCGACGCGGTACAGTGATGTCAGCGCCGAAAGGTCGTAGAGGAAGACCTTGCCGATCGCCACGAGCAGCAGCGTGAGCGAGCCGAGCCGCAGTGCGCGATCGTCGCGGCGCAGGCCGGCGACGAGCGCGGTCAGCCCGCTGGTCGCCCACAGACCGCTGAGCAGCAGCTGGGCCGTGTCGCCGGTACCGGCGGCCGTCACCACGGCGACCGAGGCGAGGTAGAGCAGCGTGATCGCGCCGGTCGCGCCGAGCGTGGCGTGGGCCTGCGTCAGCAGCGACGGCTCGCCGGTGGCGGACGGGGTCCGTGCCCTGCCCAGCAGGTGCATGCCTGCCAGCGCGGCGGCGCCCGCCGCGCCGAGCGCGAGCACGGCCCCCGCGAGGTCGGCGACGCCCTCGACGAGCGCGTCGGGCGAAGCCTCGAACACGAGCGCGTGGCCGAGCGCTAGCGCGAGGTACGCCGCGCCGCCCGAGGCCGCGACGGCGTCGCGGCCGCGCAGCGCGATCGTCGCCAGGGCGACGGCCTCGGCGGCGAAGGCGGCCGCCAGCAGCGGACCGTCGAGCGCCGCGGCGGTCAGGTACGCCGCGCCGGTCAGCGCGACGACGTCGAGCCCCGCGCGCCACTGCTGGCGCACGGCGTCGACGAAGCGCCCGGCGACGAACGCCGCGCACGCGGTCGCCGTGATCGCGGCGTAGCCGCCGAAGGCGAACGCGTCGCCGCTGGAGAGCGCGTCGGGCGGCGCCTGCGTCAGCGCCTGCATCGTCGTCAACAGCAGGTGGCCGCCGAGGCCGAGGCCGAGCAGCATCTCGTTGCGGCGCTCGGTGTCCGGCCCGTGCGCCTGAGCGAGCGTCCGCCGCGCGAGCCACGCGAAGCCGGCGGTCGTGACGGCGAACGCGGCGGCGAGGATCGCGCCCTCGAGCATCAGGCCGGCGGTGACATCGGCGAGCACGACGCCGAGCAGCAGCGCGAGCATGCGCACGTCGCGGTTGATGGGCGTCGCGCGGGTGGCCAGCCCGACGGCGAGGTGCGCCGCGGCGAGGCCGCCGATCCACAGCCGCCCGGCGGTCGTCGCGCCGGCTTCGCCGAGCGCGTACCAGCCGGCGAGCGCGAGCGTCGTCGCGTTGAGCGTCAGCAGCAGAGCTGACGCGGCGCGCAGCCGCGTGGCCGGCACGCGCAGCTCGAAGCCGATCGCCGCGGCGACGTTGACCGCGCCGAAGGCCACCAGCGCAAGCACGATCCCGGCGGCCGACGGCTGGGCGTCGCCGATCCACCAGAGCCACTGGCCGAGGGGGATCGCGTAGACGGCCAGCGCGAGCCAGTTCCAGCGCTGCCAGACGAGCACGCCGGCGCCGGAGGCGGCCGCCAGCCACAGCAGCGCGAGCGTCGTGGCATTCGAGGGCGCTCCCGCCAGGACCGGCGCCAGCAGCGCGCCGACGATGCCCAGGGCGCCGATGCCGCGTGACCGCCAGCGGACGGCGAACGCCGTCGCCAGCGCGCCGGCGCCGAGCGCGAGGGCGAGCGCGACCATCGCGGGCAGGACTCCGTAGACGGGTCCGCCGACGGTGACGGTGACGAACAGCCCGCCGAGGCCGGCCGACAGCGCGGCCAGCGCGGCGTCCGTGCGGCGACGATGCTCGTAGAGCCAGGCGCCGGCGCCGATCAGCGCGAGGGAGAGGGCACCGGCCACGAGCGTGCGCCCGGCGGGGCCGATCCAGCCGCGCGAGACGGCGATCGCCAGCAGGAAGGCGATCCCGGCGAGAACGGCGACGCCGCCGGTCCAGGCGAGGACGCGGCCGCCGAGCAGCTCCTCGAGGTCCAGGCGCTCGCGCCGCGCGGCGGGCGCGGCCGCGGGCGAGGGGGCGGTCGGACGCGACGGGGCGGGCAGCGGGGCGGTGCTCGGGGCCGGCCACGTGGTGGCGGCCGGATCCGCCGCCGGCCGCTCGCTGGCGGGGCGCGCGGGGCCGGCCGGGACGGCGCTCGCACGCGTCGCCGTGGCGGGAGCGCCGGCGAGCTGCGCCTCGAGCGCCGTCAGG
>JBBSMC010000071.1:0-15150 GCA_038233375.1 Solirubrobacterales bacterium
CGCGCCAGCACTCCCAACGCGCTCCCGCACCACCAATCGCGCCCGCGATCGCGCCCAAGCCGCCCTCCGAGCGCTCACCACGACCCCGCCGAACGCTTACTGCAAGCCCGACGATTCATGACCTTGCTGCACGATCGAGGTCTGCGAAGTCGGCCATCTTGGTTGTAGAAAACCAGGCGGCCCGGACGGCGCCCGGTCAGGCGGGGCCTGGGGGAGAGCTCATCTGATGGTTGTGTAAAACGCGGATTTCACAACCATCTCCGCGCCCGTGCGTCGGAGTGAGGTCGACAGCGTGCCGGTCATGAGGGATGGTCTGCGTGTATGGATCTGACGCGTTCGCCGACCGTGCAGGTACTTGGCGTTCTAGGCGTCGTGATCAGCGCGGCGAGTGCCCTTAGCTTCGACTGGCACATCGGTGCCGGGGCACTGGCAGTCACGACGCTGGTCGGCGCGGTGGGCTTTACGCGAGAGCACGGTCGCGCGCTGAACGAACTGGTCCAGTTCAAACCGGTTGGCATCGGCCAGGTGGACGCCGTTCGCTGTGGTGTCGACAAGACCGCCCCGTGGATACTGGAGAAGTCAGATGCGCGCGACGGTCAGCATCTGCTGCAGTTCGTGTCTCGGGCGGAGGCCCGGGCCGTTGGCCGCCGGCTCGCTCGAGCCGTGGCCAACGAGGCCAGCGTCGTGGTCGCGTTGATCGGGGAGGCCAAGGCAGGAAAGACGCGATGCATGTTCGAGGCGGTTCGCGCGCGGATACCGGAGGCGGTCGTGTTCGCGCCGAAGGATCTCCAGGCGCTACGAGTGATCCTGGCTTCGCGGCGGTTTCGATCACCCAGGCACTGGTCGGTGCTCTGGCTTGATGATCTCGAGAATTACATGGACCTGGCCACCGGTCGCGGCGTTGACGACGCGCTGCTCGACGAGCTGCTCGGACTACCGCGGGTAGTCGTAGCGATCACCGCGGAGGCGGATTGGGACCTTGAGCATCTAAACGACGCGCCGATCCTCGGCCGGCTGATTCCTGGTCACGGCCACGATGGACAGGTGATCGTGTCTGTTCTAGGGCAGGCGCTGGCCGACGAGGTCGGCGCCGAAGGCCTAGGAGCGGCATGTGTTGCCGGTCCAAGCCTCCTGAAGGTCCACACCTCCGCTAGGTTTCACCGCCAGCAAGCGGTGCCCGAGGGCCAGATCGTCGTTGAGTGCTTGATCGCCGCTGCACAGCTCAGCATGGGATCGCTGGCGCGCGAGGAGCTGCTGAGCGTCTACCGCCAGACCGAAACGGTGCATGGCAGTGAGGGCGGCTTTGACCGCGGGCTGCGGTGGGCCACGACTGCGTTGTACGGAGAGATAGCGCTCGTGCTGGGCGACGATGAGGGATACCGGGTCTACAGCTACGTCGCCGGGAATGCCGTGCCGATCGGCGAGTACCGCGAGCATGCTGAGCGTGCCCTCGCTGCGACCATCCCGGTCAACGACTTACTCGAAAGGGCCGCTCGCGCGAGCGAGGCCTACAACCAGCTCGAGCGCGCGCTGCGGTTCTACGAGCTCGCGCTGCAACGTATCGATGACGAAGCGCTCCAAGCCGCGACCATCGGTGACCTCGGGATCGTGCAGTACGAGCTGGGGCGTTTTGAGGACGCGTTGGCGACCCTGCAGCGCGCGCTCGCGATCAAGGAGCACGTGTACGGACCCGACCACCACGAGGTCGCGGTCACGCTGACGAACCTCGGGATCGTGCAGTACGAGCTGGGGCGTCTTGAGGACGCGTTGGCGACCCTGCAGCGCGCGCTCGCGATCAAGGAGCACGTGTACGGACCCGACCACCACCAGGTCGCGAGCACGCTGGGCAACCTCGGGATCGTGCAGCAGGAGCTGGGGCGTCTTGAGGACGCGTTGGCGACCCAGCAGCGCGCGCTCGCGATCAAGGAGCACGTGTACGGACCCGACCACCACCAGGTCGCGAGCACGCTGGGCAACCTCGGGATCGTGCAGCGCGAGCTGGGGCGTGCCGTAGACGCTGAGGTCAGCTTCCGGCGGGAACTCTCAATCTGCCAAGACCACCTGCCAGAAGATCACCCCCACACCAGGCGGGCTCGTTTGCGGCTGGCGCAGCTCGTGGCGGCGCGCGGCGAGGTGCTGCTCAATATTCCCAACGACGACCACTTGCTCCCCACGGACCGTGACGATCGCGAGATCGACGCCTGATAACCCTCATTATGACAAGTTACCTGCAAATGGGGCACTTCTCAGACGACCGAGCGCTAGCGCTAGGCGCGCTCCGGTCCTGGCTCACGGTCGCCGACGGCGCGAGCGCTGAGCGCGTCGAGCAACCGCACGCGACACCTGCAGGCCGCTTCGCTCCGCGACACGAATCTGGCCAGCGGTGCGGCGCCCTCGTCGACTACCTGCGTCAGCTGCCGATCGCCGCCAGCTGGGGCACCGGAGCATTCTCAAGCTCGACGGCCAACGCTCCGCGGCTTGCGGGCAGCGACAGCGCGACGAGCGCGACGAGCGCGGTGTTGCGGGCTCCTCGTAGTCAGCGTCTGAAGGCGATCGTGCGGCCGTTGTGGACGTCGGTTGCTTGGTAGGTGACCTCGTCGATGACCGTGCCGTGCTCGTCGGTCAGGCGGATCGTGTCGCCGCGGTTTCCGAGTTGGACGGCGGTCGTGAGCGTTACGCGTAGCGTGTCGCCGGCCGCGAGGCTGCCGCTGAGCGTGTGGCTGGCGCCGGCGGCGTCGCTGAGCTGCCAGCCGGTCAACGGAACGGCGGCTGGGGTGGTGTTCAGCAGCGTCGCCGATTCGTTGCCGCGGTCCTGTCCGACGGGATTGGGCAGCGCCGCGATCACCAGCACGCTCCCCGATCCGGCCGCCGAACCGGCCGCCGGCGAGGGTTGTGGCACGGGCGGCGTGACTGGCGGGGGCGGTCCCGTGGTGGGGGCGACGGGGTCGGGGTTGATGATGAGGTCCTCGGGCCAGACGGTCATCTGGATCGTGTTGCCGGCCGCGGTGATGACGTCGTGCAGGTTTCCGACCTCGAGGCGATCAAGCAAGAACACGCCGTCGTCGCGGTCGACGGGCCCGGCGCGCAGCCACGCATCGAAGCCGTCGAAGTTCGTGAAGCCGGCAGCGAAGTACGGCACGATGCGTCGAAACAGCTTGGGCCACAGCACGAGCTGCTCGAGCGCGGCGAGGTCGGCGATCGTGGCGGCGCCGTTGGGATCGGCGGTCGAGCGCGCCCACAGCTCAAGGGCCGGCTGATGCTCGCGCGCGGCACGCGACAGGCCGGCGAGATGGGTGCGAAGGGCGGCCGGAAGCGTCGCGTAGAACGCCGGGTAGGCATGGCCGGCCGCGAGCAAGCCAGCGTTGAGGGAGGCGTCCAGCAGCGCGACGTCCAAGAACACGTCGGCGCCGTCGGGCTGCGTCGGCTCGCCGGGGTACACGAAGCCGATCATTCGGCCGTTGGCGTCGATGCCATTTGACAGGACGTGCCCGCGCAGGCTGTCCTGGTCAGCGGACTGCACCTTGTTGGGCAGATCGGAGAAGAACACGATGTTCGAGAAGCCCAGTGCGCCCAGCAGCTTGTCGCGCGCGTCTGCACCAGTGAGCTCGTCGTCACGGCGCCTATCGCCTCCTCGCCGAAGCCGATGACCCGGCACTGCCGTCATCGGCGTGATCCGGTCGCACTTCACGTCATCGAAGCGACGATGCATGACGGGCGACTGCAAGCAACGCTTACGACGGTTCGCGCCGTCCATCGCAGCGGTTCCCGCTCGGTTCGTTCCGCTGGCGCTGAACCGGCCAGTTTGCAGGTACTTCCCCACCGGCGCGCACGCGGTTGCGCACGAGGCGCGGGAGGCCGATCGCGCCGCGATCGAGCCGGCCGGTTAGCCGGATTGTCTGACGCCGGACGATCGGGGATTGCGGCGCGACCGCGGTGGGGATACGGTCGGCATGTGGCGCTCGATCTTCATCCGCGCAGCTTTCGGCTGGGTCGAAGCGGCGCGCTGATGCACGAGCTGTCGATCGCTGACGCGCTCGTGCAGATCGTGGTGCGCCACGCCGAGGGGCGCCCTGTGGCGCGTGTGCAGATCATGCTGGGCGACCTGCGCCAGGCCTCGCCCGCGGCGATCGAGTTCGCCTTCGAGCTCGTCGCGCAGGGCACGCCGGCCGAGGGCGCGCTGCTCGACATCGAGCGCGTCGCGGTGCGTGGCCGTTGCCGTGCCTGCGGTGCTGACGGCGAACACGCCGGGCTGCCGCTGATCTGCGCGGCATGCGGTGGCTGGGAGATCGACGTGCTGCGCGGCGAGGAGCTGCGCGTGGAGTGGCTCGAGCTCGCGGAGCCCGCGCCGGATGAGCTGATCACGACGAGCGGAGGGCCGAACCGATGAGCGACGTTGACGCGATGATGCCGGCGATCGACGAGATCCACATCCTCTGGATCTCCGAGGGGATGAGCTGCGACGGCGACTCGATCTCGGTCACCGCCGCCTCGCAGCCGAGTATCGAGGATGTCGTGCTCGGCCTGATTCCGGGTCTGCCGAAGGTTCACCTGCACAACAAAGTGCTGTCGCCGAAGGTCGGCGGCGAGGACTTCCTGGCGCCGTTTCGCGCCGCCGCGCGCGGCGAGCTCGACGCGCCGTTCGTACTCGTCGTCGAGGGCTCGATCCCCAACGAGCAGATCAACGGCGACGGCTACTGGACGTCGTTCGGCAACGACGACGCCGGTGACCCGAAGCCGCTGAACGACTGGCTCGACGAGCTGGCGCCGAAGGCCTGGGGCGTCGTGGCGGCGGGCACCTGCGCGACGTTCGGCGGCATCCACGCGATGGCCGGCAACCCGACCGGCTGCATGGGGTTGGCCGACTACCTCGGGTGGGACTTCCGCTCGGCAGGCGGGCTGCCGATCGTGAACATCCCCGGCTGCCCGGTGCAGCCCGACAACTTCATGGAGACGCTGACCTGGCTGCTGTACCAGGCCGCCGGACTGGCGCCGGTGATCCCGCTCGACGACCAGCTGCGCCCGACGTGGCTGTTCGGCAAGACCGTCCACGAGGGCTGCGACCGGGCGGGCTACTACGAGCAGGGCGACTTCGCCAAGGACTACAACTCGCCCAAGTGCCAGGTGAAGATCGGCTGCTGGGGCCCGGTCGTCAACTGCAACGTGACCAAGCGCGGCTGGATGGGCGGGATCGGCGGCTGCCCCAACGTCGGCGGCATCTGCATCGGCTGCACGATGCCGGGCTTCCCCGACAAGTTCATGCCGTTCATGGACGCTCCCCCCGGCGGCAGCGTCTCCTCGGCGATGCTCGGCGGGGTCTACGGGCCGATGATCCGCCTGCTGCGAGGCATCACGAACAAGACGGTCAACAAGGAGCCCAAGTGGCGCCACAACCGCGCCGAGTTGACCAGTGGGTATGACCCCCGCTGGGGCAACTAGGCCTGGGCAAGGGAGACTGGACCATGGCCACCACGCCTGAGCGCATCAAGCCCAAGGTCAACGTCGTCGACATGTCGTGGGATCCGATCACCCGCATCGTCGGCAACCTCGGGATCTACACGAAGATCGACTTCGACAAGCAGGAGGTGCTGACGTGCAAGAGCACGTCTTCGATCTTCCGCGGCTACAGCGTCTTCATGAAGGGCAAGGACCCGCGCGACGCCGGGTTCATCACGAGCCGGATCTGCGGGATCTGCGGCGACAACCACACGACCTGCTCGAACTACGCCCAGCAGATGGCCTACGGCGTCAAGCCGCCCCCGCTGGCCGACTGGATCGTCAACCTGGGCGAGGCGGCGGAGTACATCTTCGACCACACGCTGTTTCAGGACAACCTCGTGTTCGTCGACTTCTGCGAGCAGATGGTGCGCGAGACCAACCCCGACCTGCTCGCGAAGGCCGAGACGACGCCGGCGCCGCGTGCCGACCAGCACGGCTACGCGACGATCGCCGACATCATGCGCGCGTTCAATCCGTTCGAGGGCGCGGTCTACAAGGAGGCGCTCGTCCTCAGCCGTCTCGCGCGCGAGATGTTCTGCCTGATGGAGGGCCGCCACGTGCATCCCTCGACGCTGTATCCGGGCGGTGTCGGCACCGTCGCGACGCCGCAGCTGTTCACCGACTACCTCGTGCGGCTGCTGCGCTGCATGGACTTCATCAAGCAGGGCGTGGCGCTCAACGACGACATCTTCGACTTCTTCTACGAGGCGCTGCCCGGCTATGAGGAGGTCGGCCGGCGGCGGATCCTGCTCGGTTGCTGGGGTGCGTTCAACAACCCCGAGCACGTCGACTACCAGTACCGCAACATGAGCAGCTGGGGCAACGAGATGTTCGTGACCCCCGGGATCATCGTCGACGGCAAGCTGATCACGACCGATCTCGTCGACATCAACCTCGGTATCCGGATCCTGCTCGGCAGCTCCTACTACTCCGACTGGGAGCAGGAGGAGATGTTCGTCACGCACGACCCGCTCGGCAATCCGGTCGACAGGCGCCATCCGTGGAACCAGACGACGCTCCCGCGGCCACAGAAGCGCGACCTGGAGGGCGGCAACTACTCCTGGGTCATGAGCCCGCGCTGGTATGACAAGCGCACCGACGAGCACCTCGCGCTGGACACCGGCGGCGGCGCGCTGGCGCGGCTGTGGGTGACGGCGCTGGCCGGAAAGGTCGACACGCCGTACGTCAAGTCGACGGGTTCGAGCGTGCTGATCAACCTGCCCAAGACGGCGACGACGCCCGAGAGCACGCTGGAGTGGAAGATCCCACAGTGGTCCAACGCGCTCGAGCGCGACCGCGCGCGGATGTACTTCATCGCCTACGCCGCGGCGATGGCGCTGTACTTCGTCGAGCAGGGACTGCGCGAGGTGCGCGCCGGCCACACGAAGACCTTCGAGGACTTCGACGTGCCCGACGATGCGATCGGCTGCGGCTTCCACGAGGCGGTGCGCGGACTGCTGTCGCACCACATGGTCATTCGCGACGGCAAGATCGCCAACTACCATCCGTACCCGCCGACGCCGTGGAACGGCAGCCCGACCGACAGCTACGGCACGCCGGGCCCGTACGAGGACGCGGTCGCCGGCACCCCGATCTTCGAGCAGAACGGGCCCGACGACTTCAAGGGGATCGACATCATGCGCACAGTGCGCAGCTTCGATCCGTGCCTGCCCTGCGGCGTGCACATGTACCTCGGCAAGGGCAAGACGCTGCAGACCCAGCACTCGCCGATGTTCGGCGCCCAGACCGGGTGAGCACGATGGCACCACGCCAAGCGCCGGCGACCGCGCGTCAGGGTCGCGGCTCCACGATCGCGTTCTCACCCGCCCTGCGCGAGCTGGCGCTGGGCGCCCGGGAGCGCGTCGAGGCGCAGCTGGAGCGCTGCGAGCTGTGCGGCGCCGCGATCGCGCCGCAGCACCGCCACGTCATCGACGCCAGCTCCGGCGAGCTGAAGTGCACGTGCCGCGCCTGCGCGCTGCTGTTCGATCGCGACGGCGCCGGCGGCGGGCATCTGCGCGCGGTCGGCAGCAGGCGTTTCGCGCTTGATGGCCTCTCGCTCGACGACGCGCGCTGGGCCGCCCTGGGGATTCCGGTCGAGATGGCGTTCTTCGTGCGCTCGTCGCGCGACGGGCACGTGCGCGCGGTCTATCCGAGCCCCGCCGGCGCGATGCAGGCGTCGCTGGACACCGCCGCCTGGTGGGACGAGCTCGTCGCCGACAACGATCCGCTGAAGACGATCGACGACGACGTCCAAGCGCTGCTCGTCGACCGCGTCCGTGGCCGCCGGCGCCAGTGGATCGTGCCGATCGACGATGCTTACCGCCTGATCACGATCGTGCGCACGCACTGGCGCGGCATCACCGGCGGCAGCGCGTTGTGGCGCGAGCTCGACGACTTTCTCGCCGAGCTGGACCGCGGCGCGCGCCGGATCCTGATCCACAGCGACCGAGAGGAGACCTGATGGCCGAGCTGAAGCTTGGCAAGCCCGACACCAAGCCCGATACGCCGACCCACGTCAAGGGCACGGCGCAGGGCAACAGCACGGGCAACTACGAGAGCCAGGAGGGCCATCTGCCCGACGGCCGGTCGACCGCGCAGCGCTCGACCGGCATCTGCCCCTCGGACCGCAACCCGATCCTGACCGCGATGCCCAACCTGTCGCCGCCGTAGGAGCGGGCATGGCGCGCGAGGCCACCCCATCGCTTGCCACGAGCGAGTTCGCGCAGTCGCCCGAGCTCGCGTTCGAGGTCACGGGCGCCGCGCCGGCCCAGGGCGCGGTTCCCGCGATCGCGCTCGCGCTGCGCGTGCAGCGCACGGCCGGCCCGCCGGTGCGCGCGCTGACGCTCACGGCGCAGGTCCGCATCGCCGCGCCGCGGCGTCCCTATGACGAGCAGACCCGCGAGCGGCTGTACACGCTGTTCGGGCCGGTCGCGGACTGGGGGCGCTCGCTGCGCGGCCTGCAGTGGACGCGCGCGACGATCGCCGTGCCCGGCTTCGAGGACGCGGTCACGATCGAGCTGGAGCTGCCGTGCAGCTACGACGTCGAGGTCGCCCACAACGGCTACATGGACGCGGTGCGAGACGGCGTGATCCCGCTCGAGCTGCTGTTCAGCGGCACGCTGTTCTACGCCGGCGAGGACAACCGGCTGCGCGTCGCCCAGCTCTCGTGGGAGTACGAGGCGGCCTACGCGCTGCCCGCCGGCATGTGGCGCGCCGCGCTCGATCGTCACCTCCCGGGGGCGCGCTGGGTGCGGTTGGATGCCGAGCGCTACGACCGGCTGCGCGAGTTTCGCAGCCGCGGCGCGCTGCCCTCGTGGGAGGCCACCGTCGACGCGCTGCTGGACGGGGATTGACGCCGGTGGACGCGGTCGCTCGCATCGCGCAGGCCGTCCTCTACGAGGGCTACGTGCTGTGGCCCTACCGCCGCTCGGCGACGAAGAACCGCCAGCGCTGGACGTTCGGCGGCGTCCATCCCGCGGGCTGGACCGCCGCCGGCCACGCTGATGACGCGTGCGTCATGCAGACGCAGTGCCTCGTCGCGGGGCCGGCCGAGGCGACCCTCGCGCTGACGCTGCGCTTCCTGCATGTCGTCGACCGCCAGGTGCTCCGGTGCACTGCGGATGGGCTCGCGGAGGTCGACCAGCTGACCGTGGCGGGCGAGCGCCACCTGTCGTGGGAGGAGGCGACGGAGCACCAGCTCTCCCATCCGGCCACGAGCCTGGATGCGCTACGCGCGGGAGTGCGGCTCGCGCTGGACATCTCGGCCGGCGAGGCGCGGGCGCCGCTCGCGGACGAGGGCGCGATCAGGCGCCGCTGGGCGCCGCTGCAGGGCAGCGTACGCCTACAGGCCGAGCCGGTCGACGAGGATCTGCACCGCGTCACGGTGCGCGCGACGAACACGACGCCCTGGCCCGGCGGCGATCGGCCGGCGGCGCTGCGCCGCACGCTCGTGTCGACGCACGTGATGCTGCGCGCCGCCGGCGGGGCGCGGCTGCTGTCGCTCACCGATCCGCCCGCCGCGACGCGCGCGGCGGCCGCCGCCTGCGAGAACATCGGCACCTGGCCGGTGCTCGTCGGCGCGCCCGGCGACGACCAGACGCTGCTGTCCTCGCCGATCATCCTCGAAGACCACCCGCAGATCGCGCCCGAGAGCCCGGGCGACCTCTTCGACGGCGGTGAGATCGACGAGCTGCTGATCCTCAACGTGCTCACGCTGACCGTCGAGGAGCAGCGCGAGGCGCGCGACTCCGATCCGCGCGCGCGAGAGATCATCGACCGCTGCGCCGGGCTGTCACGCGAGCAGCTCATGCGCCTGCACGGCACGATTCGCGAGCTGCGCCCGGCGGCCGGGCCCTGATGGACCTGCACCGTCCCTCACCCGAGTCGATCGTCGTCGGCGACGTCGTGCTCGCGCGCGGCAGCCGGGTGCGCCTGCACCCCAATCCCAACGGCGACATCTTCGACCTCGCGCTCGACGGTCGCGTCGCGATCATCGAGGGCATCGACGAGGACTTCGAGGGCGTGCTGCACGTCGCGGTGACGCTCGAGGACGATCCCGGCCGCGCGCTCGGCGACGCGCGCCAGCCCGGCCATCGCTTCTTCTTCTCGACCGCCGAGGTGCAGCCGCTCGCCGCGCAGTCCGACCGCGCCGGCGCGCGGATCCTCGTCGCCGGCATCGGCAACGTCTTCCTCGGCGACGATGGCTTCGGCGTCGAGGTCGCCGCGCAGCTCGCCGGACGGCCGCTGCCGGCCGGCGTCGACGCCGTCGACTTCGGCATCCGCGGAATGGACCTCGCCTACGCGCTGGGGCGCGGCTACGACGCCGCGATCCTCGTCGACGCGACCCCGCGCGGCGGCGAGCCGGGCACGATCTATGTCATCGACACCGCCGGCGACGAGGCCGGCGAGGCGATGATCGAGACGCACGCGATGGATCCGGTGCGCGTCCTGCGCACGGCCGCCGCGCTCGGACCGATCCCGGCGCGCGTGCTGGTCGTCGGCTGCGAGCCGCTGTCGCGCATGACCGGAGCCGAGCCCGATGTCGTGATGGAGCTCAGCGTCCCCGTGCGCGCCGCCGTCGAGCAGGCGCTGGCCACCATCACCGAGCTCGTCGACAGCCTGATCGCCACCATCAACGACGACGGAGAGGACCGGCCATGAAGGAGATCCGCATCACGCCGCGCGTGCAGCTGGGGATGCTGCTGGCGCTCGCGAGCATCGTCATCGCCGCGCTCGTCGCGGAGGCGCCGGAGCTGCGCCGCTATCTGAAGATCGAGTCGATGTGACGACCGCGAGCACGAGAGGAGGCCGGTGATGGGTCAGACGACGATCGAGCAGCAGCTCGTGAAGTACATCGAGGACGCGCACGCGCTCGAGCAGCACGTCGATGCGCTGCTCGCGAGCATGATCGCGAGCACCGACGTGCCCGAGCTGCTCGAGCCGCTCAAGCAGCACAGGCAGGAGACGCAGCGCCACAAGCAGCGCCTCGAGGAGCGCCTGCAGGCGCATGGCGCGTCGCCATCGGTCGTCAAGGACGCCGGCATGACGTTGGTGGCCCTGACGAAGGGCCTGTTCGACCGCACGCGCTCGGACAACTCCGGCAAGATCGCCCGCGACGGGTTCGTCGCCGAGCATCTCGAGATCGCCGCCTACGAGATGCTCGAGCGCGTCGCCGACCGCGCCGGCGACGACGAGACCGCCACGGTCGCCCGCGAGAACAAGGCCGACGAGCAACGGATGGCCGACACGATCGCCGCCGCCTGGGACCTCGCCGTCGACCTCTCGCTCAAGGAGGAGGGCGTCGAGGGCGCGCCGCCGATCCCCGCACCGAAGGGACACGACCACATGGCGCCGCCGCCGACGCCGGAGGGAACGGCGACGTGACCGCATGGAGCGCGCCGGTGATCGGCCCATCGTCCAGTTGCCGGTGCTCGTCCCGAGCCACGGCCGACCACTCGCCCGCGAAGGCGCGCCATAGCTGACGCCGGTGCAGGCGAACCCGTCGACCGCGGGTATCGAGTGACGCTGCGCGTCACGCTGCGCAACATGGCTCGGCCTATGGCTACACGCTGATGATCGCTATGACGACGGCGATCCTCACGAGCGTGCACGGGACGCCCGGCACCGGCGAAATCCTGCTCTTGCCGTCGGTGGGCTGCTGGCCTTGGGGTCTCGGCCCCTGAGGAGCATCGGAACGAAAAGTCACGATAAGGACCGGGCGCGTCGGTGCGGGCTGATCGGTCGTACGGTGTCGGGCGGTGCCGGTTGAGTTTCTGAGCGACGAGGAGGCGGCCGCGTACGGGCGGTTTGGTGGGCCGCCGTCGCGGGCGGAGATGGAGCGCGTGTTTTTCCTTGATGACGCGGACCGGGCATTGATCGGCCGCCATCGCGGGGGGTATAACCGTCTCGGGTTCGCGTTGCAGTTGACGACGGTGCGGTCGCTGGGCTTGTTTCTGGCTGATCCGTTGGAGGTGCCGGGCGTCGTGCTCGAATACCTCGCGAGCCAGTTGGAGATCGAGGACGCGTCGTGCGTGGCGCGCTATGTCGAGCGTCGCACGACGCGCTTTGAGCATGCAGAGGAGATCAAACGGGCCCGTGGGCTGCGGGATTTCGCTGAGGTCACGCGGGAGCTCGAGGACTGGGTCGACGCGCGGGCGTGGACGACGGGCGACGGCCCGAAGGCGATCTTCAACGATGCGATCGGCTGGCTGTTTGAACGCGGCGTGTTGCTGCCCGGGGTGACGACGCTCGCGCGGCTGGTCGCTCGCGTGCGAGACGAGGCGACCCAACGCCTGTGGGACACGCTTGCCGAGCTGCTCACGGCCAGGCAGTGCCGGCTGCTTGAGCGTCTGCTTGCTGTCCCGGACGGCGGGCGATTCTCGGATCTTGAGCGGTGGCGTCGGGGGCCCGCGAAGCCATCGGGCCGCAATCTGGAGAAGGCGATCGCGCGGGTCGCGGAGATCAAGACGCTCGGCCTCGCTGGCCTTGGTCTGGACGGTGTGGTGGCGCACCGGCGTCTGGTTGATCTCGCGCGCTACGGGATGACCGCGAACGCGCGGACGCTGCGTCGCCATCCCAGGTCGCGGCGCTTGGCGACGCTGCTGGCCACCGTGGCGCTGGAAGCCAAAGCGACCGATGACTGCCTGGAGCTGCTGGATCTCTTGATGGTCACCGAGCTCTTGGGCAAGGCTGAGCGCGAATCGGTCAAGGAGAAAGCGCGCCAGCACCCGCGGCTGGCGCGCGCGTCCGCGAAGCTCGCGACCGCCGTCGAGGTGCTGCTGGACGCCACCGCCGATGGCGGGGAGCTGGGGCTTTCGGAGGTGTGGGAGCTGATCGACGCGGTCGTCTCCAGGGGCGAGCTGCGCGCGGCGGTCGCAGCGATCACCGAGCTCGTACCGCCCGACACCGACGACGACGGCGTCCAGCGGGCGCAACTCGCGACGCGGATCGCGACGGTCACCGGGTTCTTGAAGACGCTGACCGCGGTGATCGAGTTCGGCGCAAACGCCGACGCCCAAGCGGTCCTGGCCGAGATGCAGCGCATGCCCGAGCTGCTGCGCAGCCGCAAGCTGACGAGCGCTGACGTCGACCGGACGCTGATTCACGGTTCGTGGAAGCGCCTCGTGTTCGATGCCCACGGGCTGCCTGATGGCGCGGTCGACAAGAACGCGTACGTGTTCTGCGTGCTGACGCAGTTTCATCGCCGTCTCAAGCGGCGCGAGATCTACGCGAACGCGTCGACACGATGGCGCGACCCGCGCGCGCAGCTGCTCGCCGGCGACGCGTGGGCAAGCGCAAAGCCCGCCGTTCTGACCGCCTTGTCGCTGCCCGCCGCCCCGGATGATCTGCTCGCCGGGCACGCGCGGACTCTCGACGGCGCGTACCGCGCCGTCGGCGCTCGCCTTCAGGCAAACACCGCCGTCAGCCTCGACAGCGAGGGGCAGCTGCATATCGAGCGTCTCGAGGCGCTCGATGAGCCGGCGAGCCTGATCGAGCTGCGCCGCGACGTCAACGCGTTGCTGCCCCGCGTCGATCTGCCGGAGTTGATCTTGGAGGTCATGTCGTGGGAGCCCGGGTTCGTCGCGGCGTTCGTCGCGGCGTCCGGGGGACAGACGCGCCTGGCTGATCTGCATGTGACGATCGCGGCGTGCCTGACCGCGCACGCCTTGAACATCGGGTACTCGCCGATCGTCAAGAAGGGCGTGGCGGCGCTGGAGCGTGACCGGCTCAGCCACGTCAACCAGAACTACCTCGGCACAGAGACCTACGCGCCGGCGAACGTGTGGCTGATCGCCGCGCAGGCCGGCATCGCGCTCGCCCGGGAGTGGGGCGGCGGCCTGGTAGCCGGGATCGACGGGATGCGCTTCATCGTCCCCGTGCCGAGTATCTACGCGCGCCCCAACCGCAAGTACTTCGGCTCCAAGGCCCTCTGCTTGGGTCCGTGTCCCAGCCCGCAAAGTAGCTCTCCTGAAGCTGGCCCGCGCCCGATCCGGCCGGTGAGGGATCCTTGGCCGACTGACGACCAGGCATCGGTGCTGTCGAGGCTGCGAACGCCAGGGCGTCGGGCCGCCGGGGACCGCGTTGGCCCCCGGCGACGAATTGGTGCGTCTATTTGGTTGCGACGATCATCGAGTCGGGCCCGACGAGGTGCTGGACGCGGGTGTCGCTGAAGCCGGCCTCGCGCATCCATTGCTGGCAGTCTTGGGCTGTGTAGTCGAAGCCGCCCGGCGTTTCGATCAGCATGTTGAGGCTCATCAGCAGACCGAACGCGTTCTCTCGCCGGTCATCGTCGATCATCGCTTCATACACGATCAGTGCCCCGCCGTCGGGCAGCGCGGCGTACGCCTTCGCGAGCAGCGTTCGCTTCTCGTCGAGATCCCAGTCATGCAGGATGTGCCCCATGATCAACACGTCGGCGCTCGGCAACGGGTCGCTGAAGAAGTCGCCCGGGTGAAAACGCAGCCGATCGCTCAGGCCCGCGGCCGCGACGCAGTCGTCGAAGATCGGCCCGACCACCGGTAGATCGAACCCGCCGCCGCTGAGGTGCTCGTGGGAGCGTGCGACCTGCACGGACACGCAGCCCTCGGAGCAGCCGACGTCGATGACGGACGTGTAGCGCTCCCACGGGAACGACGCTGCGAGCGCGTGCGCGGCGCCGGCGCTGATCCCGGTCATCGCCTTGAGGAACTCGCGGAGCTTGTCGGGGTCGGCGTAGAGGACGTCGAAGAAGTTGCCGCCCGTCTTGGCCTCGTTCTGCGGCGTCCCGGTGCGCAGCCCTTCGGTGAGGTTCCCCCAGTATGGGTACAGCCGTGTGCTGGCCATCTCGAGGATGCCTCCGACGTAGCTTGGCTTCGCGCGGTCGAGGAAGATCTCCGTCGCCGGGGCGTTGCTGTACCCGTCGTCGTCGCGCTGGAGCATGCCGAGCGCGACGAGCGCGTCGAAGAAGTCTCGCGCGCCGCGCACGTGGAGCCCGAGCTGCTCGCGCAGCGCGTCGCCCGGCAGCGGCCCCGCGCTTGGCGTGACCCCGGTGGTTCGGTCCGGTGCTTGTGAGAGTTCTATGCGCCCTGCAAGATGGGCGAGCGAGGACGATCACGATGAAGCGCACCAGGCATACGCCCGAGCAGGTCATCCGCAAGCTGCGCGATGCCGACGGCA
>JBBSMC010000072.1:0-14729 GCA_038233375.1 Solirubrobacterales bacterium
CACGAGTGGACCGACGAGGCGATCGAAAGGGTGCGGCGCGGGCGGTAGCCGCTACCGCACCATCCCGTCGCGCTTCATGACGCGCTCGATGTACTCCGTCGCGATGTGGATTCCGGCGTTGGCGAGGTGGATGCCGTCGGGCTCGCGGATCAGCTCGCGCCTGCCGCGGTACATCGCCTGCTCGCGGTAGATGCCGCCGGGCGAGATCACGCGGCCGATGTCGACGGTTCGGACGCCATCGGAGAACGTCGCCGCGGCCTGGAGGATGGCGCCGTTGATCGCGTGGTGCGACGCGACCCGGTCGGCGGCGCGCGGCGCCGGGAGCATGATCCAGTACACCAGCGCGGACCCCTCGCGCAGGTAGGAGGCCATCATCGAGCGCAGCTGGCGGACGTACTCGGCGACCCAGACGGGTCCGCAGCACTCGACCCTCGCGCCGCCGACGACGAGCGGGAACGTGTCGGCCGCGGCGCCCAGGAAGACGACCGACGCGTCGGGCTGCTGCCTGCGCGCGGAGTCGCGGGCGTGCTCCGGCCAGTTCAGCAGGAACGGCTTCGTGATCCCCGAGCCCAGGTGGGGGTCGCCCTTGAGTACCCCGCCGCTGCGGCGCACGGTGCGCTCGAGCACGTCGATGATCCCGTAGACCATCGAGTCGCCGGTGACGAGCACCCGGTGGCGCGCGGAGGACGACACCAGGACCGTGCGGCGCAGCGCCGTCTTCTCCTGCGCACGGCGCAGCGTCACCGTCCAGCGCCCGGCGCGCGGGAGGCGCACGTGCGTGCGCAGCTTCGCCTGGCCGTCCTTCAGGCGCACCTCCCGGCAGCTGGCCGCGCGGGTGCCGGAGCGCGCACACAGTCGCGCGGAGACTCCGCCCTTGGCCCGTGTCGACGATGCGGACGATCGCGGCGCGGCCGGGCGTGATGCGCGCCGGCGCGACGATCAACCCGAGCCGGTAGGTCTCCGCCGCCGCCGCGCGGGCGGCCGCGCGCCCCGGTGCCGACGCCGACGCCGACGCGAACGCGACAGACGCACCGAGCGCAACGATCAGCAAGCAGGCCAGGCAGGCACCGGCAAGGCGGGTGTGACCAAGCACGAGCGGCCGGACGTCACCCGGCCGGCGGGGCGGGGGAGCGCACCTCGACGTTGAGCGCAGGGCTGCCGGCGACGCCCCACAGGCGCAGCCACAGCGCCACGTACATCTCCATCCCGCGCGCCGCGGTGATGTCACCGAGGTCCAGGATCGAGCTTGCCGGCCAGCCGAGCTCCTGCAGCAGCTCGGTCGTCAGGGCCTTCGCCTCGGGATCGTCACCCGCGACGAACATCGTGTGCGCCCCCTCCACGAGGGTGGGATCGACCATCACCGCCGCCGTCACCGTGTTGAGCGTCTTGACGACGCGCACGTCGGGCAGCGCGCGCTGGATCTGCTCGGCGAGCGAATCGTCGTTGCAGACGGTGAGCGTCGGCGGCATCCCGCGCGACGTGTCGAGCGGGTTGGCCACGTCGAGCAGCACCTTGCCCGCGAGCTGCTCGGCGCCCGCCATCTGCAGCGCCGCCAGCGAGGCCGCGCCGGCCGTCGCATTGATGGCGACCTCGCCGAAGCCGGCCGCGTCGGCGAACGTGCCCTCGCTCGCCGGCCCGCCGATCTGCTCGGCCCAGGCCACCGCCGCCTCGTTGCCGGCCGTGCGCGAGCCGAGCCGCACCTCATGCCCGTTGCTCAGCAGGGCGCTCGCGAGCGTCCTGCCGACGATGCCGGTCCCGAGAACCGCGACTCTCATGCGCGCGAACGCTACTCCAGCGCGGAGCGCTCGTCCGGCTCGGCGCCCTTCGGGCGCTGCGGCGCC
This sequence comes from Solirubrobacterales bacterium, assembly GCA_038233375.1. Taxonomy (GTDB): domain Bacteria; phylum Actinomycetota; class Thermoleophilia; order Solirubrobacterales; family Solirubrobacteraceae; genus CADCVQ01. The sequence continues at coordinate 1,842 of JBBSMC010000072.1, forward strand.
TGCGCCGCGGGCTTGTCCTGCTCGGCGGCGGCCCGGCTCGAGGGCTCGTTGTCGGCCTCGGCCTCGACGGCCTCGCGCGTCGCCTCCGCGGCGCTGCGCTGCGCGGCGCGGTCGCCGCGGAGGTTCGAGCCCTCGCCCGGATCGAAGAGGTGCAGCTTGGCGCCATCGAACCAGAGCTTCGCGCGCTCCCCCTCCGTGACGTCGGATTCCGGGTTCAGCCGCGCGACGGCGAGTCCCTGGGTGCCGCTCGGCGTCTCCGCCACGCCGCTGTCGCGCGCGAGCTCGGCGAGCTCGTCGGAGCTGACCTCGCCGCCCTCGAAGCCGAAGTAGACGTAGATCTCCGAGCCCATCGACTCGACGACCTCGATCGGCGCCTCGAACTCGACGCCAGCGTCATGGCCGGCCGGCGCGAAGCGCGCGTCCTCGAAGTCCTCCGGGCGAATGCCGACGATGACCTCACCGCTGTGCGAGACGCCCTCGGGCACCGAGGCCTGGGCGAACGGCAGCTTGAGCTTGCCGCCGCTGATCGTGGCGGAGAAGAAGTTCATCGCCGGCGAGCCGATGAAGCCGGCGACGAAGATGTTGACCGGGCTGTTGTAGAGCTCGCGCGGCGGCGCGACCTGCTGCAGCACGCCCGAGCGCATGACCGCGACGCGGTCGCCGAGCGTCATCGCCTCGGTCTGGTCGTGGGTGACGTAGACCATCGTCGTCGACAGGCGCTTCTGCAGCCGCGCGACCTCGGTGCGCGTCTGCACGCGCAGCTTGGCGTCGAGGTTCGACAGCGGCTCGTCCATCAGGAAGGCCTGCGGGTCGCGCACGATGGCGCGTCCCATCGCGACGCGCTGGCGCTGGCCCCCGGACAGGTTCGCCGGCTTGCGGTCGAGGTGATCGGTGAGATCGAGAATGCGCGCGGCCTCCTCGACCTTCTGCTTGATCTCGGCCTCGGGCACCTTGGCGAGCTTCAGCGCGAAGCCCATGTTCGCGCGGACCGTCATGTGCGGGTACAGCGCGTAGTTCTGAAAGACCATCGCGATGTCGCGGTCGCGCGGCGCGAGGTTGTTGACGACCTTGTCGCCGATCAGCATCTCGCCCTCGGAGATGTCCTCCAGGCCGGCGATCATGCGCAGCGCCGTGGACTTCCCGCAGCCCGACGGGCCGACGAGGATCATGAACTCGCCGTCCTCGATGTCGAGGCTCATGTGCTTGACGGCCTCGGTCCCGTCGGCGTAGCGCTTGGTGACGTCCTTCAACTTGATTTCGGCCATTGGCGAGTTCTCCTATCCCTTGACGGCGCCCGCCGTGAGCCCGGCGACGATGCGGCGCTGGAAGATGAGCACGAAGACGATGATCGGGATCGTCACCAGGATGGCGGCGGCGGCAATGTTGCCGGTCGGAGCCGTGAACTGCGATTCGCCGGTGAAGAAGGCGAGCGCCGCAGGCACAGTGCGCGCCTGGTCGGACGACGTCAGCGTGATCGCGAAGAGGAAGTCGTTCCAGGCGAAGATGAAGACGAGGATCGCGGCGGTGAACACGCCGGGCGTCGCCAGCGGCAGGATGACCTTGCGAAACGCCTGCCACGGCGTGGCGCCGTCGACCTGGGCCGCCTGCTCGAGCTCCCAGGGAATCTCCCGGAAGAACGCCACGAGCGTGTAGATCGCCAGCGGCAGCGCGAACGTCAGGTACGGGATGATCAGCCCCAGCCAGGTGTCGTACAGGCCCAGCGCGCGCCACATGTCAAACAGCGGCCCGACGACCGAGATCGGCGGGAACATCGCGATCGCCAGCGCGCCGGCGAGGATCAGCGTCTTGCCCGGGAAGCTCAGCCGCGCGATCGCGTAGGCGGTGAACGAGGCCAGCGTGACCGCGATCAGGGTGGCGATCAGCGCGATCGCGATCGAGTTGATCAGCGGGCGTAGCAGCGGGGAGTCGAGGCCGCCGGTGAACAGCGTCGTGTAGTTCTCGAACGTGGTCTCCTGCGGGATGAACCGCTTGTCGCTGACGGTCGCCGGCGTCTTGAACGACAGCGAGACCAGCCAGAGGACGGGGATCAGCGCGTAGAAGAGGATCGCGCCGAGCGCGATCGTCCACAGGGCATAGGAGCGCGGGGTCCGGTTCTGCATGGCTACTTCTTGTCTCCCTGCGACGGGACCGCCGTGCCGAGGCCGCGCACGAAGACGAACGCGATCAGCAGCACGAGGACGAAGATCAACACCGAGACGGCCGAGCCGAGGCCGAGGTTCAGGCGCGAGATGAGCTGGTTGTAGCCGAGGATCGAGACCGACTCGGTGTCCTGCGAGCCGCGCGTCATGATGAAGATCGAGTCGAACACGCGGAAGGCGTCGAGCGTGCGGAACAGCAGCGCGACGAGCAGCGCCGGCTTGAGCAGCGGCAGCGTGATCCGCCAGAAGCGCTGCCAGGCACTGGCCCCGTCGACCCGCGCCGCCTCGTAGAGGCCCTGGTCGATCGTCGCCAGGCCGGCGAGCAGCAGCAGCGCCATGAACGGCGTCGTCTTCCAGACCTCCGTGAGGATGATCACCGTCAAGGCGTCCTGGCGGTTGCCGAACCAGGCCTTTTCGTCGGGGATGAACGGCAGGTTGTTGACGAAGCCGCTGCTGGGATCGAAGGCGAAGAACCACGCGAACGCGGCGACGACGGTGACGATGCCGTAGGGGATCAGCACCGACGTGCGGATCAGCCCGCGGCCGAACAGCGCGCGGTGCATGACTAGCGCGAGCGCCATGCCGAGCACGAGCTCGATCGCCACCGATACGACCGTGATCAGCGTCGTGTTGAAGAGGTCCTGCCACCACAGCGGCGAGCTCAGGACCGCCGCGTAGTTGTCCAGGCCGACGAACCCGCTCTCCTCGGGGAAGCGCAGGTCGACGCGCTGCACCGAGAGGACGATCGCGTAGAGGATCGGATACAGCGTGACCAGCAGCATCGCGATGACGGCCGGCGCACACAGCATCAGGGCCAGCTTGCGCTCGGCCTTCGTACGATCGGTCGTCTGCGTCGGCCCGCCGCGCCTGCGCGGCGACTTGCCGACCGCCGCCTCGCCCACCTGCGTCGGTGCGGCGGTGCTCATAGGAGACCCTCGCGCTTGACGGCCTTCTCGACGTTGTTGAGCAGGCGGTCGTAGGTCTCGTCAGGGTTCTGCGGATCGATCTGCGTCGTCGGATGCACGGCGCGCTGGATCGCCAGCGAGAGGTCCTGGTAGGCGGGCGACTGCGACGGGCGCGGCGCCGCGTTGCGGATCGACTCGCGGATCTGGTCGGCGAAGCCGGGGTAGACCTCGTTGTCCATCACGGGCCGGTCGTAGAGGTCCTCGCGCACCGGCGGCAGACCCCCGAGCCGCGCCACCTCGAGCTGGTTCTCGGGCTGAACGAGGCACTCGATCGCATCGAACGCCTCCTGCTTGTGGTCGGAGAACGCCGAGACGCCGATGTTGATGCCGCCGATCGGCGGCTTGCTCTCCTGACCGGCCTCGACGGCCGGGTACTGTGCGACGCCCATCTGCTTGAAGACCTCCGGCGCGTTCTCCTTCGCCGACGGGAACACGAACGGATAGTTGATCTGGAACGCGGAGTTGCCGGCCTCGAAGCCCAGCCGGGCGCTGTCCTCCGTCGACGTCGTGATGTTCGGCGCCGCGATCGGCGAGTTGGACAGACGCCCGAGGATGGCGAGCGCCTTCTTCGTCGGCTGCTCGGCGAGCAGGACCTCCTTGGGCCCGGCGAGGAACGACGTTCCCGCAGATTCGATCAGCTGGTTGACGAGCACGACGAGGCCCTCGTAGCGATTGCCCTGGATCTGGATGCGGCCCCCGTCCGGACCGATGCGCTCGGCGATGTCGATCATCTCGTTCCACGTCTGCGGTGGGCGCGGGACGCGGTCCTTGCGGTACCACAGCAGCTGCGTGTTGGACCAGATCGGGACCGTGACCATCTCGTCCTCGAAGCGCGCCGTCTCCAGCACGGAGTCAAAGACGTTGGAGCTGACCTGCTGCTCGGTGTCCTGCGGGACCGGCTCCAGCCAGCCCGCGTTCGCGAACTCGCCCGTCCAGACCACGTCGAGACCGAGCAGGTCCAGCGAGGAGTCCTCCGCGCCGAGGCGCCGCACGAGCTGCTCGCGCTGCTGATCGGCCTGCGCCGGGAGATACTCGAAGTTGATCGTGTACGCCCCGTTTGACTGCTGCGAGCAGCGCTCGGCGATCTTCTGCGGGCCCCCGCTGGGCTCGTTGAAGATGAACCAGTTCAGCGTGACCGCCCCGCTCGACGACTCGTCGTCGCCACCGCATGCGGCCACCCCGTACGCGAGCGCGAGTGCTGTGATCGCGATGGCCACCCCCCGCCGCATGGCGCGCTGCCTACCCCCGGAAGATCGTTGCGAATCTCACGAGGCGTATGCTGCCACGAAACCCTCGCCCGGCGCAAGCTCCGCGGGCGCCGGACCACCTGCGCGATGGCGCGTCCCGTGCGTCGCGCGGACGATCGTGCCGGCCGGCGGCGCCGGCCGCGGCGCGTTGCCCATGTTCAGCGCGACGACGTGATCCTCGCCGCGCCGGAAGGCCAGGATGCCGTCGGCGACGTCGTCGAGGAAGGCCAGCCCGCCGCCCAGTGCCGGGCGGCCGGCGATCAGGTCGCGGTAGAGGGACAGCACCGAATCCGCTTCGCCCGCCTGCTGCGCGACGCCGCCGCCGTCGACCTCGGTGGCGGGCAGCCAGGGGCGGGTGTCCGCGTTCGTGAAGCCTCCGTGCGGCGCGTCGTCGTCCCAGCGCATCGGGTGGCGATGCGGGTCGCGCCCGGCGCGGTCATCCGGTGGATCGCCGCCGGGCCCGTCGGCCATCCCGATCTCGTCGCCCTGGTAGACGAAGACCGCGCCCGGCAGCGTCAGCGCGAGCAGGGCGGCGGCGCGCGTGTTGCGCGCGCCGTAGCGGTCGGGCAGGCGCGGGAAGTCGTGGTTGGAGAGCACCCAGGCGACGCGACCGGCGGCGCCCGCCGGATCCAGCGCCGCGGTGATCGCGTCACGAAAGACGGCAGCCTCCCATGGTGCGTGCAGCAGCTCGAAGGCGAAGGCGCAGTCGAGATGCTCGAGGTACGGCGCCAGCTGCGCGGCGGGCAGGTAGACCTCGCCGACGAGCAGCGTGTCGTCGTCGACGGCCTCGCGCAGCGCAGCGAGGGCCAGCCCGATGTCCGGCGCGTTGCGGCTCATGACATGGTCGAGCGTGCCCGCGTCACCGTGCTCGGGCAGCAGCGGCGGCGCGCCGGCCGGCGGGTCGTCGCGCATATGCGGGTCCTTGAGCAGGCGATCGATCGCATCGAGGCGAAAGCCGTCGACGCCCCGCGCGCGCCAGAAGCGCAGCGCGTTGGCCACGGCGTCGCGCACGTCCGCCCGGCGCCAGTCCAGATCGGGCTGCTCGGGATAGAACGAGTGCAGGTACCAGCGCCCCGACCGGTCGTCACGCGACCAGGCGGCGCCGCCGAACGAGGCGATCCAGTTGTTCGGCGGGCCGTCGCCGCCGGCCCAGACGTAACGCTCGGGATGGTCGCGAAACCAGGGATGCTCGATCGACGTGTGGCACGGCACGATGTCCATCAGCAGCCGCAGGCCCCGGTCGTGCGCCGCGGCGATCAGGGCGTCGGCGTCGGCGAGCGTGCCGAAGCGCGGGTCGACGTCCTCATAGCCGGCGACGTCGTAGCCGCCGTCGGCCATCGGCGACGGGTAGACCGGCGACAGCCAGACCGCGTCGGCGCCGAGGTCGCGGATGTGCCCCAGGCGCTGCACGATCCCGCGCAGGTCGCCCTCGCCGTCGCCGTCGGTGTCCTGGAAGGAGCGCGGATAGACCTGGTAGACGACGGCGTCGTGCCACCAGCGATCGCCGCCCGGCACCTGCTGCGCACGATGCCGGGGCATCACCTACCGGGAGCAAGCGGCGGCGGGGGGGCCGATGCCTGCGCCCACCCCGGGCGCGCCTCTAGAGGAAGTCGTAGTAGTCGTGCGTGTTGTCCGGGATCAACCCCATCCCGAGGATGAAGGCGAGCATCAGCAGGGCGGCGATGATCGCCAGCATGAGCTTTGCGGGTGTGACCATGTGATCGTTGCTCCTGTCGTAGATGTCACGGGCCTGAGCAGCCGATACCGCTCCCCCCGCGGCAATCTACGCGCCGGACATGGGACTTACGCGCCATCTTCGGCTCAGCGCAGCGCGACGCTCCGTCCCTCGATGAAGTATTCGGTGGCCATGATCTGGCGCAGCAGCGCCTGCTCGACCGGCGCGTCGGTCGTGACGATCATCACCGCGGGGGTCTCGCCCCCGGCGTTGGTCGGCGTATGGCCGACCGCGGCCGAGCCGATGTTCACGCCGTGCTCGCCGAGCATCGTGCCCACGCGGCCGATGACGCCCGGCACGTCGTGGTAGCGAAACAGCGTGAGGTAGTCCTCGAGCTGGAGGTTGAAGCGCTGCCCCCAGGCGGCGAGCAGGTGCGGGCGGTGCAGGCGCCCGATCGTCGTGCCGACGACGCCGTTCTGGCGCTCGCCGCCGCACCAGACGGCGACGCGCACGAGGTCGGTGTAGTCGCGCGCCGAGTTGCTGCGCGACTGGACGACCTCGATCCCGCGCTCGGATGCGATCGACAGCGCGTTGACGGCGTTGATCGAGTCCTCCGTGCGGCCCTCGAGCGCGCCGAGCAGGACCGAGATCGCCAGCGGCCCGGTGTCGCGCTCGCCGATCCGGCCGTGGCACTCGATCTCGATCTTGTCGATCGAGCCGCACGCGGCGACCCCGGTGGCGAGCTTGCCGAGCTGGCGGCAGAGCGGCAGGAAGGGGCTCAACAGCGCCATGTCCTCGGCGGAGATGGCGGGCGCGTTCACCGCGGTCGTGACGCTGCCGCCCTGCAGCGCTGCGACGATCTGCTCGGCGGCCTGGTAGCCCGCGCGGTCGGTCGCCTCCGCCGTCGAGGCACCGAGGTGCGGCGTGACGACGACGTTGGGATAGCCGAACAGCGGGTGCTCGGTGATCGGCTCGGAGCGAAAGACGTCGAGCGCCGCGCCGCCGACCTTGCCGCTGTCCAGCGCGGCCTTCAGGTCGTCGTCGACGATCAGCGAGCCGCGGGCGACGTTGAGGATCCGCACGCCGTCACGCATCTGCGCGAGCGCCTCGGAGTTGATCATGCCGTTCGTCTCGTCGGTCGTCGGCATGTGCAGCGTGAGGAAGTCCGCGGCCGCGTAAACGACTTCGGGATTGTCGGCACGCCGCACCTTGAGCGTGTTGTAGAGCTCGGTCGCCACGAAAGGGTCATAGGCGATGACCTCCATGTCGAAGGCCTTCGCGCGATGCGCGACGAGCTGGCCGATGCGCCCGAAGCCGAGCACGCCGAGCGTCTTGCCGCTCAGCTCGGTGCCGCTGAAGTTCTTGCGCTCCCAGCGGCCGGCGCTCAGCGAGGCGTGCGCCTGCGGGACGTTGCGCGCGACCGCGAGCAGCAGCGCCATCGTGTGCTCGGCGGCCGTGACGACGTTCGAGCGCGGAGCGTTGACGACGAGGATGCCGCGCTTCGTGGCGGCCGCGACGTCGACGTTGTCGACGCCCACGCCGGCGCGCGCGACGGCGCGCAGGTTCGTCGCACGGACGATGAGGTCGGCGTCGACCTGCGTCGCCGAGCGGATCACGATCGCGTCGTAGTCGGCGATCCGCTGCTCGAGCTGCTCGCGCGTCCAGTCATAGCCGCGGTCGACGTCGAAGCCCGCGACCTCGAGGACCTCGAGGCCGGAGCCGCCGATGTTCTCGGCGACGAGCACGCGCATCTTCGCCGTCGTGTCGGTGGCCGTGTCGGTCGGTCCGGCGGTGGCGATGGAGGCCATCAGGCAACACGCTCCACGACGTAGTCGATGCAGGCGGACAGGGCGCGCACGTCGGCGGGTTCGATCGCCGGGAACATCGCGACGCGCAGCTGGTTGCGGCCGAGCTTGCGGTAGGGCTCGACGTCGACGATGCCGTTGGCGCGCAGCGTGGCGGCGACGCTCGCGGCGTCGACGCTCTCGTCGAAGTCGATCGTGCCGACGACGAGCGAGCGCTTCGCGGGATCGGCGACGAACGCCGTGGCGAACGTGGACTGCTCGGCCCAGCCGTACAGCGCGTCGGAGGACTCGGTCGTGCGCGCGACGCACCACTCCAGGCCACCATTGCCGTTGATCCAGTCCAGCTGGTCGGCCAGCAGGATGAGCGTTGCGAGCGCCGGCGTGTTGAGCGTCTGGTCGCGCCGCGAGTTGTCCAGCGCCGTCTGCAGGCGCAGGAACTCGGGGATCCAGCGGTCGGTCGCGTCGATCTCGGCGATGCGCTCGACGGCCTCCGGGCTGAGCAGCGCAAGCCATAGCCCGCCGTCGGAGCCGAGGTTCTTCTGCGGCGCGAAGTAGTAGGCGTCGGTCTGCGCGGCGTCGAGCGGCAGGCCGCCGGCGCCGGAGGTGGCGTCGATCAGGACGAGAGCCTCGTCGTTGCCGTCCGGGCGGACGACCGGCACCATCACGCCGGTCGAGGTCTCGTTGTGCGCCCACGCGACGGCGTCGGCGGCGGGGTCGGCGATCGGCTGCGGCGCGTCGCCCGGATCGGCCTGTAGGACGATCGGATCGCCGAGGAACGGCGCGTTGCGCGTCACGTCGGCAAACTTGCGGCTGAACTCGCCGTAGGTCAGGTGCAGCGAGCGCTCGCGCACCAGCGACAGCGCGGCGGCGTCCCAGAAGGCGGTCGTTCCGCCGTTGCCGAGCGCGACCTCGTAGCCCTCGGGCGCCCCGAACAGGTCGGCGATGCCGGCGCGGACGCGGCCGACGAGCGCCTTGACGGGCTTCTGGCGATGCGAGGTGCCCATGAGGCCGGCGTGCTCGCCGGCGAGGCGCGCGAGCGCGTCGGGTCTGACCTTCGACGGTCCGCATCCGAAGCGACCGTCGGACGGCTTCAGATCGGCGGGAATGTTCAGCTGCGTACTCGTCGTCATGTGGGCAGACGTCCCATTGTTCGGGGTGCGGGTCAGGCCCAGGCGCGCGGCGTGCTACGTGCTCCGCCGCTTCCCGGTCGTGTGCTCCACCCGAACGCCAGTCGCGACGGCCCGACCGAGTCTAGCGGTCTGGGCCGTCGCGGCCGGTCTGCGTGTCTGCCCTGCCTGGCCGTCTACGGGCGCGTCATGCCGAACGCGTAGTCGCCGGCTCCGCTGGAGGAGTACACGCGCCAGTAGTACGTCCCGGACGTGCCGACGTAGGAGACGTTCTCGGTCGAGCCCGACGTCTGCCCCACGGCGACGCGATACCAGTAGCTCCCACCGTAGAGCTTGTACAGCGCGAGGTTGAAGTTCGCGCTCGTCGGGCCCACCAGGCAGCCGCGGTGCGTGCCGCTGCCAGCGACGGTGAAGCTCGTCCCGTTGGGCTGCATGTCGAAGTCGTTCGTGCCCGACAGGCTGCCGGTGTACGCCTCGGCCAGGCCGCAGCCGGTGGGCGGTGGTGGTGGCGGCGGAGGCGGCGGCGGAGGCGGCGGCGGAGGCGGCGGCGGAGGCGGCGGCGGAGGCGGCGGCGGCGGAGGCGGAGGCGGCGGCGGCGGAGGCGGCGGCGGAGGCGGCGGCGGTGCCGTCCCACCGAGTGTGTAGAGCAGCCGGTTGGGCGACCCCGTCCCCCGGCTGATGATCTTGTAGAGCGTGGCACGGTCCACGATCGCCGCGTTGACGGCGGCCGGCAGCGCGCTCGGCACGCCCTGCAGATACAGCGCCGCGGCGCCCGCGACGTGCGGCGTCGCCATCGACGTGCCGCTCATCGTGCCGGTCGCCGTGTCCGACGTGTGGTATGAGGACCTGATGCTCGAGCCCGGCGCGAACAGGTCCAGGCACGTCCCATAGTTCGAGAACGATGACCGTGCATCGGATGGGGTCGTGGCTCCGATCGTGAGCGCCTCGGCGGTCCGGCCTGGCGACTGGCTGCAGGCGTCGGTGTTGTCGTTTCCAGCGGCGATCGCATAGGTCACGCCGTCGGCGATCGAGTTGCGCACCGCGGTGTCAAGCGACGTCGAGGCGCCGCCGCCGAGGCTCATGTTGGCGACTGCCGGCGCGCCGGCGGCGTGGTTGCCGGTGACCCAGTCGATGCCTTGGATGACGCCGGATGTCGTGCCGCTGCCCTGACAGTCGAGCACCCGCACGGCGACGAGCCGGACGCCCTTGGCAACACCGTAGGTGCTGCCGCCGACCGTGCCGGCGACGTGGGTGCCGTGACCATTGCAGTCATCGGCAGTCCCGCCGTCGATCACGTCGATGCCCGACACCGCGCGACCGCCGAACTGCGTGTGCGAGGTGCGAATGCCGGTGTCGAGGATGTAGGCGGTGACGCTCGCGCCCATGGCGTTGTAGGTGTACGTCTGGTTCAGCGGCAGGCTGGGCTGATCGATGCGGTCCAGGCCCCACGTCGCGCCGCTCTGGGTGGCGCTCGCCGAGACGACCGCGTCCGGCTCGACGAAGGCGACGTCCGGATTGGAGCGCACCGCGGCGAGCGCGTCATCCGATAGCTGCGCGCTGAAGCCGTTGATCGCGCGGCGGTACTGGCGCTGGACGCGGCCGCCGCGGTCGCGGGCTCGGCGCTCGACGCGATCAGCAGCGGCGGCGCCCTTACCGCTCTTGAGGACGACGATGTACTGCCCCTTGACCTGCGCAGGGGCGGCCGGCTGCACGGGCGCGGCCGTGGACTGCGCGAACGTGGTCGCGGGCGCGGCCGCGAGCGCGACCGCGGCAACCGTGACGGCTCGTGCGCTGCGCACACTCCAAGATGACATACGTTGGTTCCTCTCCGCTCCGTGTACCTTGCGCATCGACGCCGATGACGTCGGACAGGAGCGCAAGCGCTGCAAACCGACATTGTGTCCACTCATCCGGCGGCGAGCTTCGGCCGGCGCGCACCCGCCTACTCGCTGAACTCCGTGTCGATCCAGTCCATCATCGAGCGCAGCTCCTTGCCGGTCGTCTCGACCTGGCCGGCCGCCTGCTCGGCGCGCATGCGCTTGAAGTTCTCCTGGCCGGCGCGGTTCTCGGCGATCCACTCGCGGGCGAAGTCGCCGTTCTGGATCTCGGTGAGGATCCGCTTCATGTTGGCCCGGGTGTCGTCGGTGATGACGCGCTTGCCGCGCGTGTAGTCGCCGTACTCGGCCGTGTTGGAGATCGAGTAGCGCATCCCCGCCAGGCCCTTCTCGTACATGAGGTCGACGATCAGCTTGAGCTCGTGCAGGCACTCGAAGTACGCCATCTGCGGGTCGTAGCCGGCCTCGACGAGCGTCTCGAAGCCCGCCTGGACGAGCTCTGACGCGCCGCCGCAGAGGACGGCCTGCTCGCCGAAGAGGTCGGTCTCGGTCTCGTCCTTGAACGAGGTCTCGATGACGCCGCCGCGAGTGCAGCCGATTCCCCGCGCGTAGGCCAGGGCGAGCGCCTGCGCGTTGCCGCTGGCGTCCTGCTCGACGGCGATCAGGCCGGGCACGCCCGATCCCTCGAGGTACTGGCGGCGCACGAGATGGCCGGGGCCCTTGGGCGCGATCAGCGCGACGTCGACGCCGGGGGGCGGTTGGACCTCGTCGTAGTGGATCGAGAAGCCGTGGCCGAAGAGCAGCATGTTGCCCTCGGCGATGCCGTCCTTGACGTCGCCCTCGTAGACCTCGCGGTGCAGCTCGTCGGGGACGAGCATCATCACGAGGTCGCCGCGGCTGGCGGCGTCGGCGACGCCGAGCACCTCGAGGTCGTGGTCGGCCGCCTTCGCGGCGGAGGAGGACCCTTCGCGCAGGCCTACGACGACGTCGACGCCCGAGTCCTTCAGGTTGAGCGCGTGGGCGTGGCCCTGCGAGCCATAGCCGATGATGGCGACGGTCCTGCCGTCGAGGAGGGTGAGGTCTGCGTCGTCGTCGTAGTACATGGCGCCGGATCCTAGTTCAGCCGCGACCGGCGTCGCGGAGCGCTCAGGCGCCGGCCGCGGCGACGTGCGTCAGGCCCGGCAGCGCGACCGAGCCGTCCTCGGCGACGTACCGCGCCAGCCGCGCGTCGACCGCGTCGCGCAGGTCGTCGCGCTGCGCGGGCGTCAGCGCCACGACGTTGCGCGCGAGCGTGGTCGAGATGTCGAGCTGCGTGTCCCACCAGTCGTCGAGGCTCGGGAAGCGAAAGACGAGCGCCATCGGCTCGACGACGATGTCCTCGAAGCCGGTCTCCTCGAGCAGCTCGACGATGCGCCGCGGGTCGCGCAAGGCGAACATGTTCGGCTCGTCGAGATCGGGCGGATCGATCGCCTCCATGGCGACGAGCTCGCTGACCGGCGCCCACGCCCACGGGTTCTCCTCCGGCTGCGCCCATGCCGCGAGCGCAACGCGACCGCCGGGCCGCAGGACGCGGCGCGTCTCGCCCAGCGCGGTGGCCGGATCGGCGACGAGCATGTAGACCCAGCGGGCCAGGACTCCGTCGATGTCCGCCGTCGGCAGGTCGATCCACTCGGCGTCGATCGTCCGGAACTCCACGTTCGTGGTCCCCAGCTCCTCGGCGCGGGCGCGCGCCTGGTCGAGCATCTCCTGGACCATGTCCGAGCTGATCAGCGTGCCTCCGGGCTCGATCAGCTCGGCCGCGAGAAAGCCGGTGTCACCCGGCCCGGCCGCGAGCTCGAGCACGCGGTGGCCGGGCTGCGGGTCGATCGCGTCGACCATCCAGTGCGACACCGGCTCGAACGCGGCCTGCATGATGCGGCGATGGGCGCCCCAGCCGCCGGCGGCCTGCGCCCAGCGCTCTCGGCTCGTCGCGCGATACCGCTCGGGATCGGGCGACGCCATCACTGCCCTACTTCAGCGAGAAGCGCACGATGCGGCGCTTCGCGGAGGCCGAGTTGCCGAAGGCGCCTCACCCC
>JBBSMC010000073.1:0-14672 GCA_038233375.1 Solirubrobacterales bacterium
CCCCCCCGGGGGGGGGGGGCGCCGGCGCCGGGCCGCGCCCCCCCCCCCCGCGCGCCGGGCGCGGGGGGGCCCCCCCCGGGGGCCGCCCCCGCGGCGGGGGGCGGCGTCGGGCGGCCCCCCCCCCCACCCCCCCGCCACTCGTGGCGGACACCCGCTCCTCGTCCCAAGCAGCGCTCTGAGATTTCGCCCGCACCTTCTGCGTCGGGTGCCATTGTTGATCTGATGCGGCTCTTGCTCATGATTTCTGGCGCGGTGCTGCTGTGCGCCTGCGGCACAAGCAATCGGGAGGCCCCGACGTCCGAACCCGGCAGTACCTCGCCGACCGTTCCGAGTATCGCGACGACGAGTGCGGGCGCTCCCTCGACATCCCCACGAGGCACCGAACGTGATGATCCCGAGCCGACACGCTTGATCGCGGGGGCCGTGCTAATCCGGCTCACCGGAATTCCAGCACCCACGAAGACCGACGGTTCACCGCAGGTGCGCTACGTCCTCATCTTCCGACTCAGCCGCGGCTACAACGCAATACACAACGGGCAAAGCTCCTGCGCCACCCGCACATGCTCACATGCTCGTCAGCGGTGTCAGAAGCGTGATCGCCAGCTACACCCTGAGCAGTCCCTCGGACTTCACCAACCCCTCTGCCAAACGCGCGATCCAGGCGTTGCGCTGCGCCTCGCCGTGACCAAGTACAACGTCGCCGATCACGAATGCTCCGGGAACGCGACAACGTAGCTCTCGGCCGATCGCCACCGCCGCCCTCGTCCATTGCCGCACTCCGCTGTCCGGTGCCGTCTGGATCCTGTTGGTGTGCCGACGATCAGTCGTTTCTACGGGATCGTGATCCGCATGTACTTCGCAGATCATGCGCCACCGCATTTCATGCGGTCTACGCTGGCGAGGAGCCGTGTTCGCGATCGCGACGGGCGCGATCCTTCGCGGGGCGTTGCTGCCATGAACACATCTCGCACCACGATCACGAAGGTCGAGCCGCTCGCTGAGCGCTGGATTCGTCTGACGTTCGCAGACGGCGCCGTGCACGAGGTTGATCTGTCCACGCTGCTGTAGGCCGGCGGTGTGTTCGCGCCGATCCGCGATGACCACACCGTGTTTGACGCCGTCGCCGTCGATCAGGAGTTCGGAACGATCGTTTGGCCCGGTGGCGTCGATCTCGATCCCGACGTGCTGCGCGGCGACCAGACGCCGGCGTCCACACCAGCACTGCCCAGACGCGTCATCCAGCCGGCCTGAGGCGCGAACCAACGCGCGCGATGACCACAACCAGCACGCACGCGCGCATTCAAGCGCTGAAGATCACAAACCTCTGACTCATGACACTCAGGAGACCGGCAGCACGACGTGCGACGGATGCTGCCCGCCGTGCAGCAGCTCTACGTCGACCGCCCGCAACTCGGTGGCGGTCATCGGGTCATCGCCGGTACCCGGGTTGCGCGCGTAGCGCGGATGCGCGCCGGAGGCGATCAGCAGGCGGATGCGATGGCCGGCCGCGAAGCGGTGGCCCATCGGCCACAGGTCGAAGGCCACCTGCCAGGTGCCGTCCTGCGCCTGCTCGAAGCGGTCGGGGTCGATCCGCTCCAGCGCGTCGCAGACGTTGCGCGACACGCCCGCGTGGTCGACGTCGCTGAGCCGCGCGAAGAGGTCGAAGTGGGGCCCGCTCGCACGGACGTGCAGCTCGACGCGGGCGACGCCGATCGCCTCGACGGCCTGTGGCAGCGCGTCGGTCGAGTAGGTCAGCACGTCGGGGCGCGCCTCGAGCAGGGCGTTGTCGACCACCGGGCGGCGCGCGAGCAGCAGCGGCCCGCCGAGCGACGGCGTCGGATGGGCGGGGTCGTAGTGGTAGTCGTCGGCGCCCGCCTCGGCGGGCGCGGCGTCGCGCAGCCGCCCGCCCGCGGCGACCCACAGCGGCCGCTCGACGGTGCCGGGCGGCGGCCAGTGCTCCAGCGCGCGCCACCCGTCGCCGAGCTGTTCGCCGGTGATGCGGACGCGGACCGCCTCGGGCCGCACGAGCCGGTCGTCGCCCAGCAGGTGCTTGCGCAGCCAGCCGAGCGCCTCGCGCATCCCCGCCGCGACGAGGCCCGGCGACGTGTGCGCCCAGGGCCCGACGATGAGCTGGGTCTCGGTGCCGGTCGCGCGCAGGGCGGCGAGATCCTCGAGCATCCAGGGCAGGAATATGTCGTACCAGCCGCCGACGAGCTGCACGGGCGCGGTGACCCGGCCGACGTCCTGCGCGTAGTCGCGCAGCCCCCAGTAGTCGCCCTCGCGCAACGGGCTGGCCATCGCCTCGCGAAACCACGCGACCTCGGCGCCGGTGGCGAGCGTGTCGAGGTCGGCGAGCGGGAGCTCGTGCAGCAGCTTCGACAGCCGGCCGATCGCGCGGGCGATCGCCAGCGGCGCAAGGCGGCGCTCCTGCACCGCCATGAGCGTCAGCCAGGTGGCCGACGTCTCGAGCGCGAGGCTGCCGCCGGGGTACGTCTGGCCGTGGAACTGCGAGGCCGAGACCTGGATCGCCAGCGCCGCGATGTCGTCACCGGCCGCGGGCGCTGCGGCCCACTGCACGAGGCCGAGGTAGCTCGGGCCGACGAGCCCGATCTTCTCGTCGTGCCAGGGCTGCCGGCGGATCCAGTCGAGCGTCTTCAGCCCGTCGGCGCGCTCGTCGAACGGGGTGAACTCGCCGCCTGACCCGAACGTCCCGCGCGTGCTCTGGACGATCACCTGCAGCCCGCGCTCGGCGAGCGTGCGGCCGAAGATGAGCCCGAAGACCTGGCGCCGGCCGTACGGCGAGCGCACGAGCACCGTCGGCTGCAGGGTGTCGCGGGTCGCGCGCGGGACCCAGCGGTCGGCCAGCAGCACGACGCCGTCGTCCATCATCACGCGCAGGTCCCTCTCGCAGACGACGTCCTCGGTCAGCGCCCGCGGAAGCTTCGCGATGCGTGCGAGCAGCGCGCTGGCGAGGCTCATGCCGGCGCGCTCGAGTCGGCGGTGAAGTCGGGCGTCACCGCGTTCAGGCTACGAGGCGGCAGTGGGCGTCCCGCCAAGAGGTGTGAGCACGCAAGCCCTGGGGTGGCCGGCGCGGGCGGCGGCGATCGCGGAGGATCGCCTCATGCCCCGCACCTGCGCTGCGACGCGGGCGCGACACCGACATCGCCGTCGACGGCGCGACGGTCTACCTGCTCGTGCCGGCCGGCATCGTGACCCACGCGCCGTCGTCGATCGTGACGAGCGCCTGCCTTTGACGGGGGTGTCGCCGGGAGGTCGCCGCAAGCAGAGACCTCCCGGCGACGTCACAGCCGCTTGCCGCGGTTGTGCTCCGACGCCGCCTCGCGCAGACCCTCGCCGCGCGCGGGGCGCAGCGTCGCGGTCACGTGGCGCCAATAGCGGCGCGGGTCGTGGCCGGGCAGCGCGACCGCAGCGAGTGCGCGCGCGGAGTACGTGAAGGCGGTCAGCAGGCGCACGGTCCAGGCCGCGGGCCGCGCGTGGTGCTTGCGCATGTAGAGGTCGCGGTTGCGCGACAGCTCGACGATCCGCCGCTCCGGCACGGGGCCGGTCGAGAGCTGCTCGTGGTGGATCGCGGCCGCCTCGGGGACGTAGAGCGTGCGCCAGCCGGCGTCGCGCAGGCGCTTGCAGAAGTCGACCTCGTCGGAGTAGACGAAGAAGGCCGGATCGAACCAGCCGATCTGCTCGGCGGCCTCGCGGCGCACGAGCAGCGCGGCGGACTGCGCCCAGTCGACGGGGCGGGTCGTCTCGCCCCGGCTCTGGACGGTGTAGCGGCGGTGCAGGAACAGCGCGCCGACGAATGCGGTCGTGGGGGTGGGAAAGCGCCACGCCGACGGCTGCTGGCGGCCGTCCGGGCGCTGCAGCCGGGCACCCGCGGCGCCGGCCTCGGGCTGCGTTTCGAGTGCGTCGCGCAGCGCCTGCGTCGCGCCGGGCAGCAGCTCGGAGTCCTCGTTGAGCAGCAGACAGAGGCGCCCGCGCGAGCGCTGCAGCAGCTCGGAGTCGTTCTCGCCCGTGCCGCGCCGGCGATCGAGCGCGACGACGTCGGTCGTGGCCGGGTGGTTGCGCGCGGCGGCGGCCGAGCCGTCGACCGAGGCGTTGTCGAGCACGAGCACCTCGGTGGGAAAGGCGAGCGTCGCCTGTTCGAAGGCGATCGCGTCCAGACAGCGCAGCAGCAGCTCGCGGCCATCGGTGTTCACGACGCAGTAGGAGAGCTCGACGTCCATTGCGAGCTGACGTTATTCGGGTGCCGGGCGGCGCGTCGCGGCGGGGCGTGGCGAATGCGTGTCGCTGGGCGTGCGGCATTCGCCACACCCCTGGCGCAGGCGCCGTCTACGCTCGTCGGGTGCGCGTGGACGTCGTCGACCCCTCGGCCTTCACGCCGCCCTACGACCACGCGCTGTGCGCCGCGCTGGCCCGCGCCGGCGCGGAGGTTCGCCTGCAGACGAGCCATTTCGGCTACGGCCCGGTTCCCGCGCAGGACGGCTATGAGCGCGTCGAGCGCTTCTACCGCCGCTTGCCCGGGGTCCGATCGCGCGCTCGCTTCGCGCGCAAGCTCGCCCAGCACGTCCCCGACATGCTCGCCTACCGTCGCGCCGCCGCGGCGGCCGACGTCGTGCACTTTCAGTGGCTCACCGTGCAGCCCGTCGACGTCCACCTGCTGCCGCGCGCGCGCCCTGTCGTCCTCACCGCGCACGACGTCCTGCCGCGCGAGCCGCGCCGCGGCCAGCTCACCGCGCAGCGCCGCCTCTACGAGCGTGTCGACGCGATCGTCGTGCACTCCGCGCACGGCCGCGCACGGCTCGTCGACGTCCTCGGCATCGCCCCGGAGAAGGTCACGGTCATCCCGCACGGCGCGTTCACGCACCTGCTCGACGTGCCCGGCGAGCGCCCGCTGCCGGCCGCGCTCGCCGCGGTCGAGACGCCGGTCGTTCTGTTCTTCGGCCTGCTGCGCCCCTACAAGGGTCTCGACGTGCTGCTCGATGCCTGGCGTGCGGCCGAGCTCGACGCCGAGCTGTGGATCGTCGGCATGCCGCGGATGGACGTCTCGCCGCTGCGTGCGAAAACGCCACCGTCGGTGCGCTGGGTCTCGCGCTTCGTCGCCGACGACGAGGTCGCCGCGTACTTCCGCCGTGCCGACCTCGTCGTGCTGCCCTACCGCGAGATCGACCAGTCCGGCGTGCTGTTCACTGCGCTGGCGTTCGGCGCGCCGCTCGTGCTCAGCGACGTCGGCGGATTCTCCGAGATCGCCGCGGCGGGCGCGGCGGCGCTCGTTGCGCCCGGTGACGCCGCCGCGCTGGCGGGCGAGCTCACCCGTCTGCTCGGCGACCCGGCGGCGCGCGGGCAGCTCGCCG
Source organism: Solirubrobacterales bacterium (assembly GCA_038233375.1). Classification (GTDB taxonomy): domain Bacteria; phylum Actinomycetota; class Thermoleophilia; order Solirubrobacterales; family Solirubrobacteraceae; genus CADCVQ01. The sequence continues at coordinate 5,367 of JBBSMC010000073.1, forward strand.
CGGGCGCCCGAACCGCCGGCGCCGGCGCGTACTCCTGGGACGCGATCGCCGCGCAGCACCTCGTGCTCTACGACGCGCTGCGCTGACCGTCCGCCGCCGGCCGCAGATCGGTCGTGATCGCCTGGTGCACGATCAGCGCGTCCTGCAGCAGCTCGCGCGCCCGAGCGAGTCCTTGGTCGCCCGTTCGTGCCGTCCTCGGTGACAATGCGTGCATGCTCGTCTGGGAAATCGTCTTCTGGCTGTGCGTCGGGCTGCTCTTCTACGCCCAGGCCGGCTACCCGCTGCTGCTCGCCGCGCTGGCACGGCTGCGGCGCGGCCGTCCCTCCGTCCCCGCCGACGAGCTGCCGACCGTGAGCCTGATCGTCGCCGCCTACGACGAGGGCGCCGTGATCGGCGCAAAGGTCGCCAACGCGCTCGCGCTGGACTACCCGCGCCACCGCCTGGAGGTAGTCGTCGCCAGCGACGGATCGATCGACGGTACGGTCCTCGAGGCGCGCCGCGCGGGCGCCGACGACGTGCTGGAGCTCGAGCGCGGCGGCAAGATCCGCGCGCAGGACGCGGCCGTGGCGCGCTCGACCGCCGACGTCGTGGCGTTCTCCGACGCCAACAGCACGTGGCGGCCCGACGCGCTGCGTGAGCTCGTCGGCGCGTTCGCCGACGCGAAGGTCGGCTACGCCTGTGGCCAGGTCCGCTTCGTCAACGATGGAGGAACCAATCAGGAGGGCCTGTACTGGCGCTACGAGATGGCGCTGCGCGCGCTGGAGTCGCGCCTGTGCTCGGTCACGGCCGGCAACGGCGCGATCTACGCGACGCGCCGCGAGGCCTACATCGAGGTCGACCCGATCATGGGCCACGACCTCTCGTTTCCCTTCAACATGGTCAAGCGCGGCTGGCGCGCGGTGTACGTGCCGAGCGCCTGCGCGACAGAGAAGATGGTGCCCTCGATCGAGGGCGAGTTCGCGCGCAAGAGGCGCATGATGAGCCACGCCTGGCCGATCGTCCTGCGCGGCGGGCTGCTGTCGCCGCGCGGCTACCCGCCGCTGTACCTGCTGATGATGGGCTCGCACCGGGTGCTGCGCTACGCGGCGCCGTTCCTGCACCTCGGGGCGCTCGTCGCGAGCTTCGTGCTCGGCGCCCAGCACTGGTTCTACGCCCTCGCACTCGCGCTGCAGCTCGGGCTGATCGCCGCCGCGATGCTGGGGCGCCTCTGGCCCGTGCGCCCGCTGCTCGTGATCCGCTACTACGTCCTGACGACGGCGTCGGTGGCCGCGGGGCTGTGGGACTGGGCCCGCCACGGCACGCCGGCGGGCTGGGAGCCCGCCGAGGGAACGCGCTGAAGGTGCTGCGCCGCGGCTTCGACATGGCCGTCGCCGCTGCGGGGCTGATCGTCGCGTCGCCGGTCCTCCTGCTCGCGATGCTCGCGGTCAGGCTCGAGACGCGCGGCGGCGCGTTCTACCGCCAGCGCCGGGTCGGCTTGGACGGGCGCGAGTTCGACGTGCTCAAGCTGCGCACGATGGTCCAGGGCGCCGAGCAGATCGGCGCCGGCATGGCCGTGAACACCGGCGACACGCGCATCACGCGCGTCGGCAGGGTCCTGCGCCGCACGTCGCTCGACGAGCTGCCCAACCTCTTCAACGTCCTCAAGGGGGAGATGGCGATCGTCGGCCCGCGCCCGACGCTGCCCTCGCAGGTCGCCCAGTACACCGCGCGCGAGCGCGGCCGCCTCGCGGTGCGTCCCGGCATCACCGGCTGGGCGCAGGTCAACGGCCGCGCGTCGCTGCCCTGGGCGCAGCGCATCGAGCTCGACCTGTGGTACATCGAGCACCGCTCCTGGCGCCTGGACCTGAGGATCCTGTGGCGCAGCGCGCAGCTCGTCGTGCGCGGGGAGGGGCTGTACAAGGGCGAGACCGGGGGCTGGACTCCGCGGTAGGGGAGCTGGCGCTCGGCGTCGGTCGGGCGCAGCCTGCGCGTTTCTCGATCGAGCATCGGGCTGCTCGAACTCGCCGCCGGAGAGATCCTCATGCTCCGGCCCCGACATGACCGTGTCGTCCGCACCCGGCAGCCCGCCGTGCCGCCGCCGTGCCTGAGCCGGGGCCTGGCCGCGACGCCGCCGGCCGTGTGACGCGCCCTGGCTCAAGTCGTACCTCAGGATGCCGATAGCAAGGGTGCGAGCCACATCCATGTCCGTGCGGTACTCCCGCCCCGACCGCCATGGACACGCCGGTTCGCGCACCCCAGGTCAGGAGCCCTCAATGATCGTCCTCGGCATCTTCCTGCTGATCGTCGCCGTCATGAACCCGGAGCTCGCCGCGCTGTGGGGCGTCGGGATCATCGCGCTGTTCGTGGGCCTCTTCCTCGCCGTGTGCGGCGCGGTCGGCCGCGGTGTCGGCAACCGGCGCCACTACTATTAGTGCACCGGCGAGCTTCTCGAGGGCCATCTCCCAGCCGGCGTACCGCGCCGAACGCGCGCTTCAGGCGGGCGGCGGGCGCTGCTTGAGATCGGCCTCGAGCTCGTCGAGCGCCTCGCGCACGGTCGCGATCCGCTCCTCGGGCGTGGGCCCGACCTCGCCATGCTCGATCCGGTCCATCCGATCGCGCGCATGCTCGATCGCGCGCGCCTCCTCGAGCGAGTTGATGACGACGCCGATCAGGATGTTGAAGATCAGGAATGCCGCGAGCATTGCGTGGGAGATGAAGTAGATGAGCGTCCAATCAGACAGCTGGCGGCCACGAACAGCGTCAGCATCGCCTCGCTGATCGTTCCGTACTGCTCGGGCGCGTGGTCATCGAAGATCGTCCAGCCGACCATCCCGTAGACGAAGAGCACCACTACGGCCAGCACACCGAGACTCAGCACGCCCGGGACGCTGCGTCCGATCGCGATCGTCAGGACGCGCAGGTCGGGCAGCAGGCGCACGATCCGCAGCACGCGCGCCAGACGCGCCAGACGCGCCAGACGCAGCAGCATCGCGTTCTCGCGCAGTCCGGGCGCGAACGACGCGATCACGACGAGCAGGTCGAAGACGTTCCAGCCGTTGCGCAGGAAGCGCTGTGGCCGCGAGCCGAACGCCGTGATGCGGATCGCGAGCTCCACGACGAACACCGCGAGGATGAGGTCGTTGAGCGTGCCGAGCAGTTCGCCGTGGTCGCGCTGCACGGCGTCGTAGGTCTCCAGGCCCAGCACGACGGCGTTGACGAGGATGACCGCGAAGATCGCCAGGTTGAACGCCGAGGAGTCCGCCAGGCCGGCGCACCGGCGCACAGGCGCACGATCGCGAAGCGGCTCGCGTGGGCCTCGTGATCGTCGGTCGAGGGCAGCCGCCGCATGCGCCGCGGAGATTAGGGACCTGAGCCGGCCGTCGATCTTGTCGACGACCGCTGAAGGGCGCTGCTTCGCCTGCTCGGTCAGGCCGTCACACGGCGGCGTGCGCCATGCTTGGGACGGCGCGGGTCGCGAAGCTGCGGCGCAGGTAGAAGAACCACGTCATCGCGCCGAACACGACGTACGCGCCCACGAACGCGTACAGCGCCGGGACCGACCAATCGGCGTTGGCCTGCGCGACCGCAAGCTTCTCGGCCGGCGTCGACGCGGCCGCGACGAGCGCCGACACGTCGAGGCTGGCCTGGCGCAGGATCACCTGCACGAGGAAGCCGCCGAACGCGCCGGCGGCGCCGACGATTCCCACCACGGCGGCCGCACGCCGCTTGTAGTCCAGCGCGGCCTCCTTGGGGTCGCGGCCGTTCTCCTCGGCGTCCTGCTCGCCGAGCGCGCGAAAGATCGCCGGGATCATGCGGTAGCACGAGCCGTTGGACGCGCCGGCGAAGAAGAAGATCACCATGAACGATCCGAAGAACAGCTCGAAGCTGTGCTGCTTGACGCCGACGATCGCGATGAGCGTGAAGACCGCCATGCCGACGAAGCACCACAGCGTGACGCGCGCCCCGCCGAGGCGGTCGGCGACCCGCCCGCCCAGCGGCCGCGAGAGCGAGCCGATCAGGGCGCCGAGGAACCCGAGTCCCGCGAGGTAGGTCGCGATGAACGGGTGTGCACCGAGAAACTCCGGGAACGTGTTCTTCGTCACCAGCGGCAGCGCGAACGCGTAGCCGATGAAGGAGCCGAACGTTCCGATGTAGAGGATCGACATGATCCACGACTGCGGCTCGCGCAGCGACCTGACGTAGGACTCCTTGTCGGTCTTGGCCTGCGTGAGGCTGTCCATGAAGAGGAACGCGCCGAGGGCGGCGATCACGATGAACGGCATGAAGACCAGCCCCGCGTAGGCGAGGTTGACGTCGTGCACGGGCAGCTTCACGGCGGCCGCCGGCACGCCGATGATGATCACCAGCGGCAGGATCAACTGCGCGACGGCGACACCCATGTTGCCGCCGGCGGCGTTGAGCCCGAGCGCCCAGCCCTTCTTCTTCTCGGGATAGAAGAACGAGATGTTCGCCATCGAAGAGGAGAAGTTGCCGCCGCCGAAGCCCGCGGTCGCGGCGCAGGCGAACAGCACCCAGAACTGCGTGCCGCTGCTCTGCTCGGCCAGCCAGCCGCTGGGAACGACGGTCGCCAGCAGCACGCAGGGGATCAAGAGCAGCGCCGCGCTGATGACCGTCCACATGCGTCCGCCGAACTTCGGCACGGCGAAGGTGTAGGGGATCCGCAGCGTCGAGCCGACGAGGTTGGGGATCGCGATCAGCCAGAACTTCTGCGACAGCGTCAGCTCGAGGCCGATGTTGCCCAGGTTGATGACGACGATCGTCCACAGGACGAAGACGTTGAAGCCAAGGTGCTCGGCGAAGATCGAGAACGCGAGGTTCTTCTTGGCGATCTTCTCACCGCCGGACTCCCAGAACTGCTCGTCGTCGGGGTCCCAGTCGTCGATCCAGCGACCGCGGCGGCCTGTCGTCACTTCCGCACTCATGCGTCCTCCTCTGAAAACGAGCGGGATCACCACGCTGCCAGCACGCCGTTTCCGCGCCGTGTGCGATCTGTGTCGGCTCCGTGTGCCGTCTGTGTCGAGTGCGTGAACCGCGCGTTGCGGCCGTGCGTCAGCGGCGCGGGCGCGTCGCGCGGACCAGCAGATCCGGCGAACGTGCCGCGGCGTTGCGCGCGGTCTGAGACGACACGACACGACCCGCAGCCGGTGCAGCGCGGGGCGGCGCAGGCGCACCGTCGTGGCGAAGCGGAGGGTCTCCAGCGTGACGCTCGCCGGGGACGCCGCGCACGGGGGGAGGGCCGCCGCCAGCTCCGCGGCGCGTTTGCGGATCTGCGGCAGCTGGCGTTGCAGGCGATTTCCGGGACACGAGGTGCGGTCTGCGTCACGGTGGCCACTGATGTTCTGCAACATGACCTGCGCGCCGGCGTGGTGGCGGTTGGTCGCACCCCCTGCCGAGCGCACGACCGCCCGCCCCAGCGGTGGGATGCCGTGCAGCGACAACTTCCATGCCAGCAGCTGCGCCGCCACGGCGGCGGGCCCGGCCGCCACCCCGCTGAACGTGCCGAGGTTCGCGATCCCGGTCGTCGCGGCGTTGTAGCCCTCGGCATGTGCGCCGATCACCGGCTGATCGACGCCGCCCGCACGGCCCTCGAAGATCTGCCCGAAGCGGTCGACGAGAAAGTTGTAGCCGATGTCATGCCAGCGCGCGAGTCGCGGTGAAAGCGACAGATCGCGAGCACGATCGCCGCGCTGTCACTGCGCCGATAGCCGTTGGCGCCGACGCTGTGATGCACGACCGGTCAGGATCTCGCGCTGGGGGGTGGTGAGCGCGGTGGTGTGCTGCGCTGTGCCGGTCGGTCCGGTGAGCGTCACGCGGTGCAGGCGCTGCATGTCCAGCGCGATGCGTCGCCAGGTCTGGCTGGTCTGGCGTTCGGCGACGCGGATCAGCAGCAGTGCGAGCCAGCAGAGCAGGACGTGCGCGCGGATGCGCCGCTGCACGTGGTGAAAGACGGGTCGCAGTTCGAGGGTGCTCTTCAGATCGCGGAAGCCGAGTTCGGCTTCGAGCAGGTTCTTGTAGCCCAGCGCGACGTCCTGGGCTGAGAGGTCCGGATCGCTGGTGGAGAGCAGGTACTTGCCGTCCAGGCGCTCTTCGGCCTTGATCTTCTGGCGGTCGATCAGCAGCCGGCCGGTTTTGGTCTGACGGATGTAGTGTCCGAGCGTGACGTGATCGCGCAGCGCGCATTCGGCGCGGTGGTGCGCGGCCGTGGCTTTCGCGCTGCTGGCCTTCGCGCGAGCGGTGGCGATCCGGACGAGTTCGGCCTCCAGGCGCGTGATCGTGTCGTCGCGGGTCTGCTTGTCGCGGTCGGCTTCGGCGGGGTTGTGGCAGACGATGAAGCGCTTGGCTGCGTCACCGTCGCCGACATGGACTTCCTTGACGCGCAGGTTGTCGCGAACCGCCTGGTAGCGCCCGGGCCTGGAGAGCGCGGCTTGGGCGTCGGGTGAGCCGTCGCGCATGCGTTCGCCGGCGATCCAGTGCCCGCCCGCGCGGGTGAGATAGCGCAGGTTCTCATCAGAGCTGAAGCCGCGGTCGACGACCGTCACGACCCGGCCCAGGCGCCAGCCGCGCATGCCATCTTTGACCTCCTGCAAGACGCTCATGTCGTTGGTCTTGCCCGGCCACACCCACACGCGGACCGGGATGCCCTCCCTGGTGACGGCGAGGCCTATGATCACCTGCGGCAGATCGGGGCGATGGTCCTTGCTGTGGCCGTAGGCCCTGAACGCGGGCTCACCGTCCTCGCCGGCCGGGTCGGGCTCGTCGCGCTCGAAGTACGTACTGGTGGTGTCAAAGAACAGCAGGTCGACCTCGAGGTTCAGCAGGTCCGCGCAGGCGAAGAACACCGCCTCCTGGACCTTGCCCTCGGTGTCGGCGTCGACGAGCGCCGCGATCCGAGCACCCCGGCGAACGCCTCGCCGATGCCAAGGCGCCGCCACAGCGCATCCAGCAGCCACACGCCGCCCAGCGCCTGTGAGCCGCTGACCTCAAGATCGCCGTCGCCGTCGCCGTCGCCGTCGCTGCCGCGGGCGCAGCGCATCGAGCTGGATCTCTGGTACATCGAGCGCCGCTCATGGCGTCTGGACCTGACGATCCTCTGGCGCAGCGCGCGGTTGGTCGTCGGCGGCGACGGGCTGTACAAAGGGGAGACCGGGGGCTGGAAGCAGCGCTGAGCTCGTCGCCATCCTGCGGGACTACGTCGCGCGCCGCCGCAGATCGGCCTCCAACTGATCGAGCGCCAGCCGCACGTCGGCGAGGCGCTTCTCGATCGGCGGCTCCTCGGCGCCGCCGTGCTCCATCCGGTCCATCCGATCGCGCGCGAGCTCGATCGCGCGCGCCTCCTCGAGGGAGTTCAGGACGACCCCGATCAGGATGTTGAAGATCAGAAACGCTGCCACCAGCGCGTAGCTGATGAAGTACAGGAGGGTCCAATCAGACAGCTGGCGACCAAGCGCGATCTGATCCGGCAGGTTCTCCAGCGTCAGCGTCACGAACAGCGTCAGCATCGCCTCGCTGATCGTTCCGTACTGCTCGGGCGCGTGGTCATCGAAGATCGTCCAGCCGACCATCCCGTAGGTGAACAGGACGAGCACCGCGAGGATGCCCAGTGACATCACGCCGGGGATCGACCGTCCGATCGCGATCGTCAGCACGCGCAGGTCGGGCAGCAGGCGCACGATCCGCAGCACCCGCGCCAGGCGGGCGAGACGCAGCAGCATCGCGTTCTCGCGCAGGCCGGGGGTGAACGAGGCCGCGACGACGAGGAAGTCGAAGACGTTCCAGCCGCTCTTGAAGAAGTCCTGCGGGCGCGAGCCGAAGCCGATCAGCCGGACGCACAGCTCGACGACGAAGATCCCGAGGAAGACGTCGTTGAGCGCGGCGAGCAGGTCGCCCGCGTCGCGCACGATGCCGTCGTACGTCTCCAGGCCGAGCACGACGGCGTTGGCGAGGATGATGCCGAAGATGAAGATGTTGAACGCCGACGAGTCCGCGACCCGCGCGCACAGCCGGACGATCGGCGACCGGCTGTCCGCATGCTCGCGCTCGTCGGTGGAGGGACGCCGCCGCATCGCGCCGCAGCCTATTGCGGCGCACGACCACGACGGCCGTCGGTCTCCCGGCGGCCGCCGTCCTGCAAACGCCTGGTCGGCCTAGACCTAGACCGAAACCTGGGCGAAGCTCGGGACCTTGTCGGTCGCGAAGCTCTTGCGCAGGTAGAAGAACCACGTCATCCCGGCGAACACGAGGTAGGCACCGAGGAAGACCCGCAGCGCGGGGATCGACCAGTCGGCCTGGGCCTGCGCGATCGCGAGCTTCTCGGCCGGCGTCTCCGCCGCCTTCACCGCGGCCGACACGCCAAGCGACGCCTGACGGAAGATCACCTGGATCAGGAAGCCGCCGAACGCGCCGATCGCGCCGGCGATGCCGATCACCGCGGCGGCCTGGTGCTTGTAGTCGAGGATCGTCTTCTTGACGTCGTGTACCGGCAGCTTGTGGGTCGCCACCGGAACTCCGATGATGATCACGAGCGGCACGAGCAGCTGCGTGATCGCGACGCCGAGGTTGCCGCCGGCGGCGTTGAGGCCGAGCGCGGCGCCCTTGTGGCGGTCGGGATAGAAGAACGAGATGTTCGCCATCGAGGAGGAGAAGTTCCCGCCGCCGAGGCCGGCCGACGCGGCGCAGAGCGCGAGCACCCACATCTGCGCCGAGTGGCTCTGCTCGAGCGGCCAGCCGGTCGGCACGAGGAACGCGAGCAGCGTCACCGGGATCAGCAGCAGCGAGGCGCTGATCGTGGTCCACACGCGTCCGCCGAACTTCGGCACGGCGAACGTGTTGGGGATCCGCAGCGTCGATCCGATCAGGTTCGGCAGCGCGATGAGCAGGAACTGCAGCGGTGCGTCCTCCTCGGGCTGCGAAAGCGGAATAACGCTCACAGCTCCCGATTTCCGGGCCATGTGCGAACTGTGTCCGCTGCGTGACCGAGCGTTGCGGTCGTGCGTCAGCGGGGCCGCGTGGCGCGCAGGAGGACGTCCGCCGAGCGCGCGGCGCTGTTGCGGCCGTCGCCGGCGAACGTCACGCGCATCCGGTGAAGCGCCGCCCGGCGTAACCGCACCGGCGTGGTGAACCGGCCGCCGCGCACCTTCACCGCGATGCGCGCGACCGTGCGCATCACACCGTCGGAGCCGTTGCGCGCGATCACGAGCGTCGCGCGCGGGCGGCGTGGGCTGATCGTGCCGCGCACGGTGAAGCTGCGCAGCGCGGTGACGCGCTTGGGCACGCGCAGCGCCAGCCGCGGCGCGACCTGCAGCTCCA
>JBBSMC010000074.1:0-14362 GCA_038233375.1 Solirubrobacterales bacterium
ACAGAATGCGGTGGTGACGCGCATGGGAAACGACCTCCGGCTCGCAGGATCTAGACACCCCGCAGCCTAGGTCGCGACCCGTGCGCGTCTCAGGGGCGGCCCCCGAGCGTCAAGAACTGCAGCATTGAAAGGGAATCTGGGGAATCTGGGCCGCGGATCACCCCCGATCACCCTCGGAGCCCCGATAATACGGACGGCTCCCGCGCATCAGGAAGCTGACCGGCAGCACACCGAGGAGGCTCTCGCGCGACTCATCGAAGCGAGGCTCGCGATGCCCAAGCCTGAGAAAAGAACCGTCACGTTCTTTGGCTCTGGGATTCCAGTGGCTAGCTCGCAAGATCAGAACCATGCTCATGAGCCACGTCGAGCATTCGAAGCTACCAGCCCGAAACGGGCGACACGTCCGCGACACTGGACTGCGACCCATCTTCGCGGTAGATGTTCGCGACGCGCCGAACGCTGCCGTTTATCTATGATAGGAGAGCGAGTTCCCGGCACCAGCGTGGTTTTGACGACGATATCCGAGTCCTAGTCGACGGAACGTAACCGTTCATATAGCGTTCTTTGCATGGCTTTGCCCTCGCCCGTCAGACACACAACGCCGTGTTGACCGTCGAGGAATACCCCTGGCTACGTGCGTGCATTGGTCGAAGCAAGGAAGAACGCACCGATGACAGCCACAGCCGTGATGCTGCGATCTGGACCTCCCCCGGTTCCGTGGAGTTCAGGTTGATGTTGTCGTAGTAGCTGTGCGCAACCGAAGGTTGTGCACAGTTTTTTCGCGCGCGCCCGCGCGTGCGCTCAGGCGCGCGAGGCCGTCAGGATCGCCGGCAGCGTGATCGGCCTCGTACTCGACGGGGGCACGCATCCCGAGCGTCGAGTGCAACCGGATCGGGTTGTAGAAGCCCTCGATGTACTCGAAGATCGCCGAGCGCAACTCGGCGCGGGTCGCCCATCCTGCCTTCGGTGCGTCGTGCAGCAGTCGCTCCTTGGTCAGCGTCGCGAAGAACGTCTCGGCGACGGCATTGTCGTAGCACGTGCCGACCGCGCCCATCGACTGCGCGATCCCCGCGTCGTGGCAGGTCTGGCCGAACGTCAGGCCGATGTACTGCCCGCCGTGGTCGGAATGATGGATCGTCCCCTTCGCCGGCCGGCGCGCCGCGACGGCCATCTCGAGCGCGTCGACGACGAGCTCCTGGCGCATGTGGCGGTCCATCGCCCAGCCGACGATCCGGCGGCTGAAGAGATCCTGCGCGGCCAGATACAGCCAGCCCTCACCGCTGCGGATCTGCTTGATGTCCGCCGCCCACACGCGGTCCGGCGCCTCGGGCCGAAAGTCGCGTCCGACAAGGTCTGAGAACGGCTCGACCCCTTGCACGCGCACCGTGCAGCCCTTGCGGCGGCGCCGGTAGCCGCCCTGCAGGCCCGCCGCGCGCATCAGCCGCGCGACACGCTTCTCGCCCACCGCGATGCCCTCACGCGCCAGCATCGCATGCACACGCGGGCTGCCGTAGCGCCCGCCGCTGGCCGCATGGATCCGTCGGATGCGCTCCGTCAGCCACGCATCGGAGAGCTCGCGATCTGACGGCGCCCGCATGCACCACGCCCAGTACCCAGACTCGCTGACGCCGAGCATCTCACACTGCAGGGAGACAGGCAGTTCCTTGGCCTTCCTGGCGCCCGAGATATGCCGGTAAACGCTCACCGGTGCTCGGTCTCCCGCGCGAAGAAGGCCGTCGCGTGCTTGAGGATGTCACGCTCCTGCTGCAAACGCTTGACGCGCTTTCGCAGCTCACGCAGCTCCTCACGCTCGGCGCTGGTGATCCCATCGTCGCGCTCGCCGCGGTCGCGCTCGCCCTGACGCTGCCAATTGCGCAGCGACTGCGGCGACACCCCCAACGACCCCGCGACATCCGGAATCGAGCGGCCCTGACGGACCAACTCCAGCGCCTCCCGCCGGAACTGCTCCGGGTAGGCAGGCCTCGTCTTTGGCATCTCTCAGTCCATCCTTCCAGCAGCTTTCGCCGCAAGCACTCAGGACTCCGCAAAATCGGGGGAATTCCAATCGACATGCATCGCCAGCGCCTCGCGGGTGAACTCGTCGACGATGTTCAGCAACCGCAGCATCCGCCCGTCGGCGGTCTGGTCGTACTCGTAGTCCAGCGCCCACAGCTCGTTGGGGCGCTGCGCACGCAGCCGCTTGGCGTCCGGGTCAGCGGTCCGGCGGCGCTTGCGCGTCTTCTGCGGGACCCGCAGGCCCTCCTCGCGCCACAGTCGCTGCACCCGCTTGCGGTTGACCTGGTGGCCGTCTTGGCGCACCTGGGCTTGCGCGCGGCGGTACCCCCACCGCGGCTTGCGCTTGGCGATCTCGCGCAGCCGTGCCCGCAGCTCGCAGTCATCAGCGGCCGGAGCCGGCGGCTCGTGGCGTTGGGTGGAACGATGCTGCCCGACGACTCGGCAGGCCCAGCGCGCGCTGACACCGAGGCTGTCGCGAAGCATCGCGACAGCCCGGCGCCGACGGACCGGGCTCAGAAGTTTCCCTTGGCGATCTCCTTCAAGGCCTGGCATTGCAGCGCCTGATCGGCCACGATCGTCTTTAGCCGCGCGTTCTCACGCTCAAGCTCCTTCAGCCGCTTGACGTCGTCGGCCTTCATCCCGCCGTACTGGTTGCGCCAGCGGTGATAGGTGTTCTCCGAGACGCCGAGTTCCTTGGCGATCTCCGCGACGGTCTTCTGCTCGGCCAGCATCCGGTCGGCCTCTCGCAACTTGCGGATGACCTGCTCCGGCGTATGCCTCGTGCGCTTCATCGTGATCGTCCTCGCTCGCCCATGATCCAGGGCGCATAGAACTCTCACAAGCACCGGACCGAACCACCGGGGTCACGCCAATGGCCCAAGGAGCACTATCTCCATGAGCGCAAGTAACCCTACGGGCGGACCTGCCCGTGAGAAGGTCAAGCCGGGAATCTGGCGTCGCAAGTCGGCGCGAGGGGCCTGGGTCTACGAGATCACCTACAGGGACTCGGACGGGCGTCAGCGCCGCCAGGTCGTGCCCGGCAAGATGCGCGACGCCGAGACCGCGCTCGCCGCGATCAAGTCACGCATGGGTCAGGGCGAGCGCGTCGCGCCGAACCCGACGTTGACGTTCGCCGATGCCGCCGACGCGTGGCTCACCGCGAAGTCGCCCAACCTGACGGACAAGACGATCACCACCTACAGGTACGCGCTCGGGATGCACCTCTGCCTCGCTTCGGGCGCTGGAGGCTCGACCGTCTGGACGTGACCGCAGTGGCCAAGTTCGTGGCCGACATGGCAACGGATCGGCGCTCCGTTCAGGAGCGCAACGGACAGAAGCCCAGCGCCGTCTGCGGCTACAGCGTGCAGACGATCAAGTCCGCGCTGATCCCGCTGTCCCGGACCCTCGCCTACGCGAAACGCCACCTCGGCTTCGCCGGAGAGAATGCCGTGACCGCTCTCGATCTCGACGAGCGGCCCGGCTACCGCGCCCACAAGCGCAAGCGGGTCAAGCTCGGACGCGAGGAGTTGGATCGGCTCATCGAGCACACGTACTCGCCGTGGAGGGAGATCATCGCCACGGCGGCGGCGCTCGGCACCCGCATGGGCGAAACGCTGGGCCTGTGCTGGCGGCACATCGACTTCGAGGCGGGTCTCGTCTCCATCGAGCAGCAGGCCGACGCCAAGTGCGAGATCAGGCGCTTGAAGACCGAAAACGGCCTACCGACGCATCGAAGCGCCGGACTGGCTCCTGTCAATGCTCCGCGCAGCGAAGCTCGCCAGTGCCTACAGCGGGCCGGACGATCTCGTCTTCTGCACCAGGACCGGGCGGCCACACCGGCACGGGAACGTCCTGGGCCGGGGGCTGTATCCGGCGCTCGTCCGCGCAGGGCTGCCGAAGACGAGCTTCCACAGCCTCCGGCACAGCCACGCGAGCCTGTGGATCAAGGACGGCGGCGACATCATCACGCTGTCCAAGCGGCTCGGCCACGCGACGCCTCAGGTCACGATGACCACCTACGCCGACGACATCGAGGAGGCGAACGACAACGCCGTGCGCAAGGCGCGCGTCAACGCCCTGTTCGACGGCACCGGGATGGCGCTGCGCCTAGCCGCTACGAATGGCGCAACCGGAGACGAGGCGGCGGGACTCGTCCATCTGGCCTCGTTGAGATGAGGCAGGAGGACGCTGGTTTGAGTTGAACCGGCCATGCGTACTCTGGCTCCCCGGGTCTGCCCACGCGATCTTGGGGAGCGCGGTTCCGTCCGAGTAGCCCGCCACGATGAAGTTCGCCGGGTACGAATTCCCCCGCACCTTGCGGCATTCGGCGAGCACGATCCCTCTACGCGGCCCTCCGCGCATCGGTCTCTGTCCGATGTCGTCTTTAGCGTGCGTGGTCGATCGGTCTATGAAGACCGAGGCAACGGCTTCGAGCCATTGAACGACACCGAGGAGTACGCCGTGCCTCAGCCCCCGAACCCGTCTACCGCTAGAGCCAGGCGTGCTGACCTCATCAAGAAGCTCCGGGAGAAGCGCGGCAGTGACGTGCTCATCTCGTACATCACCAGCACGCGTCCCAACGGCGGCGCGCAGATGGGACAGGACGCAATCCGCCGGTTCGTGGATCTCCTTCCTCCCAAGCCCGTTGACAAGATCGACCTGTTTCTGCACAGCAATGGCGGGGACGGCATCGTTCCGTGGCGGCTCATGACGCTCCTTCGCGAGTACGCGAAGGAGGTCGATGTCCTAGTCCCAAGCCATGCGTTTAGCGCCGCCACGCTGGCGTGCCTCGGGGCCGACAAGATCGTGATGCATCCGATGGGGATGCTTGGACCGATCGATCCGACGGTGGGAGATCCTTACGGAGACCCGGACCCCCAGACCGGGCAACCACGCGGCGTCAGCGTCGAGGATGTGGCCGCATACATAGCGCTTGTCAAGGAGGACGTGGGCATCCGCCACGAAGACGAGTTGGTGCAAGCGTTCGCAAAGCTCGCGGACAAGGTGCATCCGCTGACCTTGGGGCACGCCAAGCGAGGCACTGCGCAGGCCCGGATGCTGGGAGAGAAACTCCTCCGGCTACGAGACCCCCAGATGGAGTCCCACAAGATCAGCACGCTCATCGAGGAGTTGACCACCAAGCTCTACTACCACGGGCATCCCATCGGACGCCGAGAGGCTGAAGAGGATCTAGAGCTACATGTGGGAAGCCGCCCGCGAAGGTCGAGAGCGCCATGTGGGAGCTGTTCCTCGCCTACGAGACGGAGATGCAGATGGACCGAGCCTTCGACCCTTTGGCGGAGGCACTCGCAACACCCGGCTTTGTCCTTCAGACCCCGGGCGCAATCGACCCGAGCACAGGGCAACCCATGAACCCGTGGAACGCCGTGACACTCCCCCGCTTGCGACTGGCCGCGGTCGAAGGCGAGCCTCACGGGGAGTTCTTCGAGCATGAGTTGCGAGTCTCGGCAGCCCAAGCACCAGACGGAGGCATTGCCGCCAACGTGTCCGTGCTCCAGTCCGGATGGGTCCGCGAGGTCTGAACTAACGGCTGTTCGAGCGGTACGGCGGGCGCTCGATGGGACGCCCACGCACGATCGGGCCGGACACGTAGGAGGACGATGTCGCCGAGAACCGTGCTGGCACCGGGCTAACGCTATGCGGCTGAGCGGGTCTCAGAGGTGGGATGTCGTGATTGGTCGCGCGCTTCATGGTGTCCCAGTTGCTACCCAAACTAGAGCCGAAGACTCTCCGACCCAGCGTTCCGTGTCAATGAAGTTGTCGGCCAAGACACATTGAACGTGAGGGTACGGACGCTCTCTAAGCAACCGTTCAGGCTCGACCCCTGAGGCGGGCACTCGACCGCGCACGTCACGATGTCCCCATTGCCGACGACATCGCACAGGCACGCGTCATCGCTCCGCCCACGTCACGGGATGGCAGCGCGCATGGCAGCCTCAGACAGCGGCAGCCCGCAGCAGGAGGAAGCGCCGGGGACGGCCGACGTGGTGTCCTGGCTGACGTTCGCAGCAGCGCGCAGCAGCCGGAAGCAGCGTCGGGCTAATCATCAAGTAGCGACAGGTAGCTGAGAGGCGCGAGAAAGCCCTGCTTGCGGCGGGGCTTTCAACGTCCGACGAGCCCGACCTGCTCCTATCTGCTCATGCTAATGTCTATGCATGTCATTGAGCCGGCGCCTCCAGGTGCTGATCGACCACGAGCGCTACGAGCGGCTTGCCGCCGAGTCGGCACGCACGGGGGCCTCGATCGGCATGCTCGTTCGAGATGCGATCGACCAGCGGTACGCGTCGAGGTGGCCATCGCCGGAGGAGGCGGGCCGCCGCCTGCTCGACGCCGAGCCGATGCCGGTCGACGACTGGGAGATCATCAAGCGGGAGCTCGAAGACGAACTCGATGCGCCAGATCCGCGATGAGGCGCTTCCTCTACGACACGAACATCTTCGTCTACGCGGTCGGGGCGGCGCACCCGTATCGCGAGCCCTGCCGTCGGATCGTCGAGCTTGCACGTCAACGGCGCCTCCACGGAGAGGCGAGCACGGAGATGGTGCAGGAGTTCACCCACGTGCGAGCACGGCGCGCATCTCGCTCGCAGGCCGCGCACGACGCCCGCAGCGTCGTCGGGCTCCTTCGGCTGCACCCGCTCGGGGAGCGGGAGCTAGACCTGGCGCTGAACCTGTTCGAACGACAGATCGAGCTCTCGATGCGCGACGCGATCCATTGGGCCACCGCGACGCTGCATGGCATCGACGCAATCCTCAGCGTCGATCGCGGATTCGACGCCGCCGAGGGCCTGCAGCGGATCGATCCGGCGGACATGGCCGCAGTCGACGCGCTGGCGTCCTGACAGGACCGCAGGCCTGGCAAGCTCGCGCGCGTGGCCGACTCCTATCCACGGACCGCTCTAGAGCACCGTGACCTGACCCAGCGCCGGCGTCGTGGCCCAGCACGCTGTCGAAGCGCTGCGCGAGCGCCATAGCCGCCCGGTGCTTCGGTGGACAAGCTGCCAAGCTGCGCGCCGTGATCGAGCCGCTGCGCACCGTGACCGCCACCCGTTACGTCGAGGCCCTGCGCGAGGGCGGGTCCCTGCCCGGGCTCGTCGAGGCCGATGACGACGGGATGTACGTCACGAAGTTCCGCGGCGCCGGGCAGGGCGAGAAGGCGCTTGTGGCGGAGGTCGTGGCGGGCGAGCTCGCGCGGGCGCTCGGGCTGCCGGTGCCCGAGCTCGTGGTCGTCGACGTCGACCTCGCGCTCGCCGCGGCCGAGCCCGATCCCGAGATCCAGGACCTCATCCAGGCCAGCCCGGGCCTGAACCTGGGCATGGACTTCCTGCCGGGCTCGCTGCCGTACACGGCCGCAAGCCCGATCGATCCGCAGCTGGCGGCCGACATCGTCTGGTTCGACACGCTCGTCACCAACGTCGACCGCACGCACCGCAACCCGAACCTGCTCGTCTGGGGCAAGGGGATCTGGCTCATCGACCACGGCGCGGCCTTCTTTCGCCAGCACGGCGACCGCTCGCTCACGCTCACCGCGCACGAGCCGGTCCCGCTGCTCGACCAGCACGTCCTGCTGGCGGCCGCGGGCTCGATCGAGGAGGCCGACGAGCGGCTCGGCAGCCGCGCGTTGTCGGCCGTCGGCGAGGCGATCGCGCGCGTGCCGGCGCAGTGGCTCGGCGTCAACGCGACGACCCGCCGCGCCGACCTCGCCTCGTTTCTCGTCGAGCGCCTGGGCCGCCCGCGCTCCTTTTTGAAGGACATCGCCCATGCCCGCGGCTGAGCTCCCCTTCGCCTACGCGATCCTGCGCGTCGTGCCGCGCGTCGAGCGCGGCGAGCGGATCAACGTCGGCGTCCTCGTGTTCTGCCGCCAGCGCGACTTCCTCGACATGCGCGCGCAGGTCGACGAGCAGCGGCTGGCGGCGCTCGCGCCGGACCTCGACGCCGGCGCCGTGAGCGACGGCGTCGAGGCGATCCGCGCGGTCCTCTGCGGCGATCCCGCCGGCGGCGCGCTGGCGCAGCTGCCGCAGTCCGAGCGCTTCGGCTGGGCCGTGGCGCCGGCCTCGACGATCATCCGGCCCTCGCTGGTCCACACCGGCCTGACGAGCGATCCACAGGCCACGCTGGACCGCCTCTTCGACGCGCTCGTCTCGCCCGCGAGCGGTTGAACAGTGTTCATGGGTACGTAACGCCGCAAGGAGCATGGACGCCGATCTGACGCAGCGGCCCGCACCGGCGGGCGTCGTCGGATGACGGTGTCCTCCCCGCTCATCGCGCCCGGCCTGCGCCACCGCATGGCCGAGCATGCCGCCAGCGGCGCCCTGCGCGACCTGCTCGAGCACCTGCGGCTCTCCTACTCCCCCGAGCCGCTGTCGGAGGGCGCCATCTTCGGCTTCTCCGGGGCGCTTGACCTACGCGTGCGCATCGCCGACACGGCCGTTCCCGCGATCGACCTCGAGGGCCGCGCCGCGTCGCTGGAGCTCGAGCTCTGCGAGCACCTCGCGATCCCGGCGCAGTGGCGCACGAGCTCGGACCCTGAGACCAGCTGGGGCCTCCTGCGCACCGAGCTGGCCGCCGGCCACCCCACCCTCGTGCGCGCGGACCTCGCCGAGCTCGACTACCGCAACGGCGATCGCCACGACACGCGCCACGCGATCGTCGTCACGAGCATCGACCTCGGCGCGCACGTCGCCGAGGTCGTCGACGGCAGCTTCCCCGAGCCGCAGCGCTTGAGCCTCGATGCGCTCGCCGCCGCCCGCGCCTCGCAGGGCTGGCCGGAGCCCGCCCACCACGGCCTGCTGGCGCTCGGCGTGCGGCCCAGCCGCCTCGCCGATCCCCGCCCCGCCGTCGCGGCCGCGCTCGGCCGCGTCGTGGAGGCGATGCGCCGGCCGCGGCGCCCCGACCATCCGCACGTGCGCGCGGGGCTCGCCGCCGCCGACGCGATCGCCGAGGCCTGGCCCGGGCTGCCCGACGCGGCCGGCCCACGGCTCGGCGTGACGCTCGACGCGCTGCGCTTCCGCATTCGCGACGGCGGCACCGGCGGCGCGCTGTACCGGTCGCTGCAGGCGCGGTTCCTACACGAGGCCGCGGCCTTGCTCGGCTCGCCCCAGCTCGGCCATGCCGCGCTGGTCTGCGACGACCTCGCCGACGCGTGGCGGGCCTTCGCCGGCGCCATCGACGGCGGCGACGCGGCCTTCGCGCATCGTGTCGGCGAACCGTGGATGCAGCGCATCCGCTCGCTCGAGCACCAGCACGTCGAAGCGCTCGAGGAGCACCTCAGCAACCATCGAGCCATCGCCGCGTAGGTTCGCGAATCCTGGCGCCGCGCCGGGCTTCAGATCGCCAGTCGCCTAGCCTTGTAGGTCATGCGCGACTACACCTCGGCGATTCGCAGGCAGGTCATCATCTTCGAGGGCGGCATGGGCGCCACCCTCGAGCAGCTCGACCTCTCGCTCGAGGACGACTACAAGCTGCCCGGCCGCGCGCACGAGGTGCTCGTCCTGCACCGCCCGGACGTCATCGAGCAGGTTCACCGGTCGTTCATCGAGGCCGGCGCCGACGCGCTGCAGACCAACACCTTCCAGGCCAGCCGGCTGAAGCTCGGCGAGTGGGGCCTGGGCGACCAGACGCACGAGATCAACCTTCGCGCCGCCGAGATCGCGCGCAAGGTCGCGGGCGACGACCGCTTCGTCGCCGGCTCGATCGGACCGACGGGCTACCTGCCCGCCTCCGACGACCCGACGCTCGGCGACATCTCCTTCCGCACGCTCGCCGACGGCTTCGCCGAGCAGGCCCTCGGCCTCGTCGAGGGCGGCGTCGACCTCATCCTGATCGAGACCGCGCAGGACATCCTCGAGGTCAAGGCGGCGGTCTTCGGCGCCCGCGAGGCGATGAAGACCGCCGGCCGCGAGGTCCCGATCGAGACGCACGTCTCGCTGCTGCCCAACGGCGGCAAGATGCTGCTGGGCACCGACATCTCCGCCGTGCTGACGACGCTCGAGGCGCTTGACGTGGCAGCGATCGGGCTGAACTGCTCGACCGGCCCGGAGGACATGCGCGACGCGATCCGCTTCCTCGGCGAGTACTCGCCGGTGCCCGTCGCCTGCGTGCCCAACGCGGGCATCCCGATCCAGGGCCAGGACGGCGAGACGATCTTCCCCGAGGGTCCCGACGAGTTCGCCAAGACGCTGATCGACTTCGTCGAGCGCTACGACGTGAGCATCGTGGGCGGCTGCTGCGGCACGACGCCCGACCACATCAAGACGCTCGCCGAGCGCCTGCGCGGCCGGCAGGCCAAGCCGCGCCCGGCCCGGCGCCCGGTGCACGTCAGCTCGATGATCACGGCGACGCCGCTCGTGCAGGAGCCGCGCCCGACGATGATCGGCGAGCGCGTCAACTCGCAGGGCTCGCGCAAGGCCAAGGAGATGCTGCTGGCCGACGACTACGACGGCCTCAACCAGATCGCCGAGGACCAGGTCGACGGCGGCGCCCACGTGCTCGATCTCTGTGTGGCACTCGTCGAGCGCGACGACGAGGACGAGCAGATGCGCCGCGTCGCCGAGCGCGTCTCGCTTTCGCAGCCCGCGCCGATCCAGGTCGACTCGACCGAGCCCGAGGTCATCGAGGCCGCGCTCGAGCAGATTCCAGGGCGCGCGATCGTCAACTCGATCAACCTCGAGGCCGGCCGCGACAAGCTCGACCGCGTCGTGCCGCTCGCGCTCGCCCACGGCGCCTGCCTGATCGCCCTGACGATCGACGAGGTCGGCATGGCGAAGACGGCGCAGCGCAAGCTCGAGATCGCCCAGCGCCTGAAGGAGCTGTGCTGCGACGAGCACGGCCTCGACCCCGAGGCGCTCATCTTCGACGTCCTGACCTTCACGCTGACGACCGGCGAGGAGGAGTGGCGCCCCTCGGCCGTCGAGACGATCGACGGCATCCGGCTCGTCAAGGAGCAGATCCCGGGGGTCAAGACGTCGCTCGGCGTCTCGAACGTCTCCTTCGGCGTCACGCCGCCCGCCCGCGCGGTCCTCAACTCCGTCTTCCTGCACCACTGCGTCGCCGCGGGGCTGGACCTGGCGATGGTCAACCCGAACCACATCACGCCCTACGGCGAGATCAACGAGCAGGAGCGCAAGCTCGCCGACGACCTCGTCCTCAACCGCCGCGAGGACGCGCTGGAGCTCTTCATCGCGCACTTCGAGTCCCAGGGCGAGGTGCCCGAGGAGGAGAAGGCCGATCCGACCGCGGGCATGGAGCCCGAGGAGGCGCTGCACTTCCACATCCTGCGGCGCAAGAAGGAGGGCGTCGAGGACTGGATCGATACGTGCGTCGAGAAGATCGGCGCAGTGCCGACGCTCAACGACGTGCTGCTGCCGGCGATGAAGGAGGTCGGCGACAAGTTCGGCGCCGGCGAGCTGATCCTGCCCTTCGTGCTGCAGTCCGCGACCGTCATGAAGCGCGCGGTCGCGCAGCTCGAGAAGTACCTCGACAAGGTCGCGGGCTACACGAAGGGCACCGTCGTGCTCGCGACGGTGTTCGGCGACGTGCACGACATCGGCAAGTCGCTGGTCAACACGATCCTCACGAACAACGGCTACACGGTCGTCGACCTCGGCAAGCAGGTGCCGATCTCGACGATCCTCGAGGCCGCCCAGGAGCACGAGGCGACGGCGATCGGGTTGAGCGCGCTGCTCGTCTCGACCTCCAAGCAGATGCCGCTGGCGATCGAGGAGCTGCACTCCAAGGGCCTGGACTTCCCCGTGCTGATCGGTGGCGCGGCGATCAACCGCGACTTCGGCCTGCGCGCGCTGTATCCCTACAAGCGCGAGTCCGACGAGATCTACGAGCCGGGTGTCTTCTACTGCAAGGACGCCTTCGAGGGCCTCAACAAGATGGACCAGCTGATCGAGTCCGAGGGGCGCGAGGCGCTGCTGGCCAAGACGCGCGAGGCCGCCGAGAACTTCCGCCTGCACGGCAAGGAGCCGGAGAAGCTCGTCACCGACGACGACACCGTCCGCTCCGCCGCGAACACCGATGTGCCGATCCCGGAGCCCCCGTTCTGGGGCGCGCGCGAGATCGACGTGCCGATCGACGACATCTTCCCCCACCTCGACACGCACGTCCTGTTCAAGCTGCACTGGGGCGGGCGCGGCGTGAAGGGCGAGGCGTGGCGCGAGCTCGTCGAGGACTTCCAGGCGCGCCTGGAGCGCATGTGGCGCGAGCAGGACTACCTGCACCCGCGCGCGCTGCTGGGCTACTTCCCCTGCTACAGCGAGGGCAACGAGGTCGTCGTGCTCGATCCCGACGATCGCGAGACGATCCTCGAGCGGCTCGTCTTCCCGCGCCAGCCCGGCCATGACCGGATCTGCCTGGCCGACTTCTACCGTCCGAAGGTGAGCGGCGAACTCGACGTCGTCGCGTTACAGGCGGTGACCGTCGGGCCGGAGGTCACCGAGGTGATCACCGCGCTGGAGCAGGAGGGCGAGTTCGCCGAGCAACTCTTCACCCACGGGCTGGGCGTGCAGTCGGCCGAGGGCACCGCCGAGTGGCTGCACTCGCGGGTGCGCGCCGAGCTCGGGATCGGTCCCACCGGGGGCCGACGCTACTCGTGGGGCTACCCCGCCTGCCCGGAGCAGTCCGAGCACGAGAAGATCTACCGCCTGCTCGACGCCCCGTCGATCGGCCTGACGCTCACCGGCGGCTTCGCCGTCGAGCCCGAGCAGTCCACGCTGGCGATCGTCGCCCACCACCCGCAGGCCGTGTACTTCGGCATGAAGTCCGGCCGCCTGCCCAAGGACAAGGCGCCCGACGACATCATCGCCGGCTCCGACCGCGACCCCACCCTGCGCCGCGGTGACACCGATCCACGCGAGGGCCCGCCCGAGGACGAGCCCGCGCTCGTCGGTTGACCCCCGGTTGGCCGCCGCGGCAAGCACCGGCGGGGAGGCATGACAGTCCGATAAGGAGCGAGGTAGCATAGCTGCTACCGTCGTTCGATGGCCATCATCCCGCAGAAAGAGCTGCGCAACAACGTCGGCGCGGTTCTGCGCCGCGCGCAGGCAGGTGAGCAGATCACGATCACCGTGTCCGGGCGGCCGGTGGCCCAACTGGGTCCGATCCGCTCACGCCAGTGGGTCGAGAGCGCCGACGTGCAGGAGCTGTGGAGGCTTCCGGCCGACGCGGCGCTGGCGGACGACCTGCTCGGTTTCGAGGCCGTTCTGCGCGATCCGTGGGAGCGGTAGGCATCCGCGCGCTGCTCGACACATCGGTCCTGATCGGCGGCGATCCGCTCGCGCCGGGCGTGCAGTCGGCGATCAGCGCCGTCTCGATCGCCGAGCTGCATTTCGGACTGCTCGTCGCGCGCGACGACGACACCCGCGCGCTGCGCGTGGCACGACTCGGACTGATCGAGGCCCGTTACCCCGAGCCGTTGCCGATCGACGACCGCGTGGCGCGCGAGTGGGGACGGCTGCAGGCGGCGGTCAGAAGCCGCGGGGGCGAGCCCCGGCGGCGCAGTGCCGACCTGGCGATCGCCGCCACGGCCAACGTCCACGAAGCGGTCCTGCTTACCCGCAACCGCAAGGACTTCACGATCATCGAGGATCTCGTGCGCGTCGAGGCTCCTGACGACGCCGCCGGCGCTGACCAGACCTCGAACTAGAGATGTGTGCATGCGTTGGCCTCGCCGACGCGATCAAGCAGCTGTCGCTGTCCGCAGATGTCTACACGCCGCGTCTTCGCACAGCGCGTGCGCGCCGAGCTAGGCATCGGCCCGACCGAGGGCCGGCGCTACTCGTGGGGCTACCCCGCCTGCCCGGAGCAGTCCGAGCACGAGAAGATCTACCGCCTGCTGACACCGATCCACGCGAGGGCCCGCCCGAGGACGAGCCCGCGCTGGTCGGCGACGCGCGGGGCTGACCCTCGAGACGGGCCGCGGCGGCCCCGTTCAGCCCGTCACGGCACGAGCGTGATCCTGTCGGCGGAATTGCCGTTGTGACCCTCCACGGAGGTGAAGACGATCAGGTCGCCCATCAGGTTCGAGCGCTGGTTCTTCGTCTTCGTGTTGCGGACGTGCTTGAACGTCGAGCCCTTGTCGAGCTCGGTGAATGTCAGCGTCGTTGCCGCCGGCGCGTCGGCGGATGCCGCCTCGACGGCGGTCCAGATGAGCATCTGGCCGATCGCCAGCGTCGAGAGGATGATCGCGCCGACGGTCATGCCCCTGCCGGCCTTGGAGATCGGCTCGCGGCGAGCACGCAGCGCCAGGACGATCGCCGCCACGCCGAGCGGCAGGCCGATCCAGAAGCCCGGCAGCGGGACGTCGAGCAGCTTGAGCTGCC
>JBBSMC010000075.1:0-14092 GCA_038233375.1 Solirubrobacterales bacterium
GACCGGCGCACACGCAGAAGCGACTGGCGCACGTCGGCGTCGAGGTCGCTGAAGGACTCGATCGCGAACGCCGGCGCGACCCCGCTGGCCTCCTGCAGCTCGGCGCGGAAACCGTCGTCGGTGAGCGACTGCATGCCGCAGTCGGTGTGGTGGACGAGCATCACCTCGCGGGTCTTCAGCCGGCGCTGTGAGACGGCCAGCGAGCGGATCACGTCGTCGGTGATCACCCCGCCCGCGTTTCGCAGGATGTGCGCCTCGCCATGGTGCAGGCCGAGCGCCGCGAAGACGTCCAGCCGCGAGTCCATGCACGTGACGATCGCCAGGCGCCGCCGGGGGCGGACATCGAGGTGCGCGACGGGCAACGAGGCCGCGAAGGCATCGTTGTTGCGTAGCAGTTCGTCGATGACGTCCACGGGCGCGGACAATACGGACCTCGTGAGGCCAGCTTTGCCCTCGGCGTCTCAAGCTCGGCGGCGCAGGATCCGACAGGGGTGTGAACGCTCCCCGATCCGCTGCCGTGGAGGCCGCCCGTGCTTCGCATCCTCTCGCTCGCCATCCTGGCGTGCGTGTTCATCGCCGTCGTCGCTTCACCGGCCTCGGCGGCCGGCAAGAACTGTTCTGACTTTCCGAACCGTGCAGCTGCGCAGGAATGGCTGAACGCCTACCCCGGCGATCCAGATGGGCTCGACGGCGATCACGACGGTCTCGCCTGCGAGACGCTCCCGTGTCCGTGCGCCGGCAGCGCGACGCTCGCTCCGACGACGCCGCCGCCGAGCGCGCCTGCGCCCGCGGCGAAGCTGCTGACCGTTCCGGCCCGCGTAATCTCGGTCATCGACGGCGACACGCTGAAGGTCCGGTTCGCCAATGGCGTCAGCACGCGGGTGCGCCTGATCGGGATCGACACGCCCGAGACCAAGAAGCCGGGCAGCCCGGTGCAGTGCGGCGGCCGGGACGCGACAGCGCGGATGAAGAAGCTCGCCCTGCGTAACGGCCGCGGCCGCAGCGTGACGCTCCAGACCGACCCGACGCAGGACCTCACTGACCGCTACGGGCGCCTGCTGTCCTACGTCAGCGCGGGCGGCGACGACTTCGGGCGCGTCATGGTCGCGTCGGGCTGGGCGAAGACCTACGTCTACGGCGGGACCGACTTCGCGCGTGTGGCCGCGTACCGCAAGGCGCAGAAGGCGGCGCGGTCAGCCCGCAAGGGCGTCCACCGCAGGTGCGCCGGCAAATTCCACCGCGCGGGTTCCGCCTCCGGGGCGTAGCGCACCGCCAGTGGCGGCTGTACTCGTCCAGCGCAGGAACACCGGGAACATGGCGATGTGCTGGATCATGAGCAGCCCGGGGACGTCGGTCAGGACGTCGCTCCACAGCAGCCCATGGTCAGCCACGGGACGAACATCGCCTTCGTCGCGGCGTTCGCCGCGATCGCGGGGTTCCTGCTGCGCGGCGCGACGTGGCGTGAGTTGAGACGGCCGCCCGGCCGTCCCGCGCGGGCGGCGCTGCCGCCGTGCCGCGGGCGTCCCGACCGGTATGGTCCGCCGCGCCCTTGACCACGGACGACGGCGGAAGCGAAACCCAGATCGGCGGCCCGCCGCCGGTGCTGCTGGCTGCGCTGGGCGCGGCCCTGCTGATCGCCGTCGGGCTCGTCTTCGCGTTCTCGAGCCTGACCGGCTCAGACGGCGAGGACCCAGGCGACGAGAGCGCCGCCACGACGACGAAGGCCGACGGCCGCGTGCTGCTGACGGTGTCGGTCGTGGGAAGCGGGATCGGCAACGTGCGGCTCTCGCCGAGCGGGGTGTCGTGCAACTCGTCGTGTGAGTACAAGTTCACGCCGGGCGAGCGGGTGACGGCCACCGTCAAGGCGGAGGAAGGATCGACCTTCCAGGGGTGGGGCGATGCCTGCGAGGGCAGGGGCCGCTGCTCGTTCGTCATGGACCGGCCGCGCATCGTGAGCGCGACGTTCGCACCGGAGCCCGGTACGGCGCCGCTCTGCGACGGTGTGGCGCCCGCGGACCGCGACCCGACCTGCCCGCCGGAGGAGGAGCCCGGCGCCACCACCGAGCCGGTCGTGCCGGGGCCCGACTGCGAGGATGCGATCGACAACGACGACGACGGCCTGACGGACTCCGCGCAGGATCCCGACTGCGAGACGAGCGGCAGCGAGGGGGGGACGACGGAGCCGCCGCCCACGACCCCGCCGCCGGCGAGCACGCCGCCGTCGCCGATCGCGCCGAACGAGTGCACCGACGGCCGCGACAACGACGACGACGGCCTGACCGACCGCGCCCAGGATCCCGACTGCGAGAAGGGCCGGTCCGAGAGCGGCTGAGCTCGGCGCGACGCTCGCCGGGTTCGGCGCAGGTCGCGCAGGGGAACACCTGCGCCGACAAACGAGCGAAGGGAACACCATGCAAACGCCAACGCAGCTCGGCACCGCAGGCCTGCAGGGCTGGCGCGCGAAGTTCGCCGGCGCCGTCGCCGAGCCGGTCGCGCAGCGCAGCCCGCTCGACGAGGATCAGGTGCGGGCCGCGCTGGGTGCGCTGTTCTTCGGGCTGGCCGTGATGTACGTCATCAGAACCGTCATGACCGCGACGCGCGAGATGAGGCGGCGCCGGTGGGCATAGGCTGGGGAGTGGATTACGAGATCGAACTGCAGCCGAGCCGCGACCAGACCGACGAATCCCTCGTCCTGCGCCACGCCGACGGCACCACGGACACCTTCCGCCTGCACGAGTACGAACGCGTCTACGCGGTGCCCGGGCTCTACGAGGAGGTCGTCCAACGCCGGCTGGAGAGCGCCTCGGCGCACGTCCTGGCCAAGCGGCTGATCGCCTGCGCGTCCGAGGCGGGTGTCGAGCCGGCCGCGCTCGCGGTCTTCGACCTCGGCGCGGGCAACGGCGTCTCCGGCGAGGCGCTGCGCGAGCAGGGGGTCGGCAGGCTCGTGGCATCGGACGGCATCGCGGCGGCGCGCGCCGCAGCGCTGCGCGACCGCCCAGGCCTGTACGCCGAGTACCTCGTGGGGGACACCGACGACCAGCCGCGGGTCGGCGCGCTCATCGAGGAGCACGGGCTCAACGCGCTCGTCTGCGCCGGCGCGCTCGGCCTGGGCCACATCTCGGCTGACAGCTTCCATCGGCTGTGGAGCGCGTTCCCGCCCGGGTCGTTCTTCTCGGTGAGCCTGCACGAGGATCTCGCCGAGCCGGGCGGCAGCGACTTCGGCGACTACCTCGCCTGCTTCGAGGCACGCGCGGACGGGGCAGAGATCCTCTTCCGCGAGCCGTTCCGGCACCGCCTGACGATGGCTGGCGAGCCGATCACGTACGTCGCGATCGTCGCCCGCCGGTGGGCGTCCTGATCACGCTGGCCGCCGCTCCCTCGCAGGCCGCGGGCAGTCAGTCCTCGTCGCGGTCGGGCTTCTCCGCGGCCACGGCGGCCTCGGCAAGCTCCGGGTCCGGTTCGCCCGGGGTGACCTCGCCACCCTCGGATGCGGTTGCCTGGCCAGTACCCGTCAGGGGCGGCGTGCTCGCGTCTCATCGCCCTGGGGTTTCAGTCGCCGCGGGGTAGCGGACCACGCCGCGCGGCGGGCACGCGTGGCAGTTGGCGAGCTATATCCGCTCGTCAGCTGCCATTGGTTGCTGTTCGACCGAGCGCGCGTGGGGCCTCGGGCGCGCACATGACTCGTACCCTTCTGCGCGTGTCATCACTTCAACACGTCGCGCTCGGCAACGGCATCGCGCTGCTGCGCCTCGATCGCCCGGAGCGCCGCAACGCCTTGGACTCCGGCCTGCTGATCGAGCTCGTCGACGCGCTCGAGCGCCTCTCGGTCGACGACGAGCTGCGCGTGCTCGTCTTCTCGACGACCTCGACGCACGCGCTCTGCTCGGGCGTCGACGTGACCGAGGAGCTCGACCACTCCGGTGGCGTCGCACGGATGAAGTCCTTCTCGCAGTTCCTGGCGGCTCTGGAGGCGTTTCCGGTGCCGACGATCGCCGTCTGCGTCGGCAACTGCGTCGGTGGCGGCGCGGAGCTCGTGGCCGGCTGCGACCTGCGGATCGCCGGCGACAACCTCAAGCTCGCCTGGGCGGGCGCGCGGCTCGGCGTGCCGGTCGGGCCGGCGCGGCTGACGCCGCTCGTCGGGGTGGCTCGGGCCAAGGAGCTGATCTTCACCGGACGTGTCGTCGGCGCGGAGGAGGCCGCGACGATCGGCCTCGTCCACGACACGGTGCCCGCCGAGGAGGCCGAGGCCGCGGCTCTGCGGTTGGCCGAGCATGTAGCCGCGCACTCGCCCGAGGGCGTGGCGATTCTCAAGGCCGCGTTTCGCGAGCTCGACGGCGCACAGGGTCGCGTCGCCCACGAGAACGAGCTGCTCGAGGTCTTCCAGCGCAAGGGCGCGGGCCTGCCGCAGGGCCCGCGGCCGCAGCCGGCTTCGTCGTAGCCGGACCGCGGGGCGCGGGGCGCCGGGCCGGCTCGATGTCGCAAACCTGCCAGACAGGGCGGTCGAGATCGGCCATCCTGCGGAGCGTGCACCACGACCGCGAGCGCTGCCTGCGCGCGCCGTCCGATCACGCGACGCGCGCTTCGACGGGTGGTTCTACACGGCCGTCGTGACGACCGGCATCTACTGTCGCCCGAGCTGCCCGGTCCGCCCGCCGAAGGCCGCGAACAGCGGCGTGGCCTGCCGGTCCGGCACGATCGTCACGTGAGCTGCGGGCTCATCCGCGGATGGCCGCACCCGGCTCTCCGGGTCGCGTGTGGCAGCCGGCGAGCGTTATCCGCTCGTCAGCTGCCATCGGACCTCGTGCGTGAAGGGCACGCGCGCCTGCACCGCCGGGGTGTGGCGGATAAGCCTCGGCGGGCGAGGCTCATTCGCCTCACCCGTGCTTCACCGAGTCACACCGTCGGCTG
Source organism: Solirubrobacterales bacterium (assembly GCA_038233375.1). GTDB lineage: Bacteria > Actinomycetota > Thermoleophilia > Solirubrobacterales > Solirubrobacteraceae > CADCVQ01. The sequence goes on from JBBSMC010000075.1 coordinate 4,909, forward strand.
TGAGCTAAAGGGAATCGGCGCAGACGGAAGGCTCTAGTCGGTCACGCGTTTTCGGCCCCCTGCACGCGGACCGGGTCGGCGCGTCCACGGATCGCGATCTCGCGCAGGTCGCCGTAGTTCGCGGCGTCGGGCGCCACGGTAGCCGCCTCGGCACTGACCAGCACGGGCGGCTCGCCCTCGCGGGCGGCGAGGCCCGAAAGGCGGAAGGCGAGGTTGATCGCGTCGGCGTCGACCGCGTCACGCGCGTTGGACGGATGCCCGGGGATGGCATGCCCGAGCGTCACGCCCCAGCCCATCCGCAGCCCCGTGTCGTCGACGAGCTCGCTCGCGGCGAGCGCGAAGCGCACCGCCTTGTCGGCGGCCTGCGGGTCGCCGGTGACATCCCAGGCCGCGAAGAGCGAGTCGCCGTCGCGGTGGCTCGCGGTGGCGCCATGGGCTACCAGCAGTCCGTCGAGGGCCGCGAACAGCTCGTCGGCCGCCGCGGCGGCCGCGTCCTCGCCGTCGCGCGCGGCCATCGCCGTGTAGCCCACGATGTCGCCCACGACGGTCGCGATGTGCGCGCGCTCGATCGCGCGGACCACCGCGCGCACACCGTCGGAGATCCGGTCGCCGGCCTCCAGCGAGCGGAAGCTCATGCGGATCGTGCCGACCTCGACGAAGTCGCCGTCGGTCATCGAAAGGGGCTCGTCGCGTCCGACCTGGCGGCCGTTTACGCGCGTGCCGTTCGTGCTGCGATCAAGCAGCACGACGCCGGCGGCCGGGTCGACGCGCAGCTCGAAGTGATCGCGTGAGATCGCCGGGTCGTCGAGCAGCAGATGCGGCGAGCCGGTGGCGCCGGCGCACGTGCGCCCGACGAACAGGCGGCCGATGATCGGCACGACGCGGGGGGGGCGGTCGCCCTCGGAGAGAACGAGCCAATCGGTTGAAGTCATGCCGACGACAGTAGTAGGGATGCAGTTGCGGGCACTACGCTGCGCGCGTGATGGCACCCACACGCGTCCTGTTCGTCTGCATGGGCAACATCTGCCGCTCGCCGACGGCCGAGGGCGTGATGCGCCGGCTGCTCGACGAGGCGGGCCTGAGCGACCACATCAAGGTCGACAGCGCCGGCACCGGCGCCTGGCACGCCGGCGCGGGCCCGGATGCCCGCGCCGTCGCTGCGGCGGCACGACGTGGCATCAGCCTGACGGGCGCGGCACGGCAGGTGCGCCTGAGCGACTTCGACGACTTCGACCTGATCGTCGCGCTGGACTGCGAGAACGCGCGCGACCTGCGCCGGCTCGCCCCCGACGAGCAGGCGCGGGCGAAGGTCCGGCTGCTGCGCGAGTACGACCCCCTGCATCACGATGACCTCGACGTGCCCGACCCGTACTACGGCGCCGACGACGGCTTCGGTCACATCCTCGATCTCGTCGACGCGGCCTGTCGCGGGCTGATCGAGGATCTGCGCGGCGATGACCGATCTTCGTGAGGCGCTGGCGCGGACGCTCGGACGCCCGGTCGTGCGGCTGGCGCCGATCTCCGGCGGCGACCTGAACGAGGCCTACGCCGCCGAGCTCGACGACGGCGATCAGGTGTTCGTCAAGACGGCCGCCGATGCGGCACCGCAGGCGTTCACGCGCGAGGCGGAGGGACTGCGCTGGCTGGCCGAGCCCGGCGCGCTGCCGGTTGCGAAGGTCCTGGGCGTCGCCGATGCCCCTGCGGGCCCGCGGTTCCTCGCGCTTGAGTGGATCGAGCGAGGCAGCGGGAGCCCCGACACCGACGCGCAGCTCGGCCGAGGCCTCGCGGCGCTGCATCGCGCGGGCGCGCCCGTCTTCGGCGGTGCGGCGGACGTCGTCCTCGGCCCGCTCACGCTGCCCAACGGGCCGACCGCGAGCTGGCCGGAGTTCTACGCCACGCGTCGGCTCGAGCCGCTCGCGCGGATGGCGGCCGATCGCAACGCGCTGCCGGCGGGGGCGCACGCGCTCCTCGAGCGCCTCGTAGCCCGGCTCGAGCATCTCGCCGGACCGGCGGAGCCACCGGCGCGCCTGCACGGCGACCTGTGGAGCGGCAACGTGCTGGTCGCCGCCGACGGCCGGCCCTGGCTGATCGACCCGGCGGCCTACGGCGGCCATCGCGAGGTCGATCTGGCGATGCTGGCGCTCTTCGGCGGGGGGCGACCAGACGTGCTCGCCGCCTACGAGGAGGTGGCCCCGCTGCCCGACGGCCACGAGGATCGCGTCGCGCTCTGGCAGGTCATGCCGCTGCTCGCCCATGCCGCGCTGTTCGGCGGGGGCTGGGGGTCTTCCGCCATGGCCGCGATACGACGCTACGTCTGAGGTACCGTCGGCGAGCCGGTCAGTGCCCGTCGGGGTGACGCTGCGGGCGCCCGGCATGCATCGTGTCGATGATCCTGCCATCCGGGTGGCGCAGGTATGCGACATGCGACTCGTCCTTCCAGACGGGAGCCTGCAGGCCGGCGTACAGGATCAGGTCGCCGGTGCGCGTGCGCTGGCTCTTGCCCTTCCCGCTGTAGACGTAGGCGGTCTGACCGGCCGCGAGCTCGCCCTCCGGAAACGAGTACACGTGCTCGTGGTGCTGCCCGGAGCAGTCCGTCAGCTCGAGCCCCGTCACGGGCACCGGCTCAGCGCCGTCGTTGGCGACCTCGACGTGCTCGCTGGGCGAACCGGATCCGCGCTGCACGACCGCACAGATGTGCAGGCCCATGCCCGCGGGGCGCTCGTGATGAGCATGCAGCGGGATGTCGGTGCCAAGCCATTCTCCGGACACGCACGCAGGGTAGCTGGGCGACCCAGAACCCGGGGATTCCGCGTGCCGCGTGCCGGGATCGCGTGTCGGTGCCGCCGATCGCCGAGTACTCGCTACCGGCCCACGTCCGGGGTCCCGAGTAGTCGGTCACCGGGCCTTCTCGACGGCAGTCCGTCCGCGATTGCCCTATCCGTGGTGTGGGCGCGGCGGTTCATCAGCGCGGACCGTTAGCGTGCGCCAGGCGCATGAACCTGGTCGACGCCCTTCCCCCCGACCGCAGCGCGGACTCGCTGTATGAGGCATTCACGGATTGGACGGCGCGCCAGGGCTTGAGCCTCTACCCGCACCAGGAGGAGGCGGCCATCGAGCTCTTCAGCGCCAACAACGTTGTGCTCGCCACACCGACCGGCTCGGGTAAGTCGATGGTTGCGGTGGCCGCGCATTTCGCAGCGCTGGCCAATCGCAGCGTCACGTTCTACACGGCGCCGATCAAGGCGCTCGTCTCTGAGAAGTTCTTCGCGCTGTGCACGATCTTCGGGGCGGACAACGTGGGGATGCTGACCGGTGACGCATCGGTCAACGCCGACGCGCCGATCATCTGCTGCACGGCGGAGGTACTGGCGAACATCGCGCTGCGCGAAGGCGCCGGCGCGGACGTCGGCCAGGTCGTGATGGATGAGTTCCATTACTACGCGGACGGCCAGCGCGGCTGGGCGTGGCAGGTGCCGCTGCTCACGCTGCCCGACACGCAGTTCCTCCTCATGTCGGCAACGCTTGGTGACGTCACCGGGATCGCCGACGACCTGACCCGGAGAACGGGGCGCGAGACGGTGGTCATCCACGACGCCGAGCGGCCTGTGCCACTGCACTACGCCTGGTCGGTCCAGCCGATGCACGAACTGTTGGAGGAGCTCGTCGCGGCCGATCAGGCGCCGATCTACGTCGTGCACTTCACGCAGGCCTCCGCGATGGAGCGTGCCCAGTCGCTGCTGTCGGCGAAGCTGTGCACGCGAGAGGAGCGGGGCGCAATCGCGAGCACGATCGGCGCGTTTCGCTTCACCGCCGGCTTCGGGCGCACGCTCTCCAAGCTCGTACGGGGCGGCGTCGGGGTGCACCATGCCGGGATGCTGCCGCGCTACCGGCGCCTGGTCGAGCAGCTCGCACAGACCGGCCTGCTGAAGGTGATCTGCGGCACCGACACGCTCGGCGTGGGCATCAACGTCCCGATCCGCACGGTGGTGTTCACGAGTCTGGCGAAGTACGACGGAAGCCGCCACCGGATCCTGAAGGCGCGCGAGTTCCATCAGATCGCCGGACGCGCCGGACGCCCCGGGTTCGACACGTCCGGCTACGTCGTCGTGCAGGCGCCCGATCATGTGATCGAGCGGACGCGCGCGCTGGCCAAGGCGGGCGACGATCCAAGGAAGCGGCGCAAGATCCAAACCAAGAAGCCCGCCGACGGCGTGGTGAGCTGGACCGAGGAGACATTCGAGCGCCTGAGGGACGCCGTGCCCGAACCGCTCGTGTCGCGGATGCGGGTCGACCACGCGATGATCCTCAACGTCGTCAACCAGCCGGCGGACCCGGTCGAGACCATGCGCGCACTGATGGAGGACAACCACGAGGACGAGCGCGGACGCCGGCGCCTTTCCGAGCAGGCGCAGGCGCTCGGGGACGAGCTCGTCAGCGCCGGCGTGCTCGTGTGGATGACAGCGCCTGACCCGGACGGCCGCACGCTGCAGCTGGCTCTCGAGCTCCAGGCCGACTTCGCACTCAACCAGCCGCTTGCGTCCTTCGCCCTCGTCGCGTTCGAACTGTTGGACCCAGAGTCCGACACCTACAGCCTGGACGTGCTCTCGGTTGTCGAGTCGATCCTCGACGATCCGTTCCCCGTGCTGATGGCGCAGGCTCACAAGGAGCGCGGCGAGGCGGTCGCCGAGATGAAGGCCCAGGGAATCGAGTACGACGAGCGCATGGAGCTGCTCGAGGAGGTCAGCTATCCGAAGCCGCTGGGGGAGCCCCTGCTCGACGCGCTGCGGGTGTACCGCGAAACCCATCCGTGGGTGCGCGAGTCGGACCTGTCACCGAAGTCGGTCGTGCGTGACATGTACGAGTGGGGGCGCACGTTCACCGAGTTCGTCTCGTCCTACGGTCTGGCCCGCTCCGAGGGCTTGGTGCTGCGATACCTCAGCAACGCCTACCGGGCGCTTCGCCATACGGTTCCCGAGGAGGTCAAGACCGACGAGCTCGACGAGATCATCGAGTGGCTGGGGGAGACGGTCCGCCAGACCGATTCGAGCCTGCTCGACGAGTGGGAGGCGCTCACAGACCCCGAATCGGTTGCCCGCGTAGCAGCAGCCATGGCAGCGGGCGAGGCGCCCTCGCCGCCGCGGCCGATCACCGCGAACGCCCGCGCGTTCACCGTGATGATTCGAAATGCCATGTTCCAGAAGGTTCAGCGGGCGTCGCGCGACGACGCCGCAGGGCTTGCGCAACTCGAGGTCGCGGCGGCTGCGCTCAGCGGCCCGTCTGGCAAGGTAACCATGGGCGCGGCTGCGTGGGAGGCCGCGCTGGGCGCCTACTGGGACGAGTACGAGTGGATGGACGCCGGGCCGGACGCGCGCTCGCCGGAGCTGCTGATGATCGACCGCAACCCAGTCGATGCCGGGGCACCTTCGTGGACAGTGCGCCAGATCATCGAAGACCCCGAAGCCCACCGCGACTTCGCCATCGTGGCGACGGTCGACCTCGGCGCCTCGGACGCGTCCGGAGAGCCGGTGGTCCGCACGACGTTCTTCGGAGCAGCGCACCTGGCCTCCTGACGCATCCTCCGAGCACGGGGATCAAGCCGCGTCCCGGTGTAGGAACGACGGGTCGAATGACGGTGACAGCTGTGCCACAGGTTGTGCTACGGTCGAACGGTGGCATCGCGCACGGTCAGAGCCCGGCTCGACGCTCGGTCAGAGGCCGACCTGGAGCTGTTGCTGCGGGAGGGGGGCACCGAATCGGATGTCGTCCGCGCCGCGCTGGCCGAGGCAGCCGCGCGTCGGCGGCGACGCTCTGCACTGCGGTCCGAGGTGGCGCGTCTGGCCGCCGATCCCGAGGATCGCCGCGCACGTCAGGAGGCACTGGGCGACCTCGACGAGGCCGAGGCGCCTTGGCCGAACTGACGCGAGGCGCGATCTGCAGCGTTCGCCTCGGTCGCAGCAGCGGACACGAGCAATCCGGTCGGCGCTACGCGATCGTCGTTCAGAGCGATGACCTCTGGTTGCTGAACACGGTCGTCGTCGTTCCGACGTCGATGTCAGCTCGCGCGGCGACGTTTCGCCCCGCGGTTGTCGTCGCGGGGCAACGCACGCGGGTGCTCTGCGAGCAGATCCGAACCGTAGACGCCCAGCGCTTGGACGGGATGGTCGGCATTCTCACGGCCGCTGAACTGCTCAGCGTCGAGGATGCGATGCAGATCGTCCTCGAGTTGTAGCGGCGCGGCCGGCCGGCTCGCAGCTGCGGCGCGATCCTGCACAGCCAGCGAGCGGCGGGCGGGAAGCCGCGGGCGCACGGAGCGCCTCCACGAAGACGACCACCTGTTCATACTCGGATCGGACGACGGGTCCGAGCTCGCGCTCTCGCAAGGGAAGCCGATCGCCGGAGAGCTTCCTCGCAACGTCCCCGAGGCGACGATGGCGCAGCGGATCAGCCGCGCCAAGCGCGCCCTGCGCGGGCACCGCCTGGACCAGCCCGGCGACCTCGCCGTCGTGCTGCGCGTGCTCTACCTCGTCTACACGGCCGGCCACGCGGGCCGGCTGGACCTGGCCGGCGAGGCGATCGCGCTCGCCCGCCAGCTCACCCTCGCCACGCAGGAGCCCGAGGCGCGCGGGCTGCTCGCACTGATGCTCCTGAACGACGCCCGGCTTCCCTTCCGGCGCGGGCTCGACCCCGTCGGCTGGATCGTCACCCTCGACCGGCAGGATCGCGGCCTGTGGGACACGCGCGAGATCGCCGAAGGCGTCGGGCTCGGATCCGAGGCGGCACCCGGTGCGCTGTAGAACGACGGTTGAATGACAGTGGGGACTTGCGCACATCCGCATACCTCTTGTTATGCTTGTATGCATGCGTACGACGATCGTCTTCGACCCAGACGTTGCAGCCGAGTTGGTCCGACGGCGGGGGGAAGGGGGCGGGACGCTACGCGACGAGGTCAACCGCCTCTTGCGCCTCGGCCTCGCCCATGAGCGGGATCGAGCCGCCGCGCCGTCGGGTCGCTTCAGCACCCCGACTTTCTACACCGGTCTCCCGCTGATCTCCGTCGATGACGTCGAGGCAGCGATCGAGCATGCCGAGGGCGAGGATCACCGCTGATCCTTGTCGACGCCAACCTGCTCATGTACTCGGTACACGAGCAGTTCGAGGCTCACGAGGCCGCGAAGACCTGGCTCGACGAGCGGCTTAATGAAACCGATGGCGTCGGATTGCCGTGGGGAGCGCTGCTCGCCTTCGTACGCCTGTCGGCCAGCCCGCGGGTGCTGAGCCGTCCCATCGCGTTGAGCGAAGCCGCTGCGGTCGTCAACTGGTGGCTCTCGCTCCCAGTCACATGGACACCCCACCCGAGTGAGCGCCACGCACAGCTCCTCGCTGAACTCGTTGCCCCCGAGTCCAAGCCCGATCTGGTGCCAGACGCGCACCTCGCCGCGATCGCGATCGAGCATGGCCTGATCCTATGCAGCACCGACCGGGACTTCGCCCGGTTCGAAGGGCTCCGCTGGACCGACCCGCTGAAACCTCGCGCATCGTAAACACCGCGAAACACCGCGAGCGATGTCTCCGAGCGCCAGCGCCGCCACACTGACACGGCGCCAACGATCCGTGGGCCCATCTCGTGACCGACCCACTGCAATCGAGGTGACGCTCGCTCCACACAGGAGGTGCAAAACGACGGTCGAATGAGAGCGCCGCATCCTCGGCGATCGCGGCGGCGAGGTAGTCGAGCGGGGGGACGCCGAGGTGCTGGTGCGCGGAGCGAAGTTGATGCTGGAGCTCGACCGCTCGGTGCTCGGCTCGCTGTGAGACGTCACGGAGATGAAACAGGTGCCCTCGACCTGAACGCGGGGACACGCTCGAGCTCGTCACACACGCACGGGCGACCGCGGCGTCGAGCCGTCCCCGGCGACGCCACCACCAGTGTCGTGAGTCATCGCCGATGCCTACCGGCTTGGGCATGACGGAAGTTTCCCGGCACCGCCCGCGGGCCTGCTGGCCGTCGGTGACGACAGATCACTGGCAGCTGTCGCGATTGCGGTCACCAAACGGTCCGAGTGCACCATTGACAAGCCACACCTACGCGGGGGTGTACCGCGCGTTCTCCGCGAGCTCGCTGGCCACGCCGAGCTCCGAACGACGGCGAGATACATCGCCGACCAAAAGACAGGCTCCGCCGCCGCGGGTGGCAATCTCCTTCGCAGAGCCCCGTCTCGATGAGCTGCTTAACCGCTCTCGTCGCCTGCTTCGGCGCCGCTCTCACGACGTGCTTAACCGCTCTCCTCGGCGCGCTTCCTGACGGTCGCTGTAGAACGACGGTCAAATGACAGCGGCTAACCTGGCCAGGTTAGACAGGTCGTGCTAGCCTCGTGCACATGAGCGAGGCCGTCAGCATCAGCGACGCCAAGACCCAATTGTCAAAGCTCGTCGCGCGGGCCGAGCGCGGGGAAGAGGTCACTATTCGCCGCGGCAACACGCCCGTCGTCAGACTCGTCGCGATCGAGCCGCCCCCTTCGTCGCGTCGATCGCCCATCGGCGCGCTGCGGGGCCAGATCTGGATCAGCGACGACTTCGACGAGCTGGGTCCCGAGTGGGAGCCCTACATCTGATTGCCCGTCTGCTGGATACGCATCCGCTGCTCTGGGCGCTCGCGGCTGACGAGCGCCTGCCAGCATGGCTCAGCGATGACATCGAGCGTGACCCGACGACGTTCGGGGTAAGCGACGCTTCCCTGTGGGAGATCGCGATCAAGCGCTCGGTCGGCAAGCTGCGCAGTCCTGACGACCTGCCGCAAATCGTCGCAGAGCTCGGCTTTCATCAGGTGTCGATCACGCGTGCTCAGGTGTGGGCCATAGCAGATCTGCCGTTCCATCACCGTGATCCGTTCGACCGGCTGCTCGTCGCGCAGGCCCGCGATCTCGGAGTTCTGCTCGTGACGGCCGACGGCGCGCTGTCGGCCTACGACGTGGCGGTTCTGTGGTGAGCGAGCGAATCCTTGATGCGCAAGCGCCTGATCGATGGATCACGCATGTAGAACGAAGGTCGAATGACAGTGGCCGTCAGGCGGGGCACTCGCCCGGCCCGCGACGCAGCGACGGGTCTGCTCAGGCGCCCGCCGTGACGATGCCGTTTTCGTATGCGAGGACGACGGCTTGGACGCGGTCGCGTAGTCCGAGCTTCA
>JBBSMC010000076.1:0-13858 GCA_038233375.1 Solirubrobacterales bacterium
GGACGGATGTCCTCCAGGGTTGTCGCCAGGCGGTCGCGTTGGATCTCGAGGTCGTAGCGGCCCTGGAGGTTCATCCAGAAGCGCTCTGATGTCGCGAAGTAGCGGGCGAGCCGGAGGGCTGTGTCGGCGCTGATGCGTCGCTTGCCGTGGACGATCTCGTTGATGCGCCGTGGTGGCACGCCGATCGCGACGGCGAGCCGGTGCTGCGTGATGCCGAGCGGAACGAGGTACTCCTCCAGAAGGATCTCTCCCGGATGGATCGGTGCTGTGGGCGACGTGACGTTCATGGGGATCCTCCTTCAGTGGTAGTCGACGATCTCGAGGTCTTCCGGTCCGGCCGGGGTCCAGCGAAAGCAGATGCGCCATTGCTGATTGATGCGGACGCTGTGCTGCCCGGCGCGGTCGCCGCGCAGTTTCTCGAGCCGGTTGCCGGGCGGGATCCGCGCGTCGTCCAGGGTGTCTGCCGCGTCCAGGATCAAGGGCTTGCGCAGCGCGGCGCGCTGGGTGTTCGCGTCAAGATGTCGCGAGCGCTCGCGTCGCCAGACACGCTCTGTGTCTTTGTCAGCGAATGAGCGCAGCACGATGGAGAAGCATAACGCAAGGCGTCATTGACGCATGACGTTATACCCGAGGTCGCGTGCTTGAGAAAGCGCGCAAGGTGCGAGGTACCGCGCCCCCGCGACGCGAGACCCCAGCCGGCCGATCAGGTGCTGCACCACATGGCAGCACCGCTAGACTTCGAGGCAGTGCCGACCGAACGCCCGCGCATCTCCGTGACGAAGGATCCGTCGCTCGCCGAGGCGCTCGAGCGCGGGCGGCTGCTGCTCGGATCGGGCCCGGAGGCGACGCTCGTGCATGATCTCGCCGTTCACGGGGCGCGGCTGCTTGCGATCGAGGACGAGCGGTGCCGGCAGGCGTTGGGTCAGCTCGCCGACCATGACTGGCTCGACAGCGTGCTGGATGACGGCGCGCTTGGCCGCCCAGAGAACGATGACCTGCCGATCGCGTTGTGATCGAGCCGACGGCCTTCGATGGGCGGCCGTACGTCATCGACACCTCGGCTTGGGCGCAGGCGGTGCGGCGGGCGGTCGCCGACGAGTGGTCGCGCGCGATGCTCGCCGGCCAGCTCTGGATGACCACGGTCGTCAAGCTGGAGCTGCTCTACAGCACGCGGGATGTCGCGGAGTTCGCGCAGCTCGAACGCCGCCTTGACGACATGCGCGAAGCGCCGCTCGACCGGTCGGCAGCGCGCACCGCGGTCGCGGCGATGCGCGAGCTGGCGGCGGTCGGACCCCTGCACCATCGTGTCCCGATCACCGATGCCCTGACCGCGGCGGCCGCCGCCGAGCGCGGCATCGGCGTTCTGCACTACGACGAGCACTTCGATCGACTCGCTTGCGTCCTCGGCTTCGAGAGCCGTTGGATCGTTGAGCGCGGGCGCGCCCAAGTCCGAGACCGTTGACATGCGATTCGCATGCACCTATCTTGGATTGCATGTCGACAATTCAGGTTCGGAACGTTCCAGAGCAGTTGCACAGGCAACTCAAGGTTCGAGCGGCTCAGGAGGGACGGACGCTGTCGGACTACGTCCTTGACGAGTTGCGCGTCGCAGCCGGTCGGCCCACGATGAGCCGGTGGCTTGCTGATGTCGATGCCTTGCGACCGCCTGCAGACGCGCCGACGCCGGCAGCGCAGGTCATCGCCGAGGAGCGCCGCCGGTGACGCGTCTCGTCGCCGATGCGAGCGCGGTGGTCGACTTGCTTTCGGGCGCGCCGCGGGCGGCGTCAATCCGCAGCGAGCTCTCCGAGGTTGCCGAGCTCGACGTTCCCGAGCATTTCCATGTAGAGGCGATTTCGGCGCTGAGAGGTCTGCGGCGACGCGGCGACCTTTCGCCTGAGCGGGCAGACCGCGCCCTGGACCTGCTGCTGTCGCTACGTGTGGTTCGCCACCCGGTGGCTCCGCTCGCGCGCGACGTGTGGGCTCTGCGCGAAGCGCTCACGGCGTACGATGCCGCGTATCTGGCGCTGGCGCGAGCGCTCGACGCCCGGATCTTGAGCACCGACGGGGGCCTGGCGGCGGCGGCACGGAGCGACGGACGGCTCGTCGAGCTATAGCTTGGTTCCCCCGCGCTGGCATGGGACCTTCACGCGGGCGACGAGGTGGTGTTCGCGCTGGCCGAGGCCAGCGGCGTCGGCCAGGTCGTGTCCTTGCGATCGATCGCTCGACCGCGTCGACACCGTCACGCGGCACGAGCCGTAAAGGTCCAGGCCGGATGTTCTGATTCGTCGCAGAATGGCGGCGAGCTGACTCTCCGGTACCCTCCGGATCGTCCTGTCCCGTCGCCGAACCGAAGCGTCGAGCGGTCCGATCCGCCCTACCGGCTCATGTCCCAAGACATCCGAGAGATCCTGCTCGACCTGCCGCTCGTGCAGACCGAGGATCGACCCGCGGGAATGATCGTGCTCAACGCCGGCGCGGTCCCCGAGGACCGCCGCGCCGAGGCCGACGCCTTCGTGCAGGCCAACGGCGGCCTGATCGGCTCCAAGCCGCTCTTCGAGGTCATCGGCGGCACGACACCCGGCGGGGGACCGACGGTCGCGACGTTCTACGCGCTGGCGCCCGCCGCGCTCGTCCCGCCCGAGGTCTAGCCCCGCGCGAGGTCTAGCCCCGCGCGAGGTCTAGCCCCGTAGGCCCGCGCCGCGCCGCGAGCTAGCTGCGCGCGTACTGCGGCGGCGCCGTGCCGACCTTCTCGATGCAGCGCGCCACGGCGCGACCGTCGGCCGCCCGCTTCTCCTCGAGGGTCAGCGCCACGCGCCACTCGGAGACGAAGTCGAAGACGTAGGCGACCGGCTGGCCCTCGTCGAGGTCGAGCTCGTCGAGGCGCGCGCAGGCGCTCTTGCCGGGCGGGTCGGTCGACTTGGCGTGGAACGGGTGCATGTAGTGCCCCGCCTCGTCGCCCCAGAAGCGGCCGTCGATCCAGAACGAGTACAGGTGGTCGTCGTCCCAGCCGAAGGCGGACTGAAGCGCGTAGTGCAGGTCGACCAAGGTCAGGTCGTCGTCGACCGTCACCGTTCGGCGTACGCCTGCGAACCCCACGAGCTCGGCTCTGAACACGTAGGTCTGTTGGGGCATCTCGGTCCTCTCGTCCGGGTAGGTGGCGCGACCGTACGCGCTGTGGGAGACGGAACGCAAGAGAGAACACCTTTAGGGGCCCTGAGTTTCAGTCGCGTACCCTTCGCCGGCTGCCATCCGTGCCCGAGCTCGCCGAAGACATCCTTCCCACCGCGCCCACCGCACTGGGCCCCGCGCTGCTCGAGCGCCTGCGCGCGATCTGCGGCGCCGAGCACGTCCTCACCGAGTCGATCCAGCTGCGCACGTACGAGTCCGACGGGCTGCTGCAGTACCGCGTGACGCCCGGCGCCGTGGTCCTGCCGGGCAGCGCCGGCGAGGTCCGCGACGTCGTCCGCGCCTGCTCTGACGCCGGTGTCCCGTGGGTCGCGCGCGGCGCGGGTTCGGGCCTGTCCGGCGGCGCCCTGCCGGTGCGGGAGGGCGTGCTGATCGCGGTCACCCGGATGCGCCGGGTGCTCGAGGTCGACCTCGACAACGGGCGCGTCGTCGTCGAGCCCGGCGTGACGAACACCGAGGTCGGCCTCGCCGTCGGCCCCACGCACTTCTACCCGCCCGACCCGTCGTCGCAGATCGTCTGCTCGATCGGCGGCAACGTCGCCGAGAACTCCGGCGGCGCGCACTGCTTCAAGTACGGCTTCACGACGAACTACGTCACGGGCCTGGAGGTCGTGCTCGCCGACGGCCAGGTCGTCACGCTCGGGGGCCGCGAGCTCGACGTCCCGGGCTACGACCTGCTCGGCGCGTTCGTCGGCTCCGAGGGCACGCTGGGGATCTGCACGAAGATCACCCTGCGCGTCGTGCCCAAGCCCGAGACCGTGAAGACGATGGTCGCCTTCTTCGACACGACGACCGCCGCCGGCGAGACCGTCTCGGAGATCGTCTCCGGCGGCGTCGTCCCGGGCGCGATCGAGATGATGGACAACCTCACGATCCAGGCCGCCGAACAGGCCGTCGGCGCGGGCTTCGACACCGCCGCCGGCGCGGCGCTGATCATCGAGCTCGACGGCTCGCTCGCCGAGTGCGACGCCTGCTTCGACGACGTCGTGGCGATCTGCGAGCGCAACGGGGCGAGCTCGATCCGGATCGCGCGCGACGACGTCGAGCGCGCGCTGATCTGGCGCACGCGCAAGGCGGCGTTCGCCGCGATGGGCCGCCTCGCGCCGAACTACTACGTGCAGGACGGGGTCATCCCGCGCACGAAGCTGCCCGAGGTGCTCGCCCGCATCGCCGCGCTCTCCGAGGAGTACGGGATGCGCGTCGCCAACGTCTTCCACGCCGGCGACGGCAACCTGCACCCACTCGTGCTCTACGACGGCGAGGAGCAGGCCGAGCGCGCCGAGGAGCTCGCGGGCATGATCGTCAAGACATGCGTCGATGCGGGCGGCTCGATCACCGGCGAGCATGGTGTCGGCGTCGACAAGAAGCACTACATGCCGAGCATGTTCGACGAGCCCGACCTGGCGGCGTTCCAGCACCTGCGCTGCGCCTTCGATCCGCGCGGCCTGGCCAACCCGGGCAAGGTCATGCCGACCCCGCGCCTGTGCGGCGAGGTGCCCGGCCCCTACCGCGTGCACCCGCTGGAGCGTGACGGGATCGCGGAGCGGTTTTGAGGGCACAGCAGGTGCGCAGCCAGACGCCCGAGACGGCTGAGGAGGCCGCCGCGCTGCTACGGGCGTGCGCCGACGACGGCATCGGCGTGCAGATCGCCGGAGCGGGCACGAAGCCCTGGGGCGGCCCGGGCGTCGAGTGCGGCGTCGAGCTGCGCACGGCGGGCCTGGACGCCGTCGTCGAGCACAACGTCGGCGACTTCACCGCCGTCGTTCAGCCGGGCGTCACCTTGCGCGAGCTCGACGAGCTGTTCTCCGCCAGCGGCCAGATGCTCGCGCTCGACCCTCCGTTCGGCGAGGGCGACGGCGCGACGATCGGCGGCACGATCGCGACCGGCGACTCCGGACCGCTGCGCCACCGCTACGGCGCCGCGCGCGACCTGGCGCTGGGGATCACCGTCGCGCTGTCGGACGGCTCGCTCGCGAGCGCCGGCGGCAAGGTCATCAAGAACGTCGCCGGCTACGACCTGTCCAAGCTCTACAGCGGCTCGTTCGGGACGCTCGGCCTGATCACCGAGATCGCCGTGCGGCTTCACCCCCGCGCGCCCGCCCGAGCGACCGCGACCGCCACCGCCGACGACTCCGGCGTGCTGCAGCGCGCCGCGATTGCGCTGTCGTCGAGCTCGCTGGAGGCGCAGGCGATCGACGTGCGCTGGGAGGCCCAGAGCGGCTCGATCCTCGCGCGCTTCGCCGGCATCGCGGCGGTCGCGCAGGCCACGGCGGCCGAGGGCGTGCTCGCCGAGCTCGGGCTCGACGCGGCCGCGACGCAGGACGACGACGAGCTGTGGGCGCGCCAGCGGGCGGCGCAGCGCAGCGCCGAGGGCGGCGCGGTCGTGCGCGTGTCCGGTCGTCCCACCGGGCTTGCCGACGCGTGCGTCGCCGCGCAGATCGCCGGCGCGTCGCTCGTCGGCCGAGCAGCGCTCGGGCTGTGGTGGATCGGCCTGCCGGCCGCCGCGCCCGGCGAGCTCGTCACGGCGATCGCGCGGCTGCGCAAGGTGCTGGCGCCGTCGCCGTGCGTCGTGCTCGACGCGCCCGCCCACGTGCGCGCGCACCTGGACCCGTGGGACCACGTCGAGGATCCGGCCGTCGTGCTCATGCGCCGCGTCAAGCAGCGCTTCGATCCGACCCGCACCTGCAACCCCGGCATCTTCGTGGGCGGTATCTAGAGGGGCGATGGCCGCCTTCGACACGCACAAGCCTCCGCAGCAGGAGCTCATCGAGGACTGCGTGCACTGCGGCTTCTGCCTGCCGACGTGCCCGACGTACGTGCTCTGGAACGAGGAGATGGACTCGCCGCGCGGGCGGATCGTGCTCATGAGCGAGGGGCTGCGGCCCGACAGCGTCCTGTCGGACACGATGGTCGGACACTTCGACAACTGCCTGGGCTGCATGGCGTGCGTGACGGCCTGCCCGTCGGGCGTGCGCTACGACCTGCTGATCGAGGACACGCGCGCGCAGGTCGAGCGCAACCACCCGCGCACCCCGAGCGAGCGCCTGCTGCGGCGCCTGCTGTTCGCCACCTTCCCGCACCCGTCACGGCTGCGGGCGACGGTCCCGCTGCTCGTGTTCGGGCAGCGCACAGGCCTCGCCGCGTGGGCGCAGCGCTCCAAGCTGCTGAGCCGCTGGCCGATCGTGGCCACGCTGACCGAGCTCACGCCGCCGGTGACGCTGCGCGATACCGCGCGCCGCCTGCCGTCCCACACACGCGCCGTCGGCGAGAAGCGCGGCACGGTCGGTTTCCTGCAGGGCTGCGTCCAGCGCGCGTACTTCGGTGACGTAAACGCCGCGACGGTCGCCGTGCTCGCCGCCGAGGGCTTCGAGGTCCACGCACCGCGGGCGCCGCGCTGCTGCGGCGCGCTCGGGCTGCACGCCGGTCAGGAGGAGGACTCGCTGCCGCTGGCGAAGGCGACGATCGAGGCGTTCGAGCAGTACGACCACGTCGTCGTCAACGCCGCCGGCTGCGGCTCCGCGATCAAGGACTACGGCCACCTGCTGCGCGACGACCCGGAGTGGGCCGAGCGCGCCGCCGCGCTCGCCGGGCGGGCACGCGATGTCCACGAGCTGCTCGCCGAGCACCCGCCGCGGGCCAGGCGCCACCCCGTCGAGCTGAAGGTCGCCTACCACGACGCCTGCCATCTCGCGCATGCCCAGGGCGTCCGGTCCCAGCCGCGCCAGCTGCTGCGCGCGATCCCGGGGCTGGAGCTCGTCGAGCCGGCCGAGTGGGAGCTGTGCTGCGGCTCGGCGGGGATCTACAACCTCACGCGGCCCGAGCCGGCCAGCAGGCTGGGGGAGCGCAAGGCCGACAACCTGCTGGCCACCGGCGCCGAGGCGATCGCCGCCGCCAACCCCGGCTGCACCCTGCAGATCTCAGCGCACCTGCAGCGCAAGGGCCGGCCGCTGCCGCTGCTTCACCCGATGCAGCTGCTGCACCGCTCGATCACCGGCGGCGACGACGGTGGCGGCGGAATGCTGCGCGGCGCGGCGACTCGAGCGGCTCGCCGCCTGCGTGCGCTGCTCCCGTCGCGCTGACGAGGCCGCCCGTGCCGCACGCCGTCTTCCTCAAGGCGCACGGCACGGCTGAGAACCCGCTGGCCGACCACTGGCTGCAGGCGGGGAGCTGGCTGATCGAGCCCGGACGGACAGCCTTCCCGCGCCGGCCGCGGATGACCAGCGGCGACCGGCTCGTGCTCTACGCCTCGGTCTGGCAGCGGGTGTTCGGCATCGCCGAGGTGATCTCCGAGCCGACGACCGAGGACCCGATGGCGGCGCGCTGGCCGTGGTCGGTGCAGGTCGAGCTGCTGATCGCCGTGCCGGTGCTCTCCAACGCGCCGCCTGTCGAGGCGATCGGCGTGGCGCCGCGCTCGATGAGCCAGCACAGCCACATCCGGCTGCAGGAGCGCCATCTCGAGCTGGCGATCGAGGCGCTCGCCGGCGTCGGGCGTTAAGCGCCTCGCCTGACCGCAGCGGCCGTCCACCCGTTGCGGAGGGCGGCCGTTTTCGTCGTTGTGAGGCGCTACTCCTGTGAGATGACGACGAGCGTGCGCGCGCGACGGCGCGCGACTGCGAGCACCGTCCGCGCGGTCTGCGGATCGAGCGCCCCGAGCGGCTCGTCGAGGATCAGCACGTCGTGGTCGGCGAGCAGCGCACGCGCGAGGCACAACCGCGCACGCTCGCCCTGCGAGAGGCGCCAGCCGGTCTCGCCGACGGTCTGACCAAGGCCCGCGGGCATGCGCTCCAGCACCGACCCGAGGCCGAGCTCGCTGCAGACCGCGACGGCCTCCGCGAGGTCCTCCTCGCTCGCCGGCCAGCCGCGGCCCATGAGCAGGTTGAAGGCGACCGGCGCCAGCAGGATGTGGTTGTCGCCATGCTGGGGCACGAGGCCGACGCGCTCGCGCCAGCCGGCGTCGGTGGGTCGGCCGCCGTCGAGGCCGACGTGGCCCTCGGTGGCGGGCAGGATGCCGGCGAGCGCGGTCGCGAGCGTGGACTTGCCCGCGCCCGATGCGCCCGCGAGGACGGCGCGCTCGCCCGGTGCGAGGTCGAGGTCGACGTCGTGCAGGACGTTGCGACCGCCGCGCTGCACGGACAGATCGCGCACGTGCAGCGTGCCGGGCGCGGCGCCGTGGGCCGGTCGTGGCGCGGCGCTCGGCGGTGGTGCGGGCGCGGGCGCCGACTCCCGCTCGGCGCGCAGGATCGGCGCGAGCGCTTGGCGGGCGAGCGCCGCGCTCGTAAGCGTCTCGACCGCGAGCGCGAGCCGCCGCAGCGCCTGCGACGCCAGCAGCACCCCGCCGAGCGCGAGCGCGATGTCGCCCGGCCGGTCGAGGTCGCCGGCGAGCGCGATGCCGGCGAGACCGCCGGCGAGCGCGAGGCGCGGCAGGGTGCCCGCGAGCAGCGCGAACGGACGGTCTGCGCGCTCGCCGAGACGGGCGTACTCGGTCAGCCGGCGGTCGCGCGTCTCGACGTCGTCGTCTCCCTGCACGAGCCGCGTGCGCTGGCCGGCGATCGCCTCGAGCAGCTCGTCGGTCTGCGACAGCCGCGCGCTCGTCCACACGCGGCGGCGTCTCACGACGAGCGCGGCCGTGAAGCCCGCCGCCACGAGCACCGCGGAGAGCGGGATCGCCGCCGCCCGTCCCGGCGCGCTCGACCCCAGCGCGACCGCGGCCACCCCCAACTCGATCGCGAGCGTGACCGCGCCGAGGCCGCCGCCGGCGGCCAGGCGGGCGATCGCGTCGACCTCCATCGCGCGACCGATGATGCGGCCCGGCCCCTCGCGGCGCACCCAGCTCGGATCGAGCGCGAGCGCGCCGCGCAGCGTCCGGCGCCGCAGCTGGGCGCCGAGCGCGATCGCCGTGCGGCCCTCGGCGGCCTCGGCGAGGGCGGCGAGCGGGATCGTCGCGGCGAGCAGCAGCGCCCAGGTCGTAAGACCCGCGCCACCGCCGCTGAAGATCGCCGTGCCGATCACCGACCACGACGCGGCGAACGCGACGTAGCGCGCGATCGTCGCGAGCGCGAAGACCGCGCCGGCGGGCGCGGCGCGATCGCGCGGCGCGGGGCGTGTCGAATGAACCTCGCCAGACGAGTCGGATTCGACACACCGCTCGCTGCTCGACGAGACCGGGTGTGTCGAATTTGTCGTGTTCCGCGCGACTATTTCGACAACCCCCGCGTCGGCGGGGGCTGAAACGGGCGCCTCCTCCCGCAGCGTCCCGTCCTGGACGCGCAGCCGCCGCCAGCCGCGGCCGGCGTCGAGCTCGTCGCGCAGCGCCGACTCGGCCTCCAGCATCGCCCGCAGCGGCGCGTCCGCAGCGGCCAGCAGCTCGTCCGGCGAACCGTCCGCGACGACGCGTCCATCCTCGAGCACGAGGATGCGATCGAAGGTCAGCGCCTCGCCGACGTCGTGCGTGGCGCACAGTAGCGTCGCGCCGCGCCAGCGCTCGCGGGCGGTGGCGAGCAGGCGGTGGCGCTGGCCGCGATCGAGGCCGCGCAGCGGCTCGTCGAGGACGGCCAGCCGCACGCCCTTGCGATCCAGAGCACGGGCGAGCCGCACGCGCTGGCCCTCGCCGCCGGAAAGCAGCCCGCCGTCGGCGCCGAGCGCCTGCTCGCCGACACGCGTCGCGACCGCGTCGAGCTCGGCGGCCGCGACCAGCGCGGCGACCCGCGCGGGATCCGCGCCCGGCGCCACGTTGGAGACCAGGTCGCGGTTCCAGATGCGCACCTGCGGCTCGACCCAGGCGACGTGGGGCCAGAGCGCCGCCGCGCCGCCGCCGGCCAGCGGTCGGCCGTCGACGGTCACCTCCCCGCCGGAGGGATCGGCGAGGCCCAGCGCCAGCGCCAGCAGCGTCGACTTCCCGGCGCCCGACGTGCCGACGAGCGCGACGTGCTCGCCGGGATCGATCCGCAACGTCGTCGCGCTCAGCACCTCGCGAGCGGTGGCACGGACGGACGCCGCGTCGAACACGATCTCGACCCCACCCGTCCCGCCCTCGTCGACCGCCACCGCGTCACCCCGCGCCGCCTCCGGCGCGTCGAGCGGCTCGGCGAGGCGCAGCGCGAGCGTGCGCAGCTGCGGCCACTGCAGTGCGATCTGCCCGACCCGCTCCGCCGCGACCGGGATCGTGATCGCCCACAGCACGAGCAGCAGTCGCTCCGGCACGGCGTCGAGGTGATCGAGGCCGGTCACCACGACGGGGATCGCGAGGCCGATGCCGCAGGCGGTCTGCAGGAACGTCGCGGCGGTGCGGGCGCGCACGGCTGCGCGCGCCGATGCGATCCAGCCGCGCAGGCGTTCCTCGTGCTGCTCGACGATCGCGGGCTCGGCGCCGTGGGCGCGAATCGCCATCACCCCCAGCACCGCGTCGAGGTTCGTCTGCCCGACCGCCACCAGATGCTCGCGCGCGCGCAGCTCGCGCTCGCGTAGCGGCACTTGAACAGCCGC
This sequence comes from Solirubrobacterales bacterium, assembly GCA_038233375.1. Classification (GTDB taxonomy): domain Bacteria; phylum Actinomycetota; class Thermoleophilia; order Solirubrobacterales; family Solirubrobacteraceae; genus CADCVQ01. The sequence continues at coordinate 10,669 of JBBSMC010000076.1, forward strand.
GGCGGCGCCAAGCGCCCCGACGGTCGCGAGCACGACGAGCGGTGCCACCGAGGGAACGAGCACGCACAGCGCGGCGCCGACGAGCAACGTCTCCAAGCCGGCGGCGAGCAGCTGCGTCGCCAGCAGCGGCAGCACCCGCAGCTCGTGCAGGACGTGCGCACGCTCGGCGAGGTCCGACGGCGGGCGAGAGCGCAGGTAGCGATCGGGCAGCCGGGGAAGCTTGAGCGCGAGCGCCCGGCGCAGGCCGACCTCCAGGCGCCGGCCGATGCCGAGTCCGGAGGCGGCGCTGAGCGTCTCGACGACGGCGAGCAGCAGCGCCAGCCCGGCGACGGCGAGCAGCGTCGAGCGCACGGCGCCGTCGCCGAGCGAACCCTGCAGCAGCGCCGCCTCGGCGACGGCGCCGCCCGCCAGCAGGACGACCGCGACGAGCAGCGGGGCGAGCGCGACCCGACCCGCCGCCCGGGCCGCGGCGAGCAGGCTGCGCGCCGGCTGCGGCGCCGGCTCCGTCAGCGCGGCCGCGAGATCCTCGGAGAGCGTGCCCGGATCGGGTGGATCGGCGGCCAGACCGCGGGCGCGCACGAGCACCGCACCGCGCAGCAGCACCTCCTCGCCGCCGTGCAGCGGCCGCGCGAACCAGGCCTCGGCGGGCAGCGCGGCGAGCGCGGCGGCGGGGTCTTCGACCGCACCTTCGAGCGCGGCGGAGCGAGCCGCGCCGCGCCCCGGGCGCTGATCGGCGGCGAGCGCGCGCGCCTGCGCGTCGAGCGCCGCCATCGCGACCGGCCCCGCCTCCTCCGCGCGAGCGATCAACGCGGTCGCGTCGCGCTCGGGCGGCCCCAGTGCCTGCAGTCGCTCGCGCAACGCGTCCTGGAACGTCGGCCCGCGCGAGAATCCCTCCCACGCCGCCATCGGCACCGGCTGCTCGTGGATGTAGAGGAAATCCGGCACCCCGCGCGCGCCGACCAGCCGCCGCCCGGTGCCGGGATCCATGAGCTGCACCCAGCGCCCGTGCCGGCGCCACGCGACGACGAAATGCGGCATACCGTTCGGCAGCCGCGACACCGCGATCGCCGGCAGCGCCGTCGCGCTGGCGAGCGGGACGTGATCGGCGGGCAGCATCAGCTGCGCGACATCGAGTCCGAGCGCACGCGCCGAGGCTTCGAGCGCATTGATCGACGTCCCGTCGACGTCGGTCTGGCACGCCTCGCGCAGGCGCCCGTAGCTGACCTGCAGGCCGAACCCGGCGAGCAGCGAGCGCAGCGCCGCCGGGCCGCAGTCCATGCCCGACGTCTGGACCGTCTCCGGGACCAGCAGCCGCGGACCGGCGGCCTTCTCCCTTCTCACGCCTCGTTGCCGCCGAGCTCGGCGAGCCGCTCGCGCGCGGCGCGCAGGATCGGATGGTCGTCGGCGACGGCCCCGTCGAGGTTGCGCACAGCGCGGCGCGCGAGCTCGAGCGCCTGCTCGCCGTCGCCGCGCTGCTCGCACAGGCGCGACAGGTTCACGAGCGTCGGCGCGAGCTCGGGATGCGCAGCGCCCTGCAGTCGCTCACGGATCGCGAGCCCCCGGCGGTACGCGGCGTCGGACTCGTCGAGCCGGCCGACGCGGTGCAGCGCCGCCCCCAGGGCCGTGCTCGCGATCCCGGCCTCGAGGTGATCGGGCCCGTGCGCGGCGGCCATGTCGCGCGCCGTGCGCCGCAGCTCGCGTTCGGCCTCCTCATGGCGACCGAGCTCGGAGAGGATCGCTCCGAGCTGCCCGCGGTCGGCGGCGCTGGCGGGATGCGCCGGTCCGGCGTCGGCCGTGTGCAACTCCAGCGCGAGCCGCGTCTCGCGCTCCGCCGTCGGCAGGTCGCCGCGGCTGTGCGCCAGACCGCCGAGGTTGTGGTGCAGCACGCCGAGGACGTCATCGCCCACACCGTGTGCGCGAAAGAGCTCACCCGCGCGGGTGTAGTGGGTCAGCGCGTCGTCGAACCTGCCGGTGAACTTCCCCACGATGCCGAGCATGTTGTGGATGACGGCCGTGTCGATGTCCTCGCTGCCGAGCGTTGCCAGGCAGCGCTCGAGTGCGGCCTGGAGCTCGGCGCGGGCCGCGGGCCGGTCGCCCGCCGCCAGCAGCGCCTCGCCGCGCAGGCGCTGCAACTGCACGTTGAGCCGATCGAACGGCTCTCCGGCAGGCAGCGGCTCGGCGAGCGGACGCGCGCGATCGAGCGTGTCGAGTGCGCTGCGGTGATCGCCGGCCAGCAGGTGCGCGTGCGCGCCGAGGCGCAGCATGTTCGGAGCGTCGAAGTTCGGCTCTCCCTGCTCGGCGAGGAAGGCGCTCGCGGCATCGCCGGCCAGGTCCGCGGCCTGCGCAGGGTCGCCTGACTCCAGGGCCGCAGTTACCTCGGCCGCGAGTACGACACCAGCGGGTCGAAGGTCGCCGCTCGTCATGACGTCAACCTCACGACCCGCGACGCTACCGGGAGACGACGCCCTCGGCGTGGTTCAGCCAGATGCCACCACCACCGCCCGGGCCCGCGGTGATCGCAGTCGACACGACGATCCCCTCGGCGTGCTGGATCACGATTCCTGGGCCGCCGGCTGTGAGGGCGGTCGACACGACGATGCCCTCGGCGTGCTGAAGCACGAGTCCGGGGCCGCCGCCGGAGATCCCGGTCGACACGACGATGCCGGTCTGCGTGGGGGTGGTCTGCGTGCTGGCCATGATCTGCTCCTCGATCTCGTTTATGCGATGACGTGACTGTGCCGTTCGCCGGCGGCCGCGTGAACCTGAGTCGATCCCTGATCTTTGTCGGGGGTGGCCCCTGAGGATTAGAGTCCGTCACGCGATGCCTCCGGTCACCGTCACTGAGCTGCGCGAGCGTGAGATCGAGGTCGCAGAGACGCGGATGGGCATCGAGGAAGCCTGTGACGGCCGCAGCCGGCTGGTCGTGGTGCAGGCTGCGGCCGGGCTCGGCAAGACTCGCTGCTGGCGGCCTCGCGGCGCACCGCCCGCGAGGGATGCGGGTGCTGACGGCGCGCGGCAGCGAGCTCGAGTCGAGCTTTCCCTTCGGGGTCGTGCGCCAGCTGTTCGAGTCGGTTCTCCACGGTGCGCCGGAGGAGGCGCGCTCGCGCTGGCTGAGCGGCGCCGCCGAGCTGGCCAAGCCGATGTTCGATACCACCACGGCGATCGAGGCGCTCGATGTCGCGGACGCGAC
>JBBSMC010000077.1:0-13539 GCA_038233375.1 Solirubrobacterales bacterium
CAGCGGCTACTACGACGCCTACTACGGCCGCGCGCAGCGCGTGCGCACGAAGATCGCTGAGGACTTCCGCACGGCCTTCGCGGACTTCGACTTCGTCGTCACGCCGACGTCGCCCACCGTGGCATTCGAGCTGGGCGCCAAAACCGCCGACCCGCTGTCGATGTACGTCAACGACTACTGCACCGTGCCGATGTCGCTGGCCGGCATCCCCGCGATCTCGATCCCCAACGGGCTGAGCGAAGGGCTGCCGACGGGCTTTCAGCTCGCCGGCCCGGCGTTCAGCGAGAACGCCATCCTCGACGCGGCCTTCGCGCTGGAGCAGGCGATCGGCTTCGATGCCAGCGGCGCTCTCGCGCGGCCGCAAGCGCGCCTCGCTCCGCTCGCGCTCCGTCAGCAGAACGCGGGGCCGGATGCCCCGCGGAGGACTCCGAGATGAGCGAGTTCGAGCCCGTCATCGGCCTGGAGATCCACGTCCAGCTCGCGACCAGGACGAAGATGTTCTGCGGCTGCGCGCTCTCCTTCGGCGAGCCGCCCAACACGCGCACCTGCCCGGTCTGCCTCGGGCTGCCCGGCACGCTGCCGCGCGCCAACGCGCAGGCGATCCACTTCGGGCTGATGATCGGCCTCGCGGTCGGCTCCGAGCTGGCGCCGCGGTCGATCTTCCACCGCAAGAACTACTTCTATCCGGACCTGCCCAAGGGCTACCAGATCAGCCAGTACGACGAGCCGCTGTGCCGCGGCGGGCACCTCGGCGACGTGCGCATCCACCGCGTCCACCTCGAGGAGGACGCGGCCAAGCTCGTCCACGCCGGCGCCAGCGGGCGCATCCACGGCTCCGACGCCTCCGTCGTGGACTTCAACCGCGGCGGCACGCCGCTGGCCGAGATCGTCACCGAGCCCGACGTGCGCTCGGCCGCGCAGGCGCGCGAGTGGCTGACGCTCCTGCGCACGACGCTGCGCCGGCTCGGCGTCAGCGACGTGAACATGGAGGAGGGCTCGCTGCGCTGCGACGCGAACATCTCGATCCGCCCGGTCGGTCAGACCGAGCTCGGCACGAAGACCGAGCTGAAGAACATGAACTCCTTTCGCTTCATCGAGCGCGGCATCAACGCGGAGATCGCGCGCCAGGAGGCCCTCCTGCGCTCCGGTGGGCAGGTCGTCCAGGAGACGCTGCACTTCGATCCGCGCACGGAGGCGATCACGTCGCTGCGCTCCAAGGAGGAGGCGCACGACTACCGCTACTTCCCCGAGCCCGACCTCGTGCCGGTCGCCACGTCCGAGGAGATGCTCGCCGCCGCGCGCGCGGCGATGCCCGAGCTGCCGGCCGCCCGCGAGGAGCGTCTGCAGACGCTCGGCGTCAGCGCCGCGAGCGCCCGTCAGCTCGCCTGGCGCACGGAGCTCGGCGACTACTTCGAGGCCGCACTGGCGGCGGGGGCGGCCGGCGGGAACGGATCGTCCGAAGCGCAGCCTTTGGCCAACTGGGTCTGCAACGAGCTCGTCGCGCGCGTCGGCGAGAACGATCCCAACGCCTCCAAGGTGCGCCCCGCCGCACTCGCCGCACTCGTCTCGCTCGTCGGCGCGAAGGCCGTGACCGTCGGCAACGCCAAGCTCGTGCTCGATCGCCTCGTCGCCGACGGCGGCGACCCGGCGCAGATCGTCGAGGCCGAGGGGCTCGGCGCGATGACCGGCGGCGACGATGCGCTCGAGCCGATCGTCGAGGCGGCGCTGGCTGCCAATGCCGACGCCGCGCAGAAGATCAAGGCCGGCAACATGAAGGCGATCGGGGCGATCATCGGCCACGTGATGCGCGAGACGAAGGGACGCGCGGACGGCGCCGAGGTCACGCGCATCGTGCGCGAGAAGCTCGGGCTCTGACGGTGCGCAGGTGCGCTGCGGCGCGCCAGCCTGACGTGGGGGGCGGCGAGCAGGCGTAGCCTGTCAGCAGTCCGCCGGCGCTCGAAGGAGGCACTCGATGTCAAGGCTCATCCGCATGGACCACACCGGCCACTCGACGCTGGCGCAATGGACAGCGGGCGATCCGGCGGCCGTCGAGGCGGCGGTCACGGCGTTCCGCGCCGAGCTCGACCGCGGCTACCTCGCGATGGTCAGCACCGGCCCCGGGCACGCCGAGCACGTGCGCGAGCTGCCGGTCGACGCCGAGCTCGTGATCCTGCGCCTGCCGATCGCCGGCGGCTGAGAAACCGGCCTGCGCGCGGGGTCCGCGTCGTCATGGCGACCGTCGACGTCCTCCCCGAGACCGCCGCGGTCCACTGGCGCCGGCGGGTCGATGCCGGGCAGCTGCGCGTGCGCGGCCGGCTCTGGACGCTCACGATGGCCGCCCATGTCATCCCGTTCGCCGGCGCGGCCACGCTGCTGCTGTCCCTGCAGCCGCTCGCGCTGCCGGTCGCGCTCGTCTGCCTCGCGCACGCCTGGATCATCCCCGAGCTCTACGCCCAGCGCGGGGCGAATGTGCTGCGCCCGCCGCGGCGGATGGGCGGACACGAAGCGCCGGCGGCGGGGCCCGAGCAGCGCTCGGTCGGCCTGCTCGGCGACCTCGTCGGCCACGAGGCGCGCGAGCTGCACGCCCGCACCGGGCTCCTGGTGGAGCCAGGGAGTCTGGGCACGTGGATCGTGGGGGAGTCGGGCGCCGTCCTGCTGCACGGCCGGCGCCGGCCGCGGGCGTACTGCTACTGCGTGAAGGTCGACCCGCGCCGGTCGGGCGCCCGCGAGCTGCCCTCGGGCGACCGGATCGCGCATCTGCTGCTCGCCCTGCGCAGCGACGAGCAGGGCTTTGCCACGGTTGCCAACCTCGCCTTCGCGGGCGCGACCTGGCGCCTGCGCCGGCGGATGGGCAAGCCGACGCGCGCCGCGCTGACGGCGGCGCTTGCGCCGATCGACACGCGGTCGAGCGGGGCGCCCTGAATCCCGGACGATGGGCCAATGCCGGGCGGCGGCGTGCGCGCCACGATCATTGGCATGCCTGACGCCTCCGATCTCACCCGCCGGGCCCTCGTCGAAGTCGCCGCCGCCCAGGCGGCTATGGCGAAGGACCCGATCGTTCGCCGTTACCGGCTGGCCCGGGTCCCGCTCTACACAGGGCCGGCACCCGCGCTGGATCGCTTCGCGCATCTGCGCCGAAGCCACGACTGAAACCCACGACCCCGCAGCTGCCTCCTCTCCCGTGCGCTCCGGCTCGCGGGAGAGGTACGCTGAAGGGCATGTCCGCCTCCACTCCTTCTCGTGGTTCGTCGCTCGGCAAGCGCGCCATCGCGCTGATCGTCCTGCTCATCGCAGCGTGGATCCTCTTCAAGGTCGTCATCGGCGTCGTCGCCGCCGTCGCGACCGTCATCGTCGTGGTGCTCGCGATCTGCGCCGTGATCTGGGCGATCCGGGTCCTCTGACCCAGGCTGTCGCATGGCCGGGGGCGCCTACGTCGTCATCGCGCTGAGCTTCGGCCTGGCCGGCGGGATCATCGGCAAGATCAAGGGCAGCTCGTTCTTGATCTGGTTCATCATCGCGACGGTCGTGCCGGTGATCGGGCTGCTCACGGCGATCGTCTATCGCTCCGAGCGCGACGAGCTGCGCCGGCAGTGCCCGACGTGCGGGCGCGTCTGCAAGCTGCACGACGCGCTCTGCGTGCGCTGCGGCAGCGAGCTGGAGTTCCCCGATCAGGCGCTTGCATCGGAGAACTCGACCGTGGTGGCCCGCTAACCTGCCTCGTTGACGCCGGCCCGCCGGGCCGGCCGCTCCATCTGCGGAGAGGAGGTCGTGACATGCGCGCGGTTGACGCCATCATGGAGTGCTTGAAGGCAGAGGGTGTCGAGGTCGTATTCGGCCTCCCGGGCGGAGCCAATCTGCCGACCTACGACGCGTTCGTCGACGGCGGCATCCGCCACGTCCTCGTCCGTCACGAGGCCGGCGGCGGCCACGCCGCCGAGGGCTACGCGAAGGCGACCGGCAAGGTCGGCGTCGCGTTCGCCACCTCGGGCCCGGGCGCCACGAACGTCGTGACGCCGATCGTCGACGCGATGATGGACTCGGTCCCGACGGTGTTCATCACCGGCCAGGTTCGGACGGACCTGATCGGCACCGACGGCTTCCAGGAGACCGACACGCTCGGCATCACGATGCCGGTCGTCAAGCACTCCTTCCAGATCCGCTCGGCGCTGGAGATCCCGCGCGCGATCCACGAGGCCTTCCACATCGCGCGTACCGGCCGTCCCGGCCCGGTCGTCGTCGACATCCCCGTCGATCTCAGCCGTACCGAGATCCCCTACGAGCCGGTGACCGACCTGCACCTGCCGGGCTACCAGCCGACGACCGACGGCAACACGAAGCAGATCCGCCAGGCGGCGAAGGCGATGGCCTCCGCGCGCCGGCCGGTCATCTACGCCGGCGGCGGCGTCGTCAACGCCAACGCGTCGAAGGAGCTCGTCGAGTTCGCGACGAGCGACAGGTTCCCGGTCACGTGCACGCTGATGGGCCTCGGCGCCTTCCCGGCGCCGCACCCGCAGTGGCTGGGCATGCTCGGCATGCACGGCACGCGCACGGCGAACTACGCGATGGACGAGGCGGACCTCATCTGCTGCATCGGGGCGCGCTTCGACGACCGCATCACCGGCAAGCTGTCGGAATTCGCGCCGCATGCGAAGTTCATCCACATCGACGTCGATCCGGCGGAGATCTCCAAGACGGTCCCGGCGCACATCCCGATCGTCGGCGATTGCAAGAACGTCCTCGCGAAGCTCGTCAAGGAGTACCGGGCCCTGGAGGGCGTCGACCCGTCGCGCACCGACGAGTGGTGGCAGAAGATCGGAGCCTGGCAGGAGAAGCATCCGCTCGGCTACACCGATTCGACGGACGCCGAGATCAAGCCGCAGTACATGGTCCAGGCGCTCTACGAGGCGACCGGCGGCGACGCGATCGTCAGCTCCGATGTCGGCCAGCACCAGATGTGGGCGGCGCAGTACTACCACTTCAACCAGCCGCGCCGGTGGATCAACTCCGGCGGACTGGGGACGATGGGCTTCGGCCTCCCCGCCGCCATGGGAGCGGCCGTCGGCTGCCCGGATCAGACGGTGGTCTGCATCGCCGGCGACGGCTCGATCCAGATGAACATCCAGGAGCTCGCGACCTGCGCCGAGGACAAGATCCCGGTGAAGGTGTTCATCATGAACAATGGCTACCTGGGCATGGTCCGCCAGTGGCAGGAGCTGTTCTGGGAGAAGCGCTACTCGCACGTCGACATGGGCAACTACCCGGACTTCGTCAAGCTCGCGCAGGCCTACGGCGCGACCGGCATGCGGCTGACCGACAAGGCGACGCTCGTCGACGACATGAAGGAGGCGCTGGCGACCCCCGGTCCCGTCGTCTGCGACGTGCGCGTCACACGCGAGGAGAACACGTATCCGATGATCGCGCCCGGCCAGGCGGCGCGCGAGATGGTGGGTTGATGAGCGCGCAGCGGCCGGATGCCCGCCTCGCTTCGCTCGCGCTCCGTCACCGAGACGCGGGGCTGGATGCCCCGCGGAGGTGACCCGCATGGGAGAGCCAGGGACCAAGGAGCTGCTCAGCCTCGACGACCTCGAGGCAGCCGGCAACCTGCACAGTGGCCGCAAGCACGTCCTGTCGATCCTCGTCGAGAACAAGGCCGGTGTCCTGACGCGGGTCGCCGGGCTGTTCGCGCGGCGCGGCTACAACATCGACACGCTGACGGTCGGCCCGACCGACGACGAGCAGTTCTCGCGCATCACGCTGACGTTCGACGGCGCGATGCACTCGGTCGACCAGGTCACCAAGCAGCTGCACAAGCTCATCAACGTCCTGAAGATCCGCGACCTCGACCCGGCCGACACGGTCGCCCGCGAGCTCGCGCTCTTCAAGGTCGCCGTCGAGGGTGCGCAGCGCGCCGAGGTCATGCAGATCGCCGACATCTTCCGCGCGAAGGTCGTTGACGTGACGCGGCGTTCGGTGATCGTCGAGGTCACCGGCACGACCGAGAAGATCGAGGCCTTCGAGCGCATGGTGCGGCCGTTCGGCCTGATCGAGATGATGCGCACGGGCGAGATCGCGATCAGCCGGGGTCGCGGGGAGACCTGATGCGGGGCGGCACTGTGCCGCCGCCAGGCGCCGGCGCCGGCGCCGGGCGCTCCGGCGCCGGGGCCGCCGCACGAGACGGAACTTCGGTGCGCGCCGGCGCGTTTGCGCTGGCGCCGGCCGATCGCAAGCGGCTGCGCAAGCGCCTGGAGCAGGCGGTCAAGCGCGCGCGACGCGCCGGGGGCGCGAGCGGCGGCGTGCTCGCCGCGGTGACGGTCGATGTCGGCCACGACGTCGATCCGGCGGCGGTCGTGTTCGCCTCGCGGCGAGCCGGCGAGCCGTGGTTCTGCATCGAACAGCCCGCGCGCGATCGCGCCGCCGTCGCCGCACTCGGCTGCACGATCGCGCTGGAGGCGCACGGGCCGCAGCGCTTCGAGGAGGTCGCGACAAGCTGGCGCGCACTTGCCGCGGCGGCGCTGAGCGACGGTGCCGACGGCCGCGGCGGCGGGTTGATCGCCACCGGTGGCTTCGCGTTTGCGTCGGACGGCGGCGACAGCCCGCACTGGGCGGGCTTCGCCCCGGCCTCACTGCACGTCCCGGAGGTGTCCCTCGCCCGTGCCGGCGACGGTGTCCAGCTCACGGTTGCCGCGCTCGTCCAAGCCGACGATACCGCCGACGGGCTGCTCGCGGGGATCGAGCTGCGCCTGAGCGAGCTGCGCCGCGTACCGCTGCCGCTGCTCGACCCCGACCCGGTCGGGCGCTACGTCGTCGCGGCGAGCACGCCGCCCGAGCACTACGAGGCTGCGGTGGCGCGCGCCGTCGAGCGCATCCGGGCGGGCTCGCTGGAGAAGATCGTGCTCGCGCGCGAGGTGTCGGTCCACGCGCCCGCGGCCCATGACGCCGCCGCGATCTTCGGCGTGCTGCGCGAAGGCTTCCCCTCGTGCTTCTGCTTCTGCGCGGGGCGCGGCGACGCGGCGTTCGTGGCGGCCAGCCCGGAGCTGCTGATCCGCCGCGAGGGGATGCGGGCGAGCACGCTGGCGCTGGCGGGCTCCGCGCGGCGCAGCGCCGATCCCTCGGTCGACGACCATCTCGGCGAGCAGCTGCTGCGCTCCGACAAGGACCGCGCCGAGCAGGCGATCGTCGCGCGCCGCATCGAGCGCGCGCTGCGCCCGCACAGCCTGTGGGTCGCCGCCGCCGAGGAGCCGGTGATCGTGAAGATGGCGAACATCCAGCATCTCGCCACGCCGATCCGCGCGCAGCTCGCGCGGGCGGTCGGGGTCGTGCGGTTGGCCGGGGTGCTTCATCCCACGCCGGCCGTGGGCGGCGAGCCGTTCGCGGTCGCCGAGCCGCTCATCCCGGCGCTCGAAGGCCTGGACCGGGGCTGGTACGCCGGCCCGGTCGGCTGGACGGACACCAACGAGGACGGCGAGTTCTGTGTCGCGCTGCGCTGCGCGCTGCTGCGCGGGCCGCTCGCGCGCTGCTACGCGGGGGTCGGCGTCGTGCGCGACTCCGATCCCGCTTCCGAGCTCGCCGAAACCGACGTCAAGCTCGGCGCGCTGCTGCCCGTTCTCGCCGGTTGAGCGCTCCCGAGAAGCCGGGCGCGTCGCCGCTCTCATAACCCGTGTGAACGCTCCCAGCGCCCGCCCGCGCTAGGGTTCGCGCTGGCGCGTTGACATTCGCGTGAAGATCGGTAACGGTCTGCGATACGGACCCAGGGGAGCAGGGCGGCGCCAGCTACGCGCCGGGGTCGACACATTCAAGTGGGAGGTATCTCTATGGGCGGTAGCCTCGCGGCGAAGGTCGGTGTGGCGTTCGGCGCGTTCTACGTCGTGCTGGGTCTCATCGGCTTTGGGGTGACCGGCTTCGCCGGCGCGCTGACGGGAGAGCAGGGCGATGCCATCCTCGGCGTCAGCATCAACCAGTTCCACAACATCGTGCACCTCGGCATCGGCGCGTTCCTGCTGGCGATGTCGCTGCAGAAGAACAGCGCCGCCGCCGAGGGCGCCGTCATGGGCGTCGGCCTGTTCTACGTCGTCGCGTTCGTCATCGGGGCGATGAACAGCGACAACCTCACCATCATCGGGATACGCGGCGAGGGCGATCCGGCGAACTTCTTCCACCTGCTCAGCGGCGTCACGCTGCTGGTCGTCGGCCTGCTGTCCAGTGCTGCCAGCGCCGCGCAGGCCAAGAAGCGCGGTCTGGCGTAGCCGCCTGGCGACAGAACCCGTTTGTCTGCGGGCGGGCCTTCGGGCTCGCTCGTCGTCGTTTCACACCGGCAGGGCCGCGGCCACCGCGGCCTGCAGTTCGCGGTGCAGAGTGACATTCGCGCCGCGATCGCCGGCGACGCGGATGATCGTCGTGGCGTCGCCGGCGATCGCGATCGCGAGCGCGTCGCGTAGGCCGGCGCGATCGCCGACGTCGGCGTAGGCGCAGCCGTAGAGCGCGGCCGCGTGAGCGAAGTCCAGGCCGTGCGGCGTGGCGACGTGCTCCTCGAAGGCGTCGCGGGCGCCGGCGATCGGCAGAAACTCGAAGATCCCGCCGCCGTCGTTGTCGAGTAGCACGATCGTCAGGGGCAGGCCCAGGCGGCGAGCTGCGAGCAGGCCGCCGACGTCGTGCGCGAGCGCGACATCGCCGATCAGCAGGACGACCGGCCCGCTTGCCACCGCGGCCGCGCCGAAGGCGCTGGAGATCGTGCCGTCGATGCCGTTGGCGCCACGGTTGCAGAGCACACGCGGCGCATCCGCGCGCACCGGCGCGAAGGACTCGATGTCGCGAATCGGCATCGAGGAGGCGACGAACAGCGTGGCGTCGCTCGGCAGGTCGGCGACCAGCGTGCGGGCGACGAGTGGCTCGGAGAGCGCCTCGCCCGCCAGCACGCCGTCGATCGCGGCGCCGGCGGCGGAGTCGGCGGCGCGCCAGCCTGTGAGCCACTCGGGATCTGCCGTCGGCGTCTGCGCGGCGGCGGCGATCATCGTCGGCGCGGCATCGGCCGCGAGCACCACGTGCAGGGAGGCGCCGGGGTCCTGCCAGGCGCCGTGTGGGTCGAAGCTCAGCTGCGTGACGTCCTCGCTCAGGCTGTCCAGCCAGGCACGCAGCGGCTTGGAGGTCGGCAGGTCCCCGCAGCGCACGACGAGGTCCGGACGGCGCTCCGCGCGGAGGTCGTCGCTGCGCAGCAGCGCGTCGTAGTGCGCGATCGCGGCGCCGCCGGCGCGCGCGCCGCTGAGCGGATCGGCCAACAGCGGCCAGCCGAGCTGCTCGCACGCCGCGGCGAGGCCCTCGAGCCCCGGTTCGGCGCGGCCCGCCACGACGATCGGCCGGTGCGCGTCGCGCGCGACGACGGCAAGCGCGCGGCCGGCCGCGGCGGCGTCCTCGCCCGGCGTCAGGCGCAGCGCCCAGGGGCGCCCGCCGCTGCGCCCGGGCTGGGGGTCGGGGCCGAGCTCGTCGGGCGGCAGCAGCGGCTCGCGCAACGCGAAGTTCAGGTGCACCGGCCCGGGGCGGCCGTCGAGCGCCGTCCAGAACGCGCGGCAGGCCAGCGCGCGCATCCAGCGCATGGCCGCGGGTGTCGCGTCGTGCGTGCCGACCTCGAAGAACCACTTCGCCGCGCTGCCGTAGAGCTCGATCTGGTCGATCGTCTGGCCGGCGCCGACCTCGCGCAGCTCGGGCGGCCGGTCCGCCGTCAGCAGCACGAGCGGCACACGCGCGTGGAAGGCCTCGATGACCGCCGGCGCGAGGTTGGCCGTCGCGGTGCCCGACGTGCACGTGATCGCCACGGGCCGGCCGCTGAGCTTGGCGGCGCCGACGGCGAAGAAGCCCGCGCAGCGCTCGTCGATGTGCGAGAAGCAGCGCAGCCGCGGCTCGCGCACGAGCGCGAGGACGAGCGGCGACGAGCGCGAGCCGGGCGAGGTGCAGGCCTCGCGCATGCCGCAGCGGGCGAGCTCGTCGGCGAACGCGCGCAGCAGGAGGTGGGTGTCGGGACGGGCGGGCATGATGGCGGGGTGCCCGAGCCGCTCCTTCTGCTGCACGGCTTCATGCAGACCGGTCGCGGCTGGGATGAGGTGGTGCGCCACCTCGACGGCGAACGCTATCGCGCGCTCGTTCCCGACATCCGGGGCCACGGGGCGTCGGCGTCGCGCCGGCCGATCGACTTCGCGGCCTGCGTGCGGGACGTCGTCGGCCTCATGCGCGCGCCGTTCACGCTGGCCGGCTACTCGCAGGGCGGCCGCCTCGCGCTGCACGTCGCGCTCGCGCATCCCGCGCTCGTCACGCGGCTCGTGCTCGTGTCTGCCACGGCGGGGATCGACGACGCGGCCGAGCGCGCGCAGCGGCGCGAGGCCGACGCCAAGCTCGCGGCCTGGATGGAGTGCGACGGGCGGCTCATGGCCGAGGTCGCCGACCGCTGGGGGGCGCAGGCGCTGTTCGCCACGCAGACGCCGGACGTCGCGGCGGCGGCGCGGGCCGATCGTCTCCTCAACGAGCCGCTGCATCTCGCCGCGGCGCTGCGGGGGATCGGCACCGGTGTCATGCCCGCGCTGTGGCAGCGCCTCGGCGAGCTGGTGATGCCGGTCGTGGTGCTGGCCGGCGAGCGCGACGCGACGTACGTCGCGCTCGGCGAGCGGCTTGTCGCCGCGCTGCCCGACGCCACGCTCGTGATCGTGCCCGGCGCGGGCCACGCGCTGGCGCTCGAGGCCCCGGCCGCGGTGGCCAGCGCGATCTGATCGCCCGCCGATGACGGCACCCGTGGAGATAGTCTGCAAACCGTGGACGAAGGCCAGTCACGGGCTGCCGAGCGTCGCGTCGCGGAGCTGAGCGAGCAGCTGCTCGCGGCGAATGCCGAGCGCGACCGCTTCGATGCGGTGCGCAAGGAGCTCTTTGCGCAGCTGCAGCGCAGCGTCGAGAACCAGCACCGCGTGCGTGCCCAGCACGACAAGCGCTTCGGTCATGCGGAGGCGCGGATCGCCGAGCTCGGCCGCGAACTGGCCCGGGCCCAGTCGCAGCTCGCGAACGTGGGAACGACGCCTGGAGTCGATGACGTGCGCGAGGCCTCCGAGGAGCGCGAGCGGCTCGTGCGCGAGGCCCAGACGCTGCGCATCGAGCGCGATCGCGAGCGCGACCAGTCGGCCGCCCTGGCGCAGCGGCTCGACGAGGAGACCGCGGCGCGCGCCCGCGAGATCAAGCGCGCCACCACACTTGAGGAGCGGCTGGCGCGCGACCGCGCCGACACCGAGCGGGAGACCGCTGACCTGCGCCGGCGCCTGGCGGCGGCGCAGCGCGCGGTCGAGGAGACGTCCGGCGCGACCGACGCGAGCACCGCCGAGCTGAACGCGCTGCGCGCCCGGGCCGCTGAGGCCGAGGGCGCGTTGCAGGCCGCTCGGCAGGAGCACGAGCGCCGTCTCGCCGAAGTCGAGCGTGCCGCCGGCGAGGCACAGCAGGGATCGGCTGCGCGGGCCACGGCCGCCGAGCAGGCCGCGCGCGCGCAGGCGCAGGAGCTCGTGGCGGCCCGTGAGGCGCTCGAGCAGCTGCGCCGGCATGCGACCGAGGAGCTGGCCGCCGAGCAGGCCGACCGCGAGCGCCTGCGGGGCGAGCTCGGCGCGACGACCGGTGAGCTGCGCGAGGAGCTGGAGCGCGCGCGCCGGCGGACCGGCGAGGTCGAGCGCGCGCTGGTGACGGTGTCCCGCGAGTCCGATGCCCGCGTCGCGGAGCTCGAGCTCGAGGTCGCGCGGGCCTACGAGGAGTCCGAATCCCGCGCCCGGGCCGCCGAGCAGGCGGCGGTCGAGGCGCGCGAGCAGGCCGCGCACGAGGTTCCCGAGGCGCTCGCGGCGGGCGAGCGCCGCGTCGAGCAGGCACGCCGGGAGGCGGCGCAGGAGCTCACCGCCGAGCGCGCGGCCCAGGAGCGTGCGCAGTCTGAGCTCGCCGAGCGCATGGCCGCGCTCGCGCAGGAGCTCGAGCAGACCGGGGCGCGCGCGGCGGACGTCGAGCGGACGCACGCGGTCGCGCGCGAGGAAGCCGAGACGCAGGTCGGCCAGCTGCGCTTCGCGGCCGAGCAGGCCCAGGCGCGCGTGGCCGAGCTCGAGATCGCCGGCGAGCAGTCCGGGCAGGAGGCCGACGCCCGCGTGACCGAGCTGCAGTCGGCGGTGGCGCAGGCGCGCGAGCAGCTGGAGGCTCGCAGCGCCCAGCTCGAGGCCGCTGCGGTGCTGATGCGCGAGCAGCTCGAAGGGCAGCTGGCCCAGGCCGAGGAGGCGACCCAGCGCGCCCATAAGGAGTCGCAGGCGCGCGTGGCGCAGGCCGAGGCGGCGGCCGAGTCGACGCGCGCGGAGGCCGCGGCGCAGCTTGCCGCTCGCATCGCCGAGCTCGATAGCGTGGCCGCGCAGGAGCGCCAGGAGGCCGACGCGCGCGCCGCGGAGCTCGAGCTCGCTGCCGTCGAAGCGCGTGAGGAGGCCGGCCGCGAGGTCGCCGAGACGCTCGAACAGGCCGGGCGCGAGGTGGCCGCCACGCGCGAGGAGCTCGAGGCCAATCGCGAGGATCGCCAGCGCAAGGAGGCCGAGACCGCCGCGCGGATCGCAGCCCTCTCCGGCGAGCTCGAGCAGGCCCAGGCCCGCCAGGCCGAGACCGAGCGCGACGCGGCGGCCGCGCACGCGCAGGAGCGCACCGAGCTCGAGCAGGCCGAGGCGGCCGCCGCGGCGGCGATCGCTGCGGTGAACGAGGAGCTCGAGCAGCTACGGGCGGCCGCGGACGAGCTGCAGGCCCGGCTCGACGCCGAGCGCAGGCGCGCACAGGCCGGTGCGACGGAGCTCGAGCTCGAGGCCGCGCGGACACGCGAGGAGTCCGAGACAGCGGTCGCCGAGGCCCGCGCCGAGGCGTCTCGCCAGGTCGTCGCGGCCGAGGAGCAGACCACACAGGCGCTGCTCGCCGCGCGCGAGGAGGCCGGCCGTGAGCTTGACGAGGTACGCCGGCGCGCGGCCGAGCAGCTCGAGTCGCTGCACGCCGAGCGCGAGCGCGTCGAAGCCGAGGACGCGGCACGCCTGGCGCAGCTGCGCGACGAGCTGAAGCAGGTCCGCCGTGCCGCCCGCAGCGCCGAGAATGAGACGCAGGCGGCGATCGAGGCCGCCGCGGCGCGCGCGCAGGAGGTCGAGACGGCGGCCGCGCAGGCCCACGAGCAGTCAGAGGCCCGTATTGCCGACCTGGAGCACGCCGCGGCGCGCTCGCAGACGCGCGTCGCCGAGCTCGAGCAGGAGGCGGAGCTGGCGCGCGAGGAGGTCGACGTGCGGGTGGCGGCGGCGCAGGCCGACGCCCGGCAGGCGCGCGAGGAGTCGGCCGCGCAGGTGGCGGCAGCTGAGCAGGCGCGTGAGGAGTCTGCGGCGCAGGTGGCGGTGGCGGAGGTGGCAGCGGAGCAGGCGCGTGAGGAGTCCGATGCGCGGGTGACGCAGCTGGAGGCCGCGGCGGAGAAGGCGCGCGTGAAGTCCGAGGCGCGGCTCGCCGAGCTGGAGGCGGCCGCCGAGCAGGTTC
>JBBSMC010000078.1:0-13388 GCA_038233375.1 Solirubrobacterales bacterium
CGGGGGCATCGCTACCAGGGACCCAGACGTCTCCCCGGACCGGACTCACACCGGCAGGCCATCCTGAACTTGTCGCTCGCTATGTCATGTCGATCTCCTTCTCTTCATGGCAGCCGAGCAGTCTCGGCGCACTCGTCCATAAGGGGCACTCCGGCGAGGTTGGTCGCAGCGCGCTCGATCGGCGTGGCGAGCGGCACATGCTTCTTGCGCGGCGAGCGGTCGGATGACGTCCTCACCGACGGCGCCGTGAAGCGCACGGTGCGATATCCGTCATCGGCGTGGGAGCGTCAGCGATCGTGACGCGGTAGGTGCGATATCCGCACTCGGCGCGTCACTCATCCTCGATTTCAGCCATCGGCAGGGCGAGACTGCTCCTCGTCGCGCAACCCGGACGTCGCAGCGCTTGTCCACCTGAGGCAAGATTCGGCCAAGCGCAGATTCGTGATGCGCTACAGGGGGCCATCGATGACGGCGAGCACCGGCGCATCTGGAAAGAGTTCGGCGAGCGTGTCCCTCAGGGCGTCAAAGTCGGCGCGGTTCTGCGTCGCGACATCCAAGCCGGCGGCGAACGCGGTCGCGGCAATCTGGATGTCGAGCAGCCACGAGGCTTGGCGCATGGTCTTCGAACGACGATCGCGTTTGGCTGGAGGATGGGGCAGCACGCCGCGCAGGCGGCCCGCGACGAGCGCGGCGCGCCCGTCGAGCGCAACGACCGCGAACGCGTCGCTGGCCAGCACTCGAGTGAACCATGCGAGCAGCTCGCGGTAGCGATGATCGCCAGCGGCCATACGCTGGTAGCCGTAGGCAATCTCCAAGACCGCGGGCGCGGCGATGCGCACGGGTGTTCCGGCAGCGACTTGATCGACCACGTAGTCGAGAACGTCGCTGTGAGGATGCAGTCGCGAGGCCAGCGTGGTGTCCCAGAGCGCGGGCACGGCCCACCGAGGTCAGGTCGCTGGCGATGACACGTCGTCGCGTGCCGCGAGGATCGCGTCCTGCGCCTCGGCCGGCGACGGTAAGTCGGCGTGGTCGACGTCAACGACACCTGGAACAACGGCGGCCCAGCGTTCGGCGCGACGAACCGCGACGCTGCGCTCAGCCTCGAATAGCCGCGCCCCTCGCGTCGCGAGCCGAAGCAGCGCATCATTGCGCGAAATGTTCAGGTCGCTCGCCAAGCGCTCGGCCACAGCGGCGAGCGCATCCGGTAGCCGCAAGGTGGTCCGCGAACCCTCGCTTCGCGGCGCCCGGGGAGACGGCCGCTGAATGACGTATGCCCGGCCCTCCCGCTTGAGCTCGTCGAGCGTGGCTGCGCCAACCGTGTCGCGATCACGAATCCGACCGTCCGCAGCGTGGACGACGATCTCGGCGCCCCCGCTCTTAAGCGCCAACCGCCGTCCGGCTGCGACCGCCTCGGCCTGGGTGCGATGCACCGACGATGCCCGATCCGCGCTCGCGCGCATGACCTCCCAGCCGGAGGATCGCTTCATGATGTGGAAGGCCTCGCCCACGCGCCCCAACGTTAGCGCATCAGGTGATGCGCTAACGTGGGTGGGGCTCGGATCGGGCCTGAGACGCGCCTGGCGTGGTCGAGACGCTCCTACGAGGAGCCAGCTCAGTGGCGATCAAAACGGCCGCTGTTGCGTTGTGCAACAGCGATGACGAGCAGATATCGGATACCGGGGACTTGGGTTGCCGTGAGCAGTGCGGGTCCTTCGGCCTGGAGGCGACACGTGAGAAACCGGACGCCAAGCCTGATCGAGCGAGCTTGCTTTCCCGCACTGTCCGAACAAGTTTCGCGCTTAAGCGGACGAAGACGACGCACTTCGTTGTTCCGGTCGTGCCCTGGTCGATCGCGAGGATCACGACGGGACGCCACCCACGCGAGGGCGCTCGTGTGTCGTGGCAGACGAGCGGAGGTTCTGCCGAGGACCGGCCGGGGACCGGGAGGATGGAACGGTCCCGGCCTGTCCTCAGCTCGGCAGCGGGTGCTTGGCGATCAGACACTGCCGTGTTGTTCGCCTCCTGCGACAGAACCGCTCGCCGGAGGTGATGCATCCAAGGTACGGACGGTCCCGCGGGCGACCCATCGACCGTCGTACAAACTCATCGCGCCGCGACTGGACACTGCGTCGAACCTCAATCCAGGTCGCTCAGCGCCGTCTCGATCGCTTCGGCAGCCGGCTCGATCTGGTGGTTGGTGAGGTACTCCCAGACCTCCGTCGTGCCGTCGTCCAGGGTCACGACGAGGGCGTGGGTGGTGAATAGCGCCGCCTCGCCGCGCGGGCGATCGAGCACCGCGCGCACGTCGCGCAACGAGAACTCGCGCGGCGCGGCGGCCCCCGGCCCGGCCCAGCGCTGGTCGACGATCCGGCGCGTCGTAACCGTCAGCTGCGCGGGCGGACCCCACTTTTCGCTCATCTCCGTCCAGCCGCACGTGAACAGGACGTCCTCGCCGGGCTCGAGCAGCGCGAGCAGTTGAGCGACGTGCTCCTCGGCGGGCTCGCCGCCCTGCGTGTGCTCGGTGTACAGCTCGGCGATCGACTGCGCGCTCTCCATAAGGCACCCCAGTATCCAAGCGCTCAGCGGCGGCTCGCGTAGACCGCGAGGAAGTCCAGCAGCTGGCGGCCGCGGTGGGCGAAGCCGCGCCATGTGCGCCCGGTCGCGCGGTGGGCGAGGTCGAGCGGGATCTCCTCGATGCGAAAGCCCGCGCGCGCGGCGTCGACGGTCATCCCGATCTCCATGCCGAAGCGCGGCGCGAACGGCACGACCGTGGCGAAAGCCGGCCCGCTGAGCGCGCGCTGGCCGGAGATCGGCGCCTGCAGGTCCAGGCCGGTGAGGTTGCGGATCGCCTTGTGCGCGAAGCCGATCGCGAAGCCGAAGCCGCCGCCGACCTTCGAGGCGAAGACGGCGACCGCGAGGTCGCAGCGCCCCTCACGGACGGCGTCTGCGAGCGCGGGCAGCTGCGCCGCGCTCTCGGCGAGGTCGCCGTCGACAAGCACGAAGACCGGCGGATCGGGCTCCAGCGCGCGGCTGAGGACGCGGCGCGCGGCGAGCGTCGCGGCCCCGCCCTTGCCGATCACCCTGTCGCTGCGGACGACCTCGGCGCCGCCCCGCTCCGCGACCGCGGCCGTCCCGTCGGTCGAGCCGTCGTCGGCGACGAGCACCCGCGCGCCCGGGAACGCGGCGTGCAGCGCGGCGAGCGTCGCGCCGAGCCGGTCGGCCTCCTGGTGCGCGGTGACGATCACGATCGTGGCGGCGTCCATACCGGCGGCTACTCTGCCACACGCGATGGTGCCCGGAACAAGGAGAGGCAATGGTTGAGGTGCAGGCCCACATCACGGGCATCGTCTGGAAGATCGAGTGCAAGGTCGGCGACCGGGTCGAAGAGGGCGATGCCGTCATCACGCTGGAGTCGATGAAGATGGAGATGCCCGTCGAGGCCGAGGACCCCGGCGTGGTCAAGGAGATCCTCTGCGAGGAGGGTCAGCCGGTCGACGAGGGCGACACGCTCGTCATCCTCGAATAGGGACCCATCGAGGCGGCGCTGGGCCGCATAGAGATTGTGCTAACTACGCTGTGCGGCGGTACGTTTTGTCGCGTATGCCTGGGTCCTTGATCGTCGATAGACCCGCGGAGGGCGTACTGCGGCTGGCGATTTCCAACCCCGCCAAGCGCAACGCGCTCGACCACGCGATCCTCGGCGCGATCTCCGACGAGCTGGCCGAGCTCGGCGACGAGGTCCGCTGCGTGATGCTCACGGGCGCGCACGGGATGTTCTCCTCGGGCTACGACATCTCCGAGATCCCGCTCGAGGACTTCCCGGCGCAGGCCGAGAAGCTCGTCGCCCATCCGTTCTGCCGCGGCCTGACCGCGCTGGGCACGATCGACATCCCGACGCTGGCGGTGCTGCCGGGCTCGGCGATCGGCGGCGGCCTCGAGCTCGCCGTCGCCTGCGACCTGCGCCTCGCCGGCAGCCACATCAAGCTCGGCATGCCGCCCGCCAAGCTCGGGCTCATCTACTCGCACAGCGGCCTGCGGCGCTTCATCGACGCGATCGGCGCGCCCCGGACCCGTGAGCTGTTCCTCGTCGGGCGCTACATCGACGCGCTCACCGCGGAGGCCTGGGGGCTCGTCAACTGGGTCGTCAACGAGGACGACCTCGAGCAGTCCGCGCTCGCCGTAGCGATGCAGCTCGCCGCCAACGCGCCGCTCTCGATGGCCGGCAACAAGCGCGTCATGCGCGAGCTGCTGCAGGCCGAGGGTGCGCTGGATCCGGACATGGAGCGCGAGCTGCTCGCCCTGCGCGCGTCGAGCTTCGACTCCGAGGACCTCATCGAGGGCATCTCGGCGTTCGCCGAGAAGCGCATGCCGAGCTGGAAGGGCCGCTAGCCGGCCGCAGCTGGTCCCCTTTCCCACCTGAGCCGTCCGGCGCGGCTGGCACTCTGCCCCGCAATGCCACCACTGATCAGCCGCGAAGAGGCACTCGAGCTCGGCGAGCTCGAGGACCGCGCGGCGATCGAGGCGCTGATCGAGCGCGCGTGGCAGGCGCGTGTCGAGCGCTTCGACGACGCAACCGACATGTGCTCGCTCGTCAACGCGAAGTCCGGCGGGTGCGCGCAGGACTGCGGCTTCTGCGCCCAGTCGCGCTTCGCCGAGGCGCAGACGCCGCTGCACGCGATGATGGAGCCCGAACAGATCCTCGAGCACGCGCGCGCCGCCGAGGCCGCCGGCGCGCACCGCTTCTGCATGGTCACCCAGGGCCAGGGCCTCTCCAAGCGCGACTTCCAGAAGGTGCTCGAGGGCACGCGACTGGTGGCCGAGCACACGAACCTCAAGCGCTGCGCCTCGATCGGGCACATGTCGCCCGCACGCGCGACGGCTCTGAAGGAGGCGGGTGTGCAACGCGTGCACCACAACGTCGAGACCGCCGAGTCCTACTACCCGGAGGTCTCCGAGACCGTCCGCTACGAGGGCCGCCTGCGGACGATCGACGCGGTCCGCGAGGCCGGGCTGGAGACGTGCGTCGGCGGGATCCTCAACCTCGGCGAGACGCGCGAGCAGCGCGTCGAGATGGCCTTTGAGCTGGCGGCGATCGACCCGACGTCGGTGCCGATCAACCTGCTCAACCCGCGCCCGGGCACGAAGTTCGGCGACCGCGAGTACATGGACCCATGGGAGGCGGTCAAGTGGATCGCGATCTTCCGGCTGATCCTGCCCGGCGCGCTGTTCCGCCTGTGCGGCGGGCGCGTGGAGAACATCGGCGAGCTGCAGCAGCTCGCCGTCCGCGCCGGGATCAACGGCGTGATGATGGGCAACTTCCTCACGACGCTCGGCAACACGCCCGAGGAGGACCGTGCGATGTTCGAGAACCTCGGCTTGAACGTCGCGCGCCAGGACGACAACGGCGCCAACCCGCGGCCCGACAACCGCAGCGGCTGGCTGGCGGGCGACACGCCGGCGCCCTCGGATGTGAGCGGCGCCGACGTCGCCGGCGACTTCGCGGGGCTCGAGGTGCGCCTGTGGGATCCGTCGACGCAGCTGCGCTTCGCGCGCAGGCGCGGGCCGGTCCCGCCGCGCCCCGAACCATCACCCGACATCGCCTCCGCGCGGGGCTGACGGACATGAGCGAGATAGCGGCGCGACTGGCAGAGCTCAAGCAGCTCGGCCTGTATCGGCGCACGCGCCTGGTCAGCGGGCCGCAGGGCCCCCACGTCCTGCTCGACGGAAGGCCCGTCCTGCTGCTGTGCTCCAACAACTACCTCGGGCTCGCCGACCACGCGCGCGTGCAGGAGGCGGCGGCCGGCGCGGCGTTGCGCTGGGGCGTCGGCGCCGGGGCGTCGCGCCTGGTGAGCGGCACGATGACGATCCACCGCCGCCTCGAACAGCGCCTGGCCGCGTTCAAGGGCACCGAGTCGGCGCTGCTGTTCGGCTCGGGCTACCTCGCGAACCTCGGCGTCGTCGGCGCGCTCTCACGGGCCGGCGAGGTCGTATTCTCCGACGAGCTCAACCACGCCTCGATCATCGACGGCTGCCGGCTGTCGCGCGCGGAGACGTTCGTCTACGCCCACAACGACATCGAGCATCTCGCGTGGGGCCTGCAGCAGGCCGGCCCGCGCGCGTCGCTGATCGTCACCGAGTCGGTCTTCTCGATGGACGGCGATGTCGCGCCGCTGGCGGAGATCGCCGAGCTCGCGCGCCGCCACCGCGGCGTGCGCGTCGTCGTCGACGAGGCGCACGGCACCGGCTGCGTCGGTCCCGGCGGGCGCGGGGCGGTGGCCGAGGCCGGCCTCGACGGCGAGATCGACGTCATCGTCGGCACGCTGGGCAAGGCGCTCGGCGCCTACGGCGCGTTCGTCGCCTGCGACGACGAGATGGCGGCGCTGCTGACGAACACCGCGCGGCCGCTGATCTTCTCGACCGCCCCGCCGCCGCCCGCGGTCGCGGGAGCGCTGGCGGCGCTCGAGCTGCTCGAGGAGTCGCCGCGGCGCGTCGAGCGGCTGTGCGCGAACGCCGAGGTGCTGCGTGGCGAGCTCGCCCGCGAGGGCTTCGACGTGGCCGGCTCGGAGACGCAGATCATCCCGTTGATCGTGGGCGACGCGGGGACCGCGATGCGCGTCTGCGAGGCGGCGCTGGAGCGGGGCGTGTTCGCCCAGGCGATCCGCCCGCCGACGGTGCCCAACGGCACCTCGCGGCTGCGCCTCGCTGTGATGGCGACGCACACGAAGGACGAGCTGCGCGAGGCCGCGCGGGTGCTCGGTCGGGCGGCGCTGCAGGCCGGCTTCCGGCCGGCCACGGCGATGCCGGTCGCCGTCGCGCACGAGGCCGTACGGGGGCGCAGCGTGGTCGACTTCGCGCACGAGGCCGACGCGGCCTGACGGCTTCGCGCGTGCCTCTCCGCGGCTGCTTCGTCACCGGCACCGACACGGGCGCCGGCAAGACCGTCGTGGCGGCCGCGATCGCTGCTGCGCTGCACGCGCGCGGCGAGCGGGTCGCGGTGTGGAAGCCGGTCGTGACGGGGCTCGACGAGTTCTCGGACAACCGCGGTGGGTGGCCGCCGGATCACGCGCTGCTGGCGAGCGCGGTCGGCGGCAATGCCCGCGACGTGACGAGCGCGACTTTCGGCCCCGCCGTCTCGCCTCATCTCGCCGCCGAGCTGGCCGGCACGATGCTCGAGCTCGACGGGTTGGCGCGCGCGGGCCGGGCCGCCGCGGGCGGCGCCGACGTGCTCGTGGCGGAGGGCGTCGGCGGGCTGCTGGTGCCGTTCGGCGACTTCACGGTGCGCGAGCTGGCGGTCGCGCTCGGCCTGCCGCTGGTGATCGCCGCGCGGCCTGGCCTGGGGACGATCAACCACTCGCTGCTGACGCTCGCGGTCGCGCGGGCGGCGGGGCTCGACGTGCGCGCGGTCGTGCTCACCCCGTGGCCGGACGAGCCGAGCGTGTTGCAGCGGTCGAACCGCGCGACGATCGCGCGCTTGGGTGAGGTAGCGGTGGCGACGTTGCCGGTGACGACGCCTGCCGTGGCGGACCTCGCGCGGGCGGGGGCGACGCTGCCGCTCGACCGGTGGCTCGGAGGCCCGGCGGGGTGAGGGTCGTTCGTCCCCCTCACGAGTGCGCGCGGCCGGCTCTGGTCGGGCCCGAGCTGCCTCCGTGAGGAACGGCGAGCTGGACCGGCGACGTTCGCGCCGGGCAGGCGATCGAGTCCCGGCAGGCTCGCGCGCAACTTCGTGGCATTCCTCACGTTCTCGTGGGAGACGCTGCCGCACCAGATGAGAGACGGAGACGGCAACCGCGCCAGCGCGGTTGCGGACGATCACGCCGCGTCGCTGAGCGGCTTGTCGCCGGTGGGCTCGGCGCGGGCGACGAGCACGTCGAGCACGCCGTCGATGCCCGGTTCGTCGCCGCGGCAGGCGGCGCGCTGGATGCCCGCCCCACCACCCTCGGCGAGCAGCTCCGCGAGGTCGTCGAGCTGCGCCTCGCAGCCCAGCTCACGGGCGCAGGGGCGGATGGCGTCGGACATGCGCTCGAGCAGCTCGGGGACCGGCCGCAGGCAGTCGTCCTCGTCGGGCAGCGTCGCGGCAACCCCCTCGCGCCCGGCGCGAAAGGAGGCCTCGTCAAGCACCTCCGCGGGCGGTCCCTCGACCGGCCGCGCGCGCGACTCGTGCAGCGCGAGCGACTGGACCGCTGCGGCGAGCGCGGCGGTGTGGCGCGCTGAGAGCTGCGTGTCCAGCGCGCGGATCTCGACCGTGCCGATCCGCGGATGCGGGCGCAGCTTCCACCAGTGAAACGTGTAGTCGGGCACCTCGGCGACCTGCGACAGGCGTGCCGTCGAGACCAGGAAGTCGTCGATGTCCGCCATAGCGCGCGGGACGCCGGCGCGCGGCCAGGAGCGCAGCGTCAGGCCGCGGGCGGAGGCCAGGCCGGTGTCGCGGCCGTGGCGGTAGGGCGAGTTGGCGCCGAGCGCCTCGAGCAGCGGCAGGTGGCGCCGCAGGCCGTTGAAGACGCGGATGGCGGTGTCGGCGTCGGGCATGCCGACGTGGATGTGCAGCGCGCAGACCGGCGTCGCGCCCGCGTCGCCGAGCAGCTCGTGGATGCGCTCGTAGCGGCGCCTATCGGTGAACTGCGAGTCGCCCTCGACGGCGGTCGGGTGCGTGCCGCAGGCGACGATCCCGGCACCGGTGGCGAGCACGGCACGGCGCAGCTCGCAGAGCTCGTCGACGGCCTGTTGCGCGGTCGCGCAGACACCGGTGATGAGCTCGATCTGGCTCTGGTGCAGCTCGTTCTTGATGTCGCCACGAGGCAGCTCGCCGAGCTGCTCGATCAGCTCGGCGCCGGTGTTGAGGAGCCGCCCGTCGCCTGGATCGACGAGGAACAGCTCCTCCTCGAGGCCGATCGTGAACGGCTCGCCTTCGCCGAAATGCAGCTCTTCGTCGTGTTCTGGCATGCGGCGCGGGGTGTACCCGCAGCCGCGGGCGATCACCCGTCGCCGGAGGCGAACTTGACGATCGACGAGTCGATCAGCCACTCGACGGGCGCGACGTCGTCGGTGTAGACGCGGCCCCCGCGCAGGCGCGGGGCGACGCGGTCGGCGGCCTCGAGCGCGAGCGGCCGCAGGTCCGGCGGCAGCGAGGCGGCGTTGTCGCGCAGGCGTTGCGCCGAGCCGCTGCCGGCGGTGCCGAGCAGCAGCGTGTTGACCGCTTGAGAGGGATCGCGCAGGACCGTCGGGAAGACGCTCGCCATCGTGGCGCTCAGCACCTTCTCGAGATCATCGGATCCCTCGGGGTGGCCGGCGTTGACGACCACGACCCCGCCCGGCCGCAGCCGGTCGCGCGCGAGCTCGAAGAACTCGCGGGTGGTGAGGTAGAACGGGATGTACGGCTGGCGGTAGGCGTCGACGAAGATCGCGTCGTAGCGCTTCTTCGTGCGGCGCAGGAACGGCCGCGCGTCGGCGGTGTGGGTCGTCAGGCCGGGCGAGCGCATGTCGAAGTAGCGCCGCCCGATCTCGGTCAGCTCGCCGTCGATCTCGACGCCGTCGATCTTCGTGTTCGGGAAGTAGTGGCCGTAGGCGCGCGCGGTGGTGCCGGCGGCGTTGCCGAGGATCGCGATCTGCTGCGGCGGGCGGTCCTGCGCCGCGAACGGCAAGATCATGTACTCGTCCCAGACGTTGTCGGTCAGGTACGAGTTCGGCCGGCGCAGCGAGTGCACCGCCTGCCCTTCGTTGAGCTCCAGCACCCGGGTGCCGTCGAGGCGCTCGACGACGCGCGCGTACTGATACTCGGTGTCGGCCTCGTGGATCACCCGGGCGCCGGCCTCGGTCTCGCCCTTCACCGTGCCGAGCGGGATGATGAGCAGGAACGCCATCACGGCGGGCACCGCGAGCAGGCGGCTGCGCGCCAGCCCCCAGACGGCGAGCATCACGAGCAGCAGGCCGAAGAGGATGAACGTGCGCCGCGTGCCGATCAGCGGGATGAAGAGCAGCGCCGAGGTGAACGTGCCCAGCAGCGAGCCGACGGTGGAGATCGCGTACAGGCGCCCGGAGACCGTGCCGGCCTCGGCGACGTCGCCGACCGCGAGGCGCAGCGCGTAGGGCGCGACGGCGCCGGAGACGAGGACGGGCGTCGCCACGAGCACCGTGACGCCGAGCAGCGACCCGACGAACGCGCCGGCGGAGATCGAGTCCAGCGCGTCGACGGCCACCCCGAGGAAGGGGTCGGCGACGAACGGCACCGCCGCCAGCAGCAGGCCGGAGAGCAGCACGATCCGGTACATGCCTTCGCGCGTCGGGTTGCGATCGGCGAGGCGGCCGCCGTACCAGTAGCCGATCGAGAGGGCCACGAGCACGATGCCGATCGTGTTGGCCCAGACGATGGTGGAGGCGCCGAAGTACGGCGCGAGCAGGCGCGCGGCGGCGATCTCGGCGCCGAGGATGCTCGTGCCGACGACGAAGACGATCAGGGCCAGCGGTGGTTCGGGAAGGCGGCGCATGCGCGTGCGAGCGTATTCGCCGGAGGAGCTCCGGCGGGTCAGTGGGGGTGTGGCGAATCGTGCACGCGGAGCGACACGGATTCGCCACGCCCCGCGCTGTGTTTGCCTCCAAGCCCTCCGCCCGGTTTCGTCCGCACCCCCGCTTAGGGTCATCACATGACCACGCGGGAGCTCGCAGACATGGACAAGCGGGTGCTCTGGCATCCGTTCACGCAGCAGCAGGGCTGGTGCGAGGAGGAGCCGCTGATCATCGAGCGCGCGGCGGGGTGCACGCTCTATGACACGGACGGCAACGCCTACATCGACGGCGTCTCGTCGCTGTGGTGCAACGTCCACGGGCACGCTCATCCGCAGATCGACCGCGCCGTGCGGGCGCAGCTCGAGCGCGTCGCGCACACGACGATGCTCGGCCTCACGCACCCGGGGGCGATCGAGCTCGCGCAGCGGCTCGTCGACATCGCGCCGCCCGGGCTCAGCCGCGTCTTCTACTCCGACAACGGCTCGACGGCCACCGAGGTCGCCCTGAAGATGGCCTTCCAGTACTGGCGCCACCGCGGCGAGCCGCGGCGCAACGGCTTCATCTGCCTGCGCGACGCCTACCACGGCGACACGATCGGCTCGGTCTCCGTCGGCGGGATCGACCTCTTTCACGCGTGCTTCGGACCGCTGCTGTTCGACACATGGCAGGCCGAGCCTGGCGACGCCGCGCACATGGCGGCGCTGCTGCAGGAGCACTCAGGTCAGGTCGCGGCGGTCATCGTCGAGCCGCTGGTGCAGGGCGCGGCCGGCATCCTCACGCATCCCGACGGCTACCTCGCCGCGGTGCGCGCGCTGTGCGACGAGCACGACGTGCTGCTCATCTGCGACGAGGTCGCGACCGGGTTCGGGCGCACCGGCACGATGTTCGCCTGCGAGCAGGAGGGCGTCGCGCCGGATCTGATGTGCGTGGCGAAGGGGCTGACCGGCGGCTACATGCCGCTCGCCGCGACGCTCACGTCAGAGCCGGTCTACGACGCGTTCCTCGGCGAGCACGAGGAGCTGAAGACCTTCTTCCACGGCCACACGTACACGGCGAACCCGCTTGCCTGCGCGGCGGCGTTGGCGACGCTCGACGTGTTCGAGACCGAGCGGACGCTGGCGGCGCTCGCGCCGAAGATCGAGCTCTTCGCCGATCTGCTCGATCGGTTCGTCGCGCCGTTGCGCTCGGTTGGCGAAGTCCGCCGGCGCGGGTTCATGTGCGGCATCGAGCTCGAAGGATTCCCCTTCGAGGCGCGGACGGGCCATCAGGTGACGCGCGCGGCGCGCCGGCGCGGCGCGATCGTCCGGCCGCTGGGTGATGTCGTCGTGCTCATGCCGCCGCTGGCGATCAGCGAGGAGGAGCTCTGTCACCTCGTGCAGATCACGGCGGCGTCCGTGGCGGAGGCGACGGCGACGCCGGTTCTGCTGCAGGCGGCATAGCGTCGGCGTAGGCGCGCGCCTCGGCGTAGAGGTGCACGACGTCGGCCGGCTTGTCGCGCGTTGAGGCCGCTGGGTTCAGCAGCCCGGGCGCGAGGATGGGCCGAGTTCGCCGGGCGCGGTCAGGTCACGCGGGAACCAGGGCGAGCGCCCGCACCGGGCTGCCGGTGCCGCCGACGGAGCCGTATGACGACGCGCCGCCGCCCGACACGATCGACCCGCGCACGCTCGCGATCGCGCTGAACGAGCCGCTGCCGGAGGACCGCGCCGTCGCGTTGGACTGCGGCGCGTTCACCGGCTGGCCGCGCCGACATCGCCGCGATCGCGCGCGGCGCCGGCGTGCCGGCGTGGCGGCGCACACGGTGCGAAGCGCGGACGATCTGGCGGCGGTAGCGCCTGGGCCACCGACCCGCGAGGTCCGCTGCCGCTCGACGCCAAGCTCGATCGGACCATCACTGCCGACTGGCGCCGAGGACGCGTTTCGCGGCGGCTGACCGAGGGTCGCCGACGCGCAAGGTGCGATATCCGCACCCGGCGCGTCACAACCCCGCGTCGCCAGCGCGTCCTGACGCGCAAAGTGCGATATCCGCACCTGCTGCGTCGACACTCACGCCACTGTCCACAACGCCGCACGCCGCACGCCGCGATTGCCCTCGCGAACCCCGGCCCCCTCAAAGCTGCGGCTCATGCCCGACCAGACACCAGGACGGGCGCTCGCCAGTTGTGCCTACATCCGCTCCTGCGCCTCTGGCTGGCCGGCCGCCGAGGCTCGCTCCCACAATGCGCGGGCGGCGTCGGGGTCGTCCCTCTCGAGCATCCGGCCGAGGTTGAACATCGCATCGGCGTCGCCGCCGTCGGCCGCCTTCTCGTACCACCCGCGCGCGACCGTCGGATCGGTCTTCTCCTGCAGGAGCCCGAGGTTGAACATCGCGACGGTGCTGCCGGCGTCGGCCGCCTGCTCGTAGAGCTGACGCGCCGCTGTGAGGTCGCCGTCCTCCTGCGCGAGGACGCCGAGCTTGATCAGCGCGTCGTTGTGGCCGGCCTTGGCGGCGCGCTCGAGCCACATCTGCGAGGACTCCCGGTCGCCGGCCTCGAGGTACAGCGCGACGATGTACATCGCGTGCGCGTTGCCACCCTCCGCCGCGCGGCGAAACCACACGCGCGCCGCTTCGGGATCCTCGGGTGCGCGGACGGTCGCGATGAGGAGCATCGCGTCGGCGTCGCCGGCCTCCGCCGCGATCTCGTAACGGCGGTGCATCACGCGGCGCCCGGCCTTGCGGATGGAGAGCTTGGACGTCGATTTCGCCATGACTGCACGATAGATCCTGTCGGCGCGCGACCCTCCGCTAGCGTCCCCGATATGGCGAAGCGCCGCGACTCCAAGGTCGTCTGGTCGACCACCGACGGCGATCTGCGCAAGGCGCGCGACCCGCGCCTGCGCGAGCTGCGCGC
>JBBSMC010000079.1:0-13207 GCA_038233375.1 Solirubrobacterales bacterium
GCGATCCTGCTCGCCGCGCGCGGCGTCACCGGCGACATCACGGGGCGCACGCACGACGCGCTCGAGCACGCGGGGGCGCTGCGCAAGCCGGGCGCGGCGATGTCCGAGAGCAGCTCTACGGTTTCCGCTCAATGACACGAGAAGAAGTCTTCGCACTGGTCCAGGCGCACCTCGTCGACGAGCTCGAGATCGATCCCGAGCGGATCGACGACAACACGAACTTCCGCGTCGATCTGGAGGCCGATTCGCTGGACCTCTACACGCTTGTGCAGGAGCTCGAGGACTCCTACGGCGTGAAGATGACCGACGAGCAGGCCGCGAGGATCGTTACCGTCGGGCAAGCGGTTGACTTCGTCTTGGAGCACGCCGTCGTCCACGAGCCATCTGAGTCCTGAACCTTCTCGACGAACTCCTGCAGGAGCTGCCCGAGCATCTGTACCGGCAGGTCTTCACGCACGCCTCCTGGACCGAGCGCCGCAGCGACTCCTACTCGCGCCTGGCGTTCCTCGGTGACTCCGTGCTGAGCCTCGCGGTCACCTCGCATCTGTACCCGCGCCTGGAGGCCGAGCGCTTCGGCGCCGGCCGGCTGACGAAGATCCGCGCCCAGAGCGTCTCCGGCGTGTCGTGCCGCGCCGTCGCCGAGCGCCTCGGGGTGCCCGACAAGCTGCGCTCGTCCGCGCCCGCGGGGATCGGCCAGAGCGCCGAGTCGCTCGTCGAGATCGAGCGCGTGCTGGCGTCTGTGATCGAGGCCGTGATCGGCGCCTGTTATCTGCACAACGGCTACGAACGCACCGCCGCGGCGGTCGTCGAGGCCTTCCAGCCGGAGATCACCAACGCGCTGTCGCACCCGGTCGACTTCAAGTCGGCGCTGCAGGAGCGCCTGGCGCGCCGCGCGGCCACCGTCGACTACACCGTCGAGAGTGAGGCCGGACCTCCGCACGACCGCAGCTTCGAGGTCGTCGCGTCCGTCGCCGGCGAGGAGGTCGGGCGCGGGTCGGGGCGCTCGAAGAAGCACGCCGAGCAGGAGGCCGCGCGGATCGCGCTGGAGGCGCTGCATCCCAAGGACGCCACGGTGCTCGTCGAGGCGCTGGACGGGACGCACGCGTAGTGCACCTGCGCTCGATCACGCTCAAGGGCTTCAAGTCCTTTCCGGACCGCACGAAGCTCGACTTCGCGCCCGGCGTCTCCGTCGTCGTCGGCCCCAACGGCTCGGGCAAGTCGAACATCACCGACGCCGTGCTGTGGGCGATGGGCGAGCAGTCGCCGCTCGCCGTCCGCGGCCAGTCGATGCGCGACGTCATCTTCGGCGGCGGCCGCGGCGTCAAGGCGCGCAGTTGCGCCGAGGTCGAGATCGTCATCGACAACGGCGACGGCGCCGTCGACGTGCCGCTCGGCGAGATCTCGATCCTGCGCCGCCTCGATCGCTCCGGCGAGGGCGAGTACCGCCTCAACGGCGCGAAGTGCCGCCTCGTCGACGTGTTCGAGCTCCTCTCGGACACCGGCCTGGGCAAGGAGATGCACTCCGTCGTCTCGCAGGGTCGCGTCGAGTCGATCGTCACCTCCAAGCCGCGTGACCGCCGCCTGCTCATCGAGGAGGCCGCGGGCCTCGGCAAGCACCGTAAGCGCCGCCGGCGCGCGCAGCTCAAGCTCGAGCGCACGCAGGACAACCTCGACCGCGCGCTCGACGTCGAGCGCGAGGCGCGCTCGCGGCTGCGCCCGCTCAAGCGCCAGGCCGAGGCGGCCGAGCTGCACGAGCGCCTGGAGCGCCAGACGCTCGAGGCGCGCTGGGAGCTCGTACGCGACGTCGCGCGCGCCCGCAGGGCCGAGCTGGCCGCCGCCGAGGGCGTCGCGACGGCCGCGCGCGCCGCGCGCGAGCAGGCGCAGACCGCGCTGGAGGCCGTTGCCGCGCGCCGCCGCGAGGCCGAGCAGGCGATGGCCCGGCGCAGCGAGCAGCGCGAGGCGTTCGCCGAAGCGCTGTACCGCGCGCGCTCGGCCGGCGAGCGCGTCGAGCTGCGCCTGGAGCGCGTACGCGCGACCGCCGAGGACCTGACCGAGCGCGCCGAGCGCGGCGCGCACGAGCTGACCGCGCTGGCGGCGCTCGCCGAGGCCGAGGGCGAGGCCGCCGGCGCGCAGGTCGGCGCGCAGCGCGTCGAGGCGCTGGAGGCCGAGCTCGCGCAGCTCGTCGCCGACCACGCGACCCAGCTCGAGCAGGAGGTCGCGGCCCTCGAAGAGGAGCGCCTGGCCGCCCTTGTCGCCGCGGCCGAGGGACAGGACGCCGTCGACGCCGCCCGCGCGCTGCTGGCGTCCGCCGCCGCCGGAGCCGAGGCCGCGCGTGCCCGCCGCCGCGAGGGCGACCGCGCGCTGGAGGCGGCACGCCGCGAGTCCGCCCGCGTCGGCGCCGAGCTCGCCGCCTGCAACCAGGTCCTGCGCACCCGCTCGGCCGCCGCGACGCGCGGTGGCGGCGCCGGCGTGCGCACCCTCGCCGAAGAGCTCGAGGTCACGCCCGGCTACGAGCGCGCCGTGGCGGCCGCGTTCGGCGGGCTGCTGCGCTCGTCGCTCGCCGAGCGCGTGCGCGACGGCAGCGCGCTGCTCGACGCGGCCGGCGCCGACGGCGGCCGCGTGCTGATCATCGACTCCGTCGCCCCGGGGCCGGCGCCCGCGCTGAACCCGCCCGCGCCGGGCGCGCGCCACCTCGCCCAGTTCGTCTCCGGCGAGGCGCGCATCCTCGCCACAGCGCAGCGACTGCTGTCGAACACCTGGGTGGTCGAGGCGATCGAGCAGCTGCCGCCGGGCTTCACCGGCATCGCGGTCACGCGTGACGGCCGCGTCTGGCACGGCCGCCACCGCGAGATGCGCCGGGCGCCGGAGGGCGGCGAGGAGCGTGTCCTCGCCGAGCGCAACCGTCGCGAGGAGCTCA
This sequence comes from Solirubrobacterales bacterium, assembly GCA_038233375.1. Taxonomy (GTDB): domain Bacteria; phylum Actinomycetota; class Thermoleophilia; order Solirubrobacterales; family Solirubrobacteraceae; genus CADCVQ01. The sequence goes on from JBBSMC010000079.1 coordinate 2,918, forward strand.
TCGCCGCCAGCGAGGCGGCCGTCGCAGTCGAGCACGCCGCCAGGCTCGCCTGCGAGCCGGCCGAGGTCGCGGTCGCGGCGGCCGACACCGCGCGCGAGGCCGCCGACCGCGCGCTGCGCGAGGCGTCGCAGGCGCTGGCCGGCGCCAGCGAGGAGGCGCGCCGCGCCGCCTGGCTGATCGAGCAGCGCCGAGCCGCGCCGCAGGAGGGCGCGTCGGCGATGCGCCGCGCGCAGATCGAGGGCGAGCTCGCCGCCGAGCGCCGCGCCACCGAGCGCGCCGAGCGCGAGCGCGCCGAGCGCACCGCCCGCATCGAGCGCCTGCGCGGCCGGATCGCCGCCGACCGCGCGCTCGCGCCGCAGGCCCAGCGGCTGGTCGCCGCCCTCGTGCAGGTCTCGGCCGCGGTCGGCGCTCACGTGGCGGTGCTGGAGACCGAGCTTCGTGCGGGCCGCGCCGAAGGCGACGAGCTCGCCGCCCAGCTGCGCGGCTGTGCCTCGGAGGAGGCGCAGATCCAGGCGCGGCTGCGCGAGCGCGGCGACGCCGTCACGAGCGCCGAGGTGCGCGCCCAGCAGGCGCGCGACCACAGCGCCGACGCCGATCACGAGCTCGTCCTGCTCGCCGGGCGGCTCGGGCTGCCGGCCCAGGCGGCGAGCGAGCCGCTGGCCGACGAGGAGGCGCAGGCGCTGCGCGACCGCATCGAGCGCCTCGGGCGCCGGCGCGAGCAGCTCGGGCCGGTCAACCCGCTGGCCAAGGCCGAGTACGACGAGGCGCTGGCCCACGTGACCGAGCTCGAGCGCCAGCGCAGCGACCTCGAGACGGCCCTGCGCGAGCTGCGCCTGCTCATCCGCGACACCGACCGCCAGATCCACGAGACCTTCGAGGAGACCTTCGAGGCGGCCGCGCGCAACTTCGAGGAGCTCGCCGGGCACCTGTTCCCCGGCGGCCGCGGCCGGCTGCGGCTCGTCAAGGAGGACCAGGGCATCACCGGCTTCGCCGGCCAGCCGCCGGCGGGCGCGGACGCCGACGGCGCCGCGGACGCCGCCGCCGAGCTGGAGGACGCCGCCGGCGTCGAGGAGGAGCTGCTCGGCGTCGAGATCGAGATCACGCCGGCCGGCAAGTCGATGAAGCGCCTGATGCTGCTGTCGGGCGGCGAGAAGTCGATGACGGCGATCGGCTTCCTCTTCGCGGTCTTCCTCGCCAAGCCATGCCCGTTCTACATCCTCGACGAGGTCGAGGCTGCGCTCGACGACCCGAACATCACCCGCTTCCTGGAGCTTCTGCGCCGCTACGCCGATCGCGCCCAGTTCATCGTCGTCACCCACCAGAAGCGCACGATGGAGGCCGCCGACACGCTCTACGGCGTCTCGATGGGCGACGACGGCGTCTCGAAGGTGATCTCGCGGCGCCTGCCGCGCGAGGAGGGCGAGGCCGCCGTCCTGCCCGGGGCGGGCGCGAGCGCGGGGTAAGAACTCTAGAGCCGTTCACCTGGCCGGTCGCGCTCGTCTGGCGTGCCCGCCGGCGCCAGCCACCCGCGCGAAGGCGTTTCTCACGCTCGCCATCGCGCGCGCCGACGAGGCGACGCCGCCCGTGCGGCTCGTCGCGTAGCGCGCGCCGCCGCTGCCCAGACAGCACCTTCGGCCCCGAGGGCCATGCCGCTATCGTCGCCCATCGCCCATGGCACGCGACTGGTCAGATCTGTTCATCACCGACGGCGTCCGGCCGGCCGCCGCAGCGGCGGCGGCCGAGGACGAGCCCGCCCGCAAGCGCGGCTTCTTCAAGAAGCTGCGCTCGAACCTGTCCAAGACGCGCGAGGCGCTCGGCGCCGAGATCCAGGCGACGCTGTTGGAGGGCGACGTCGACGAGGAGACCTGGGAGCGCCTCGAGGAGGCGCTGATCATGGCCGACGTCGGCGCGACGACCACGGCCCGCGTCGTCGGCGAGCTCGAGGCGCAGGCCTCCGGCGGAGAGATCACCGGAGGCGAGGCCTTGAGCCGTCGCCTGTCGGAGATGCTTGCCGAGATCGCCCGCACGGGCGAGGACCGCATCGACCTGCGCCACTCGCCGACCGTGATCATGGCCGTCGGCGTCAACGGCACCGGCAAGACGACGACGATCGGCAAGCTCGCCTGGCACCTGCAGCGCGAGCTGGGGCTGAAGGTCGTGCTCGGCGCCGCCGACACGTTCCGCGCCGCCGCCGTGGCGCAGCTCGAGGGCTGGGCGCAGCGCGCCGGCTGCGAGATCGTCTCGGGCCCCGAGGGCTCTGATCCCGGCTCGGTCGCCTACGACGCCATCAAGCAGGGCCGCGAGCGCGGCGCCGACGTCGTGATCATCGACACGGCCGGGCGCCTGCACACGCAGGACAACCTCATGGCCGAGCTGACCAAGGTGCGCCGCGTGATCTCCAAGCAGATCGAGGACGCGCCGCACGAGACGCTGCTCACGGTCGACGCCACGACCGGCCAGAACGGGTTGCGCCAGGCCAAGCTGTTCTCCGAGGCGGTGCCGGTCGACGGCATCGTGCTGACCAAGCTCGACGGCACCGCCAAGGGCGGCATCGCCCTGGCGATCGCCGGCGAGCTGGGCATCCCCGTCAAGCTCATCGGCATCGGCGAGGCGCTCGAGGACCTGCGCCCGTTCGACGCCGACGACTACGCGCGCGCGCTGTTGACCTGAAGCATCCAGACGCGGCGCGGCCCGGGGCTATATTCCATGGACATGGACGCATGGATGTTCTGGGTTCTGCTCGCGATCGTCTTCGCCGCCGGCGAGGTCATATCGCTGAGCTTCTTCCTCGCCCCGTTCGCGATCGGCGCACTGTTCGGCGCGGGCGCCGACCTGGCGGGCGCGAACGCGGCCGTGGCGATCATCGTCTTCCTCGCCAGCTCGGGGCTCGCGTTGGGCTTCGTGCGCCCGCTCGCGCGCCGCCACCTGCGCACGCCGGCGCGGCTGCGCACCGGCACCGCCGCGCTCGTAGGCAAGACCGCGCTCGTCACGGAGACCGTCGACGCCGACCACGGCAGCGTGAAGCTCGAAGGCGAGGTCTGGACCGCGCGCCCGTACGTTCCCGACGAGGTCATCGAGAGCGGCAGCCACGTGCACGTCGTCGAGATTCAGGGCGCGACTGCGCTCGTCAGCGAAGCCTGAGAACCACGAGGAGGTAGGGGCCATGGAAGCCGGACTGATCCTGCTGGTCATCATCGCCGTGTTCGCGCTGGTGCTCGCCGCGAAGACCGTGCGCATCATCCCGCAGGCACGGGCCGGCGTCGTCGAGCGCCTGGGCCGCTACCAGCGCACCCTGACGCCGGGCCTGGCGGTCGTCGTGCCGTTCGTCGACCGCGTCGGCAACATGATCGACCTGCGCGAGCAGGTCGTGACCTTCAAGCCCGCCGGCGTGATCACCGGTGACAACGTCGGCATCCAGATCGACAGCGTCCTGTACTTCACGATCACCGACGCGAAGTCGGTCTCCTACGAGGTCGCCAACCCGCTGCAGGCGATCGAGCAGCTCACGGTGACGACGCTGCGAAACGTCATCGGTGGGATGACGCTCGAGGAGGCGCTGACGAGCCGCGACACGATCAACTCCCAGCTTCGCACGGTGCTCGACGAGGCGACCGGACGGTGGGGCATCCGCGTCAACCGCGTCGAGGTCAAGGCGATCGATCCGCCCGCCTCGATCCAGGAGGCGATGGAGAAGCAGATGCGCGCCGAGCGCGACCGCCGCGCCGCGATCCTCACGGCCGAGGGCTCCAAGCAGTCGCAGATCCTCAACGCCGAGGGCGAGAAGCAGGCGTCGGTGTTGCGCGCGGAGGGGCAGCGGACGTCGGCGATCCTGCGTGCCGAGGGCGAGGCGAAGGCGATCGACACGGTCTTCGCCGCGATCCACGCCGGCGATCCCGACCAGGGGCTGCTCTCCTACCAGTACCTGCAGATGCTGCCCAAGCTCGCGCAGGGCGACGCCAACAAGATCTTCGTCATCCCGAGCGAGTTCTCGCAGGCCCTGGGCAACATCGGCGGAGCGATCGCCGGCGCGGTCAAGCCGCCGCCTGCGCCGCCCCCGCCGCCGGTTCTGTGAGCTTGATCGTCGCCGAGGCGGTCGAGGCGTACGCGGCCGCCCACACGACCGCGCCCGCGCCGTTTCTGCAGGCGCTCGCCGAGGAGACGCGGGAGACGCTGGAGTCGCCGCAGATGCTCACCGGCGAGATCGAGGGACGGTTCCTCGAGTTCCTCGTCTTCCTCTCGATGCCCCGGTTGGTGCTGGAGATCGGGACCTACTCGGGCTACAGCGCCCTGTCGATGGCGCAGGCGCTGCCCGACGGCGGGCGGATCGTCACCTGCGAGCTCGATCCCGAGCGCGTGGCGTTCGCCGAAGCCCACATCGCCGACGCCGGCTACGCGGAGCGCATCTCCGTTCGCCAGGGCCCGGCCCTCGAGACGATCGCCGCGCTCGACGGCCCGTTCGACCTCGTCTTCATCGACGCCGACAAGGCCGGCTACCACGACTACTACGAGGCGGTCCTGCCCAAGCTCTCCGCACGGGGGCTGATCGTGATCGACAACGTGCTGTGGAGTGGCCGCGTCGCGGAGGCGCCGAGCGACGACGACACGGAGTCGACGCGTGCACTGCGGGCGTTCAACGACCACGTCGCGGCCGACGAGCGGATCGTCAGCGTGATGCTGTCGGTGCGAGACGGCGTGACGCTCGTGCGGCACGCCTGATCAGTTCAGCGCCGACATCTGCGCTCCCACGAGAACGGACCACCCGGACTGACCATCGGTCAAAGAGAGCCGCCGTGCGAACCGTGACGCGCGTGGTGCCGGGGGCGGCGCCCGTGCCCGCCTAGACTGCTTCGCCCGTGTTCGACACGCTCTCCGAGAAGCTCCAGGCGACCCTCGCCGACGTTCGTGCGCGCGGCACGCTGACCGAGGCCGACGTCAACGCCGCGATGCGCGAGATCCGCCTCGCGCTGCTCGAGGCCGACGTGAACTTCAAGGTCGTCAAGTCGTTCACGACGACGGTCAAGGAGCGCTGCCTCGGCGCCGACGTGCTGGGCAAGCTCAACCCCGGCCAGCAGGTCGTCAAGATCGTCGACGAAGAGCTCACGGCGCTGATGGGCGGCGCCTCGGCCTCCGTGGCGTTCGCGCCGCGCCCGCCGACGGTGATCCTCATGGCCGGCCTGCAGGGCTCGGGCAAGACGACCGCGACGGCGAAGCTCGCCCGCTACCTGATGAAGGAGCACGACTCGTCGGTCGCTCTGGCGGCGTGTGACGTCTACCGCCCGGCGGCGGTCGACCAGCTCGTCAAGGTCGGCGGCCAGGTCGGCGCGACGGTCTACGAGCAGGGCACCGACAAGGACCCCGTCGACATCGCGCGCTGGGCGCTGGACCAGGCCAAGCGCGACGGCAAGGACGTCCTGATCGTCGACACCGCGGGCCGGCTGCACGTCGACGAGAAGCTCATGGAGGAGCTCGTGAAGATCCGCAAGGCGGTCAAGCCGACGACCGTCCTGCTCGTCGTCGACGCGATGACCGGCCAGGACGCGGTCAACGTCGCCGAGCAGTTCGCCGGCGCCGTCGCGTTCGACGGCGTGCTGATGTCCAAGCTCGACGGCGACGCCCGCGGTGGCGCCGCGCTCTCGGTCAAGGCCGTCACCGGCAAGCCGATCCTCTTCGCGTCGACGGGCGAGCACCTCGACCAGTTCGAGCGCTTTCACCCCGACCGCATGGCGCAGCGGATCCTCGGCATGGGCGACGTGCTGTCGTTCATCGAGAAGGCCGAGGCGCAGATCGACGAGGACGAGGCGAAGGAGCTCGAGCGCAAGCTGCGCCGCAACGAGTTCACGTTCGAGGACTTCCTCTCGCAGCTGAAGATGATGCGCAAGATGGGCCCGCTGCAGTCCCTGCTGGGCATGATCCCGGGGTTCCAGGGCGCCGCGTTGAAGAACGTCAAGGTCGACGAGCGCGAGCTCGATCGCATCGAGGCGATCATCCTGTCGATGACGCCGCTGGAGCGCCGGCGGCCCGATCTCATCAAGGGTTCGCGGCGTCTGCGGATCGCTCGTGGGTCGGGCACGACGGTCCAGCACGTCAACCAGCTCGTCAAGCAGTTCGGCCAGATGCAGAAGCTCATGAAGCAGCTCGGAAAGGGCAAGATGCCCGACCTCCAGGCCATGATGCGTCAGGGTCGCTAGCCTGTCTCGCCTAATGGCTGTCCGAATCAGACTCACACGCGTCGGTGGACGCAAAGACCCGATCTGGCGGATCGTCGTCGCCGATTCGCGCTCGCCGCGCGACGGCCGCGTCATCGAGACGATCGGCCACTACAACGCGCAGACGGAGCCGTCGACGATTCGCGTCGACGACGACCGCGCGCGCCACTGGCTCGAGCGCGGCGCGCAGCCCTCTGACCAGGTGCGCAACCTCCTGCGCATCCAGGGCATCAAGTAGTCCCGGACACCGTCCCCGCCCGCCCACCCCCTGCCGGACGCCCGTCCTGTGCAAGAGCTTCTCGAATACCTCGCCAAGGCGCTGGTCGACGACCCTGAGGCCGTGCGCGTCGAGTCCTTCGACGAGGACGACGGCAGCGTCGTCCTCGAGTTGTCGGTCGGCGAGGAGGACTACGGGCAGGTGATCGGCCGCGGCGGTCGCACTGCGAACGCGCTGCGCACCGTGCTGAAGGCGGCGGCCGTGAAGGAAGGCCGCCGCGTGTTCGTCGACATCGTCGACTAGACGGATGGCGCTTCGCAGATGTCGCTGCTGAACGCCGGCCGTGTCGGGCGTCCGCACGGTCTCGACGGTTCCTTTCACGTCACGCGTCCGCGCGGCGTGCTGCTCACGCTCGGAGGCAGTGTGCGGATCGGCGACGTCGTCCACGAGATCGTCCGCCGCGCCGGCACCGAGGACCGCCCGATCCTGCGCCTGCGCGGGATCGACGACCGTGTGGGCATCGAGGCGCTGCGCGAGGCCGACGTGCTCGTGGAGCGCGCCGACGCGCCGGCGCTGCCCGAGGGCGAGTACTGGCCGGAGGATCTCGAGGGCTGCACGGTTCTGACGACCGACGGCATCGAACTCGGCGTCGTGGACAACATGCGCGCGCTGCCGTCCTGTGAGGTGCTCGAGGTCGGCGACCTGCTCGTGCCGATGGTGGGCGACGCCGTGGTCAGCATCGACCTCGACGAGCGCCGCATCGTGGTCGATCCCGAGTTCCTCGGGGTCGAGCAGAGCTGAGCGGGATGCGGCGCGGGCCGGGCGCGACGAGGATCCGAAGCCGATGCGCCTCGACGTCGTAACGCTCTTCCCCGACTGGTTCGACTGGTTTGGCAGCCAGCGCCACGTCGCCAACGCGCTCGCCTCCGGCCACGAGCTGCGCACGCTGGACCTGCGCGAGCACACGCCGCTGAGCGGCGGGCAGGTCGACGACACTCCGTTCGGGGGCGGCGCCGGGATGGTGCTGCGCGTCGACGTCATGGACGCGGCGCTGCGCGCGCACTACGGCGTCGACCCCGTCGACCTGCGCCACGAGCGGCGCGTGATCGCGCTGACCCCGGGGGGGCGGCTGCTCGACGACGAGCTCGTCGACGAGCTCGCCCAGGAGTCCGACGTCACGTTGCTATGCGGGCGCTACGAGGGCTTCGACGAGCGCATCGTCGAGCACTTCGCCACCGATGCGGTGTCGATCGGCGAGTACGTGCTGGCCGGCGGCGAGCTCGCCGCGATGGTCGTCTGCGACGCGGTGATGCGCAAGCTGCCGGGCGCGCTGGGCCACCGCGACTCCGCCCGCGAGGAGTCCTTCTCCATGGCGCTCGAGGGGCGGCCGGAGTACCCGCACTACACGCGCCCGGCCGACTACCGCGGCTGGCGGGTGCCCGACGTGCTGCTCTCCGGACACCACGAGCAGATCCGCGCGTGGCGACTGCAGCAGTCCCGCGAGCGTGGCGCGACCGGCGACGGGTGAGCGTCGCTATCATCCTGCCCTCGGCGCGGCCAACCCTTCGTCCGCGCCCATGTTTCTCGCTTCTCTTCGCGCACTTCTCTTATGTCCACAGTCATCGAACGTCTCGAGCGCGCTCAGCTGCGCCGTGTTCCCAGCTTTGAGGCCGGCGACCGTCTGCGCGTCCACTTCCAGGTGATCGAGGGCACGCGCAAGCGCACCCAGGTCTTCGAGGGCGTCGTGATCAAGCGCCAGGGCCACGGCGCTCGCGAGACGTTCACCGTCCGCAAGCAGTCCTTCGGCGTCGGCGTGGAGCGCACGTTCCCCGTCCACTCGCCGAAGATCGAGCGCATCGAGGTCGCCGCCCGCGGTGACGTGCGGCGGGCCAAGCTGTACTACCTGCGCGACCGCGTCGGCAAGCGAGCCCGCGTTCGCGAGCGCCGCTATACCGGTCCCGAGGAGCGCGTCGAGGCCGGTCTGCTGTACGACCCCGCCGCCCAGCTCGAGGCGCAGGCTGCCGCCGAGCCGGAGGCCGTCGACGCCGATGGCGACGAGGCGATCGCGGAGGCGGTCGCTGCCGATGCCGCGCCCGCCGATGACGGGGCCGCTGCCGCGAGTGGGCCCGAGGAGGCCTCCTCCGGCGAGAAGACGTGACGAAGGAAGAACCGTCCCGCGGTCGAGGTAACTCGTTCGTCGAGACCATTCTGATCGTCGCGGTGGCGCTGGGTCTGGCGCTCGGAATCCAGGCCTTCCTCGTCAAGCCCTATCGGATCCCGTCAGAGTCGATGGTGCCGACGCTGCAGATCGGTCAGCGCGTCCTCGTCAACCGGATCGGCAACAACTTCGGCGATCCGGCGATCGGCGACGTCACCGTCTTCCACCCGCCGGCGGGCGCGGAGAACGGCAAGGAGTGCGGCGCGCCGCGCCAGGACGGCCAAGCCTGCGCTCGCCCCACACGCGACCAGGCCGACGTGAACTTCATCAAGCGGATCGTGGCCGGCCCCGGCGACAGGCTGCGGATCGAGGACGGGCACGTCGTACGCAACGGCAAGCGTCAGTCCGAGCCGTTCGCAGAGCCCTGCGGAGGCGGCGAAGGATGCAACCTGCCCAGGCAGATCACGGTTCCCAAGGGTCACTACTTCATGATGGGCGACAATCGCGGCGCCTCGGACGACAGCCGCTTCTGGGGCCCGGTGCCGCGCGACTGGATCATCGGCAACGCCTTTTCGACCTACTGGCCACCGAAGCGGATCGGGCTTCTGTAGCAGCCGCCGGCCGGAGCTGGCGGCCGCGTGCGCAGCGTCACGTTCACGCGCCCGGCGGCGGTTCCGCCCGATGACTGCTTCATGATGGGCGCCAGCGTGGAGGCGATGACGACAGCCGCTTGCGAGGTGCCGCCGGCGACCGCGACCGCGACCGCGCCACCGGCCGCCCCGTCGGCGGCGCCCACCGCCGCCGCCACCGCTCGCCGCCGCAAGGTGGCCGCGCGCAGGCGCTCCAGTGGCCGACGTCTGTTCGCACACGACCGCCGCCTGGGCGTGCGCTGGGTCGCGGGCGCCGACGAGGCCGGCCGCGGCTGCCTGGCCGGCCCGCTCGTCGCGGCGGGCGTGCTGTTCGACATGGAGGCGCTGACGACGCGCGAGCTGCGCGCGCTCAGCCGCCTCAACGACTCCAAGCAGCACACGCACGAGGTGCGCGAGGAGCTCTTCCCGATCGTCATGCGCACCGCGTCGAAGGTCTGCGTCGTCTCGCGCTGCGCCCGCACGATCGACGCGCGCGGCCTGCACAAGACGAACCTCGCGGCACTGCGCGACGCGCTGATCGGCGTGGCGCGCCCCGGCTGTATCTGCCTGTCGGATGGCTTCGCGGTCGGGAAGCTGCCCCACGAGCAGCGCGCGATCGTCGAGGGCGACGCGACCTCCGCCGCGATCGCCGCCGCGTCGATCGTCGCCAAGGTCACCCGCGATCGGTACATGCGCCGCGCCGACGCGCTGCACCCCGGCTGGGAGTTCGCCGCGCATGTCGGCTACTCGACCCCGGAGCACCGCGAAGCGATCCAGCGCCTCGGCGTCTCGCCGCTGCATCGCCTGAGCTTCGCTTCGACGGCGTATCAGCAGCTCGCGTTGTAGCTCGTCGACGCCCACGCCCCAGCCTCGATCAACCGAATCTCGCGGCGTCTGGACGCCGGCTCGGCTCCCAACGGCCGCGCGATCCACGATCTTCGGGCTCTCCGGGGGTGATCTGGGTGAAGTCACCGGTTCTCGTGTGGGAGTGTGAGGATGATCGGGCCGCAGGTGAGGTGGATGAGGGAGAGTGCGGCGTTGGCGCTGTGGAAGCCGTAGGCACGGCGGGTGATCAGGCGC
>JBBSMC010000080.1:0-12274 GCA_038233375.1 Solirubrobacterales bacterium
CGCGCGGCCGCGCGGGGGGGGCCCTGCCCCGGCGCGCCCCCGCCCCGCCCCTCGCCCCCCCCCCGCGGGCGCCGCGCCCCCCCCCCGCCGCCTCGACTCCCAACGCCGAGCCATCCACGATCTCCGGTGGATCCAGGCTGAGCCTGATTTCACGGAGACGACCACCAGCTAGCTCCACCGGGTCCCCATGTGAACGAAGCGCTCCGCGGGGACGCCGCCCCCGCGGGTCAGCATGGCGCGCGTCGCCTCGGGCAGCGTCACGAAGCGGCGCAGCTCCTCCGCTGACGGCGTGCGCAGATCGGCACGCAGGGTGCTGATGAACCACAGCCCGGAGATCGGCGTCCCACGCACGTCGAGCTCGACGAGCACGCCCCGCTCGAGCTCGTCGCGCACCGTGTGCGCAATCGCCAGCGACACGCCGCGGCCCGACGCCACCTGAGACAGCGCCGCGGCGCAGTTCGGATAGGCCCGGGTGCGCCGCGGCGCGATCGACTGGCGTGCGAGGAATGCCCCCGTATCCGTGGAGCGCTCGTTCTCGAACGGGCCCAACAGCCAGGGCGTGCTGACCAGGGCGGCCGGCGCCAGCCCCTTCGACGTCGCCAACGTGTGGCCCGGGGCGGCGACGACGATCAGCGCGTAGCGCAGGAACGGCTCGGAGACCATCGCCGGCACGTCCTCGCGGTCGGTCACGGGCGGGCCGAGCGTGACGTCGACGGTGCGGTTGGCCAGCAGCGCCGCCAGGTCCTCGCGGCGCGCGACGGTCAGGTCGACCTCGATGTCCTGGTGGTGGCGGCTGAAGACGCTGAGCAGCGGGCCCGCCGCGAACTCGGCGACCGGCGGCGTCGCCGCGATGCGCAGCGTCGCCTTCTCGCTGTCGGCGGCGCCGATGGCGCGGCGGGCATCCTCCTCGAGGCCGAGGATGCTGCTGGCCGCGCTCGCCAGGCGCCGTCCGCCGGGGGTCAGCTCGAGGACGCCGCCCGCGCGCACGTACAGCGGATCGCCCAGCTCCCGGCGCAATGCTCCAACCGCGCCAGATACCGCCGGCTCGGTGACCCCCAGCGACCGCGCCGCCGCCTTGACGGTGCCGAGACGCGCGACCATCAGAAACGAACGAAGCTGGGAAAGAGTCAATTAAGCGATCGCTTCATATGGGTTGCGGTGCGATCGTACCGTGCATAGGATCGTCCCCGGACCACTTTCGGAGGAGAGGAGCGTCACACCTTGGCAATGCAGACCCCCGCGCCCGTGGAGTACTCGCGGGCCACGAGCGTCGACGACGCCCTAGCGCAGCTTCAGGCGCTGGGCGGCAACGCGCGCATCCTGGCGGGCGGGTACAGCCTCATCCCCATGATGAAGCTGCGCCTCGCCAACCCGGGCCATGTCATCGACATCAACCCGCTCGAGCGCGACCTGAACTACATCCGTGAGGAAGGCGACCACATCGCCATCGGCCCCCTCACGCGCCACGTCAACATGCTCGAGTCCGATCTGCTTGCGCGCGTGTTCCCGGACATCTTCCGCGAGGCCGAGGCGGTCCTCGCCGACCCGGTCGTCCGCAACCGCGGCTCGATGGGCGGCTCGCTGTGCCAGTCCGACCCGGCCGAGGATCTCTCGGGCGTCATCGTTGCCCTCAAGGGCCAGGCCGTTCTGCGCGGTACCGGTGGTTCTGAGCGCGTCGTCGAGATGGACGAGTTCCACATCGGCCCGTACATGACCTGCATCCAGCCGACGGAGATGCTCGTCGAGGTGCGCATCCCGATCCGCAAGGGCTTCGGCGGAGCGCACGAGAAGGTCGAACGTCGCGCAGGAGACTTCGCGATCGTCGCGGCGTCCTCCGCGCTGGCGATCGAGGGCGGCAAGATCACGTGGGCCGGCGTCGCCTGCAGCGCGGTCGGACCGACGACCCTGCACATCGAGCGTGCCGAGCAGGCCCTCGTCGGGCAGGCCCCGTCGGAGGATCTGTTCGCTCAGTGCGGTCAGATGGCCGCTGCGGACTGCTCGCCCAACAGCGACGGCCGCGGGCCGGCGGACTACAAGCGCCACGTTGCGGGCGTCCTCACCACACGCGCCCTCAGCCGCGCCGCGGCCACGGCCCTCCGTTAGGAAGGAGAAACCATGATTGTCAACATCTCGATCAACGGCCAGATGCACTCGCACGACGTCGAGCCGCGTCTGCTGCTGGTCCACTACATCCGCGAGTACGCGGAGCTGCACGGCACCCATTGGGGCTGCGACACATCCAACTGCGGCATCTGCATCGTACTGATGGATGATCCGGTCAGCGACCAGCCTCCGTATCCCGTCAAGTCGTGCACCATGCTGGCCGCGATGGCCGAGGGCTACGAGATCGTCACGGTCGAGGGCATGGCTGCGCCGGACGGCACGCTTGACCCGATTCAGATGGGCTTTCACGAGATGCACGCACTTCAGTGCGGCTTCTGCACCCCGGGCATGATGTCCACGGGTCGCTGGCTCATCGAGAGGCACCCTAACCCCACCCAGATGACCGATCACGAGATCCGCGACGGCATCTCAGGCAACCTGTGCCGCTGCACGGGATACGACAACATCGTCAAGGCGATCCGCTGGGCAGCTGCTTACATCGAGGAGCACCCGGAGTCGGCTAGGACAGCGAGGGCATAACGAATGGCAACGACTGAGACAACTCCGGGACGTAATCCCGGCTGGTTCGGACACGCGACCGGCGACACGTTCGGCAAGGTCGCAGACGCACCCGTCGGCTTCGGCCACATGAAGCGCAAGGAAGACGCGCGCTTCATCCGCGGCCTCGGCGACTACATGGACGACGTCCGCCTTCCGGGCATGCTCCATGGCGCGATCCTGCGCTCGCCCTACGCCCACGCCCGCATCAACTCGATCGACACGTCGGCGTGCCTCGCGCACCCGAAGGTCGCGGCCGTGGTCATCGCCAAGGACCTCGAGACGCTGGGTCTGGCCTGGATGCCGACCATCTCCTACGACACGCAGGCCGTGCTCGCAGGCGACAAGGTCCGCTTCCACCTCCAGGAGGTCGCATTCGTCATCGCGCTCGACGCCTACTCGGCGCAGGACGCGCTGCAGCTGATCGAGGTCGACTACGAGGTGCTGCCGGCGATCGTCAACTGCCGCAAGGCGCTCGACCCCGACGCACCGCTGATTCGCGACGACAAGGTCGGTCAGGCCGACAACCTCGCGAGTCCGACGTGGGAGGCCGGAGACAAGGCCACGTGTGACCGCGTCTTCGGCGAGGCCGACGTCGTCGCCAAGCAGACGATCTTCGACCCTCGTTCGCATCCGTGCCCGATGGAGACGTGCGGCATGGTCGCCGACATGAACCCGAACACGGGCCAGCTGAACATCTACAACGGCAACCAGGCGCCGCACGCACACCGCACGGTGTACGCGCAGGTGGCGGGTCTGCCCGAGCAGAACATTCGCATCCTGTGCAACGACATCGGCGGCGGCTTCGGCAACAAGGTGCCGGTCTACCCGGGCTACGTCTGCGCGATCGCCGGTTCGATCGTCGCCGGCGCTCCGGTCAAGTGGATCGAGGACCGCTCGGAGAACCTCGCCTCGACCGGGTTCGCTCGCGACTACCTCATGTACAGCGAGATGTGCTCCAAGGGCGGCAAGATCACCGGCCTGCGTGTCGATGCGATCGCCGACCACGGCGCGTTCGACTCGACCGCTCAGGCAACGAAGTTCCCGGCCGGGTTCTTCCACATCGTCACGGGGTCCTACGACCTCCAGGGCGCGCACTGCCAGGTCAAGGCCGTATACACGAACAAGGCTCCGGGCGGCGTCGCCTACCGGTGCTCCTTCCGCATCACCGAGGCCGTCTACCTCGTCGAGCGGATGGTCGATCAGCTCGCGATGGAGATGCGAGTCGATCCGGTCGATCTGCGCATGCGCAGCTTCATCCGGGCCGATCAGTTCCCCTACGAGACGGCAACCGGCTGGGTCTACGACTCGGGCGACTACCACAAGGCCATGAAGCTCGCCATGGAGATGGCGGACTACGAGGGTCTGCGCCGTGAGCAGCAGGAGAAGCTGCAGAAGGGCGAGATGATGGGCATCGGCGTCGCCTTCTTCACCGAGGGCGTCGGCGCCGGACCGCGTCGTCACATGGACATCCTCGGCCTGGCCATGAACGATGGCGCCGAGCTGCGCGTCCATCCGTCCGGCAAGGCCGTCGTGTCGATCTCCGCCCAGACGCAGGGGCAGGGACACGAGACGACGTTCGCCCAGATCGTTGCCGAGGAGCTCGGCATCTCGCCCAACGAGATCATGGTTCGCCATGGCGACACGGACAAGACCCCGTACGGCCTCGGCACGTACGGCAGCCGTTCGACCCCGGTCTCCGGCGGCGCCGTCGCCGTCGTGTCGCGCAAGGTGCGCGACAAGGCTCGCCAGTTCGCGGCGCTCATGCTCGAGACGCGTGCCGAGGATCTGGCATGGGAGAAGGGCCGCTGGTTCGTGCGAGGCGATCCGGAGCGCGGCTCCACGATCGAGTCGATCGCGGAGTACGCCTACAGCGCGACGAACCTCCCCGAGGGACTCGAGGGCGGCCTGGACGCCAACGCCGTGTACGACCCGCCCAACCTGACGTACCCCTTCGGGGCGTACATCGCGGTGGTCGACGTCGATCCCGGCACCGGCCATGTCCACACGCGTCGCTTCATCGCAGTCGATGACTGCGGCGTGCGGATCAACCCGATGGTGGTCGAGGGGCAGATTCACGGCGGACTCGTCGAGGGCATCGGCCAGGCGTTGATGGAGGTCATCTCCTTCGACGACCAGGGCAACGCCCTGAACGCGTCCTTCATGGACTACCTCCTGCCGACGGCGCTCGAGTGCCCGGAGCACGGCTTCGAGCTCGGCGAGACGGTCACGCCGTGTCCGCACCATCCGATCGGTGCCAAGGGCGTCGGCGAGTCCCCCTGCGTGGGGTCCCCGCCGGCCATCGCCAACGCCGTCGTCGACGCGCTCTACCACGCCAAGGGGATCAAGCACATGGACATCCCGTGCTTCCCCGCACGTGTCTGGGCCGCGATGAACGGGAACGCGCAGCCCGTACAGTGAGAAACGACGCGCTGGCGCGGCGAGCTGAAGAGCTCGCCGCGCAGGGCGCGGCGTTTGCGACCGCGACCGTCGTGCGCGCCCAGCGCCCGACGAGCGCGCACGCAGGCGACGTCGCGCTGATCACCAGTGATGGCAACATCGAAGGCTTCGTCGGCGGCATCTGCGCCGAACACAGCGTCAGGCTCTTCGCCTGGACCGCGATGAAGTCCGGTGAGCCGATGCTGCTGCGCATCCTTCCGACGGAGGAAGAGGTCGCGGCGCACCAGAACGCACAGCAGGACGGCGCCGTCACGGTGCTCAACAGCTGCCTTTCCGGCGGCGCAATCGAGATCTTCCTGGAGCCGACCTTGCCTACCCCCCGCGTCAACATCGTGGGCGCAAAGCCGATCGCCGCGGCGCTCGAACAACTGGGGCCGCAGTTCGACCTGGACATGGCGGCGGTCGGCGACAACCCCGCGCAACTGCGCGAGGGCGATCTGGGCATCGTCATCGCCGCGCACGGCAAGGGCGAGCTCGAGGCACTGCGGGCCGGGCTCGAGGCCGAATTGCCCTACGTCGGGCTCGTGTCGAGCCCCAAGCGCGGCAAGGCGCTGCTCGAGGAGCTGCGCGAAGCCGGCATGCCCGAGGAGCAGCTCGCGCGCGTCGACTACCCAGCGGGCCTGGACATCAAGGCGAAGACCCCGCCCGAGGTCGCGCTGTCGATCATCGCGCAGCTCATCGAGACCCGCCACGGCGACAGCTACGCGCCGCCGCTGCGCTCGCCGAGCGCGGAGGCCGAACCGACCTTCGCGGTGGATCCGATCTGCGGCATGACCGTGACGATGGCACCGGACACGCCGCATCTCGAGCACGACGGCGAGACGAGCTGGTTCTGCCGCGAGGCCTGCAAGACGGAGTACGCGGCCTCGCTCTCCGGCCAGCCCGCGGCGCCGAAGAAGGCCGCGCCCGCCACGGCCGTCGACCCGATCTGCGGTATGACCGTCCTGGCGACGGACGACACGCCGCACGTCGAGCACGATGGCGACACGGTCTACTTCTGCTGCGACGGATGCAAGACGAAGTACCAGCAGGAGCACATGGATGCCGTCGCCGCAGGCTGAGACGTTCGTCACGGGGCTCGTGCTGGGGGCCGGCGGCTCGAAGCGGCTGGGTCGCCCCAAGCAGCTGCTGCCCTACGGCGATCGCCCGCTGCTCGAGCACACGCTGAGCACCGCGCGCGAGTGCGGCTTCGACCAGCTCATCGTGCCGATCGGAGGCGCCGCCGACGAGGTCCGCGGGCGCGTGGACTTCACCGGCGCGGAGGTCGTCGTCAACTACGCGTTCGGCGAGGGCTGCTCGTCGTCGATCGCCGCCGCCTTGAGCGCAGTGAACCCGCGCTGCGAGGTTCTCGTACTGATGCTCGGAGATCAGCCCGGCGTGACGCCGGAGACGGTCCGGGCGCTGCTGGAGGCCCGTGGCGACGCACCGCTCGCGGTGTGCCGCTACGACGACGGCCGCGGCCATCCGATCGCCTTTCATCGAAGTGTCCTGCCCCAACTCGCCGACCTGCACGGCGACAAGGGCGTCTGGCGGTTGCTCGACGAGCGCGCCGCGGATGTCGTAGACGTGCCAATCGCAGGCAACGTACCGCTGGATGTTGATACGCCCGAGGACTACCAAGCCGTGCTCGCTGCAGCCGGCTACACGGAGGTGACGGCATGAGCCGCCTGAAGCGAAGCGAAGAGCTTGAAGACGAGATGCGCCGCCTCATCCCGAGCGTGGACAAGCTCGGACAGATGCTGGGCGAGGTCGACTACCTGGCCGACGAGGGCCTGGCGACCTCCGCCTACCTGGCACTGCGGCTGCCGCAGCCACTGCTGCTGGAGGGCGAGGCGGGCGTCGGCAAGACCGAACTCGCCAAGGCGCTCGCTCAGGTTCTGGAGACGCCGCTGATCCGCCTGCAGTGCTACGAGGGGATCGACGCCTCCGAGGCGCTGTACGAGTGGAACTATCCGCGCCAGCTGCTGAGCATCCGGGTCGCGGACTCCAAGGGCGAGGATCTCGACGAGGAGGGGCTGTTCGGCCCCGAGTACCTGATCCGCCGCCCGCTGCTGGAGGCGCTGGAGCACAAGGGCCCGCGGCCCGCCGTCCTGCTGATCGATGAGCTCGACCGCGCGGACGACGATTTCGAGGCCTTTTTGCTCGAGCTGCTCGCCGAGGCGACCGTGACGATCCCCGAGATCGGCACGATCACGGCGACGCATCCGCCGATCGTCATCCTCACGTCCAACCGCACGCGCGACCTGCACGACGCCGTCAAGCGCCGCTGCCTATACCAGTGGATCGACTATCCCGACCCGCAGCGCGAGGTCGACATCGTCCGCCGCCGCGTCAAGGGCGTGTCCGCGGCGCTGGCCGTCCAGGTCGCCGACGCCGTCTCGCGCATGCGCGAGTCCGACATCCAGAAGCCGCCGGGAATCGCCGAGGCGATCGACTGGGTCTCGGCGCTGGACCTGCTCGGCGTCGAGCACCTCGACGTCGCCTCGGCCGACCGCACGCTCGGCTCCGTCCTGAAGTACAGCGAGGATCAGGAGGTCGTTCGCGCGGCCGGCCTGGAGCAGCTCGTCGAGGAGAAGTAGTAGTGGCCGGTAAGTCCAACGGGGCGGCGAAGGCGTCCAACGGCAAGGACCCGGTTCCCGAGTTCAAGGTCGTCGACTTCGACGTCGACCTGCCCGGACTCGCGGGCGCGTTCAGCCAGCGCCTGCACGAGGCAGGCGTACCCGTCACGCCGTCGCAGACCGAGCAGTACACGCGCGCGCTGAAGCTGACCAAGCCGGTCTCGCGGCGGCGCCTGTACTGCACGACGCGCGCGGTCTTCGTCACCGGCTTTCAGCAGGTACCGGCGTTCGACAAGGTCTTCGGCCAGGTCTTCGGCGGTCGCAAGAAGGTGAGCAACACCGACGACATGGACGTCGAGGTCGAGGAGGAGTCCGTCGACCAGGTCGACAGCGAGACGCCCGACGACATGGACGAGGAGAACATCCAGGAGCGCGAGGGCGGCCAGGATGCGATGCAGATGAACGCCGGCGAGGGCGAGAACGAGGACGAGGAGGACACCGAGGAGGAGAAGCTCGTCCCGCTGCAGGAGGCCAGCGAGGAGGAGGCGCTCAGCTACAAGAACTTCCAGGCGCTGAACGCCGAGGAGCTCGCCCTCCTGTACAAGCTCATGGTCCGCCTGCAGCTCGCCACCCCCGAGCGCATCTCGCGCCGCAAGCGTCGCGGGCGCCACGGCGAGCACCTGGACATGCGCACCACGCTGCGCAAGAGCCTGCACACGGGCGGCGACCCGATCCTGCTCGCCCGCAAGCGCCGGCGCTCGCACCCGCGCCGGCTCGTCCTGCTGTGCGACATCTCCGGCTCGATGGAGCCCTACGCACGCGCGTACCTGCAGTTCATGCACGCCGCTCGCGCGACGGGCCCCTACGCGGAGGCCTTCGTCTTCGCCACGCGCCTGACGCGCCTGACCAAGCAGCTGGCCGGCCGCAACCCGCAGCGCGCGATCCGCCGTGCCGCCGAGGCGGCGCCGGACTGGTCGAGCGGAACGCGGATCGGCGACGCGCTGAAGCAGTTCAACGACCGCTACGGCCGCCGCGGCATGGCGCGCGGCTCGGTCGTCGTGATCCTCTCCGACGGGTGGGAGCGCGGCGATCCCGACCTCGTCGCCCGCGAGATGCAGCGCCTGTCGCGCCTTGCCTACCGGATCGTGTGGGTCAACCCCCGCGTCGCGGCGGCGGACTTCGCGCCCAAGGCGGGCGGCCTCGTCGCGGCGCTGCCGTACTGCGACGCGCTGGTCAGCGGTCACACGCTGAAGTCGCTCGAGGAGGTTGCCGACGCGATCGCCGCGGAGCGCGACTACGACCCGATGCTCGCGACGTGGAAGATCCCCAAGCTCGACGACGAGCCCGAGGAGGACACGTGGGGCGTGGCCGGCACGACCGAGCAGCACGTCGCGATGCCCAGCGGATACGGCGCGTTCAAGGGCAACACCTCCCCCGGATCGAACTCGGGGATATGACGTACGCAGGACACCCGCGGGCGCGATCGGGACGGGCGCGGCGCCACGGGAACTGTCATACTGGCGCCCGCTTGATTGGCGGTGCCACGTCGCCGCCCGAGCGTTCGGAGAGGAGCAAAACTGTGCAGGTATCGGCACATATGAGGGGAGCTGTACATGGCTAGTGCGTACCGTTGTGTCTACCTGAGGGTGCACCCGACAGGGAAGTGCACGCTGAGCCTGAGCTGCGACGACGGCGGCCAGTCGGCCGCCCTCTCGGCGCTCGTCGGCGACGAGCTGGGCATGCCCGCCGGAGACGTGAAGGTCGTCGGGCAGGATCTCGACCGCTTCGGCGGCGGCCACGGCTACATCACGAGCTCGAGCGGCGGCGTCCAGAACGCCGTCCGCAAGACATGCGCGAAGATCAAGGACAAGTCGCGCTACCTCGCGGGAGGCATGCTCGGCACGTCACCGCAGTCGCTGAACTGGAGCGGCGACAACTTCGGCGGCAAGCGCATCGAGGAGATCGCGCTGTACGCACACGCCGGAGCCATCGAGCTGCCCGCCGGGCCCGATGGGCGTCAGCTCGAGGGTTCGCTCGACGCGCAGACCACGTTCCGCGACTAGAACACCGCGGAGCAACATCGCCGTCGACCACCGGCCTGCGCTGCAGGCCGGTGGTCGTTAAGCCTGGATCCCCCGAATCTCGCGGCGTCGCGACGCCGGGAGCCGTAGCCGCCGCGGGTGGGGCGCGCGCCGCACGCCCCGCCCCTCCCGCCCCGACTTGTGGCGCGGCCCCCTCCCCACGCCGGCTCGACTCCCAACGCCGAGCCATCCACGACCTTCGGTGGATCCAGGCTAACGCGTCAGTCGCGCTTCGACTTCCACGGGCGCCGGCGCCGGTGCTGGCGCAGGCTGGCCATCAGCGCGACGTATGTGGCGCCGAGGACCGGTATGGCCATCGCGAGCGTCTCCTCGAGAGGGATGCCCGCGATGTGGGCGACGATCAGGCGCATTCGGTCATCCTACCTACCGGCGGCGGGTCGCTCAGCCGACCTTGGCCTCGACGACGACCTTGACCTCGTCGTCGACCTTGAGCGCGCCGAAGAGGGCGGAGTAGGGCTTGATGCTCCAGTCGCTCTGCTTGACCGCGGCGCTGCCCGTGACGGTGCCGTCGCTCTCGGAGAGGTCGAAGGAAACGGGCTTGGTCTTGCCGGCCATCTCGAGGTCGCCGGTGACCTTGAGGCCGTCGCCGGCCTGCTCGACCGACGTCGACTGGAAGGTGATGCTCTCCTTCTTGAGCACGTCCTTATCGATCGTCTTGAGGATGTCCTCCTTGTCGTCGTCCTTGAGCGGCTGCATGCCGCCCTTGCCCTCGCGCACGTGCAGCGATGTCGGGTCGGCGCTGAGCGCCAGGCTCGAGTTCTCGCCGACCTCGAGCGTCGCCTCCCACGACTGCACGTCGATGGTGAGGTCGTGTCCGGCCTTCGCGGCCGCGCCGTTGCGACCGGTCTGCACATGCAGAGACGCGTTGCTTGGACCGAGCTTGTATGTACCTGCCTGAATAGCCATCGGTCGATTGTATGAAGAAGCCCTGGAGTTCGCCGCGCGGTCTAACATGGCGCGGGCGCAGGGGCGACGGCGGCCGCAAACTGTGATGTTCCGCCGCTGCCTACGGCAGAAGAGCCCAGCGCGGCTGGAGGTTCATCGCGCTCCGCTCGGGTAGGCCCTACGTGGTAGCGCGCAGCTTTTTCAGACCGCTAAAGGAGAGACCTCAGAATGCCCACGTTGAACGAGACGTTTTCGGTGTCCAACCCCGACTCCGCCTGGAACACGATCAGCGACCTCAACAAGCTGATCCCCTGCGTCCCGGGCGCCAAGGTCGTGTCGGCCGACAGTCCCGAGTCCGCCAAGGCCGCGATCGAGGTCAAGATGGGTTCGATGGCCATGACGTTCACCGGGCCGGTCACGATCCAGTCGGCGGACGCGGGCAGCAAGACCGTCAAGATCCATGCCGAAACCCGCGAGGCCGGCGGGCAGAGCAACGCCTCGGGCGACGTCACCATCGCGCTCAGCGGCAGCAACGGCACGATCGACGCGACGGCGAACGTCAGCGGCAAGGCTGCGTCGATGGGCGAGGGCACGATCGTCGCCGTGCTGGGCCAGTTGATCAAGACGTTCGCGGCGAACGTCGGCAAGGCCTGAGCAGGTATCGCTCCGGTCGGGTGGCGCGCTGCACAGCGCCCCCGACCGCTCTGCGCCCCCCGTCGGCGCGCCAGATTGAACCGCCCCGAGCGAATCGCACGGGCACCCCGGGGTACTATCAGGACTCGGGTTTTTGCGGAAGGAGCAGGCCAGTGAAGGATGTAATCGAGGACGTCGACCGCTGGGTGGCGGACGGCTCGCAGGTGGCGATAGCCACCATCACCGCCACGCGAAGGTCGGCCCCGCGCCCCCCGGGCGCGAAGATGGCCGTCAACGATCGCGGCGAGGTCTCGGGCATGGTGTCCGGCGGCTGCGTCGAGGGCGCCGTCATAGAGGTCGCCGACACGATCCTCAGCGGCGGCGAGCCGCAGCTGCTCACGTTCGGCATCGCCGACGAGGAGGCCTGGGACGTCGGGCTGCCGTGCGGCGGCGAGATCGACGTCTGGGTGGAGCGCTTTCAGCCGTGAGCGTTCACGAGGATTTCGCACAGATCGCCCGTGAGGACGGGCGCGCCGCGCTCGTCACCGTCGTCAAGGGCGAGCACCTCGGCGAGAAGCTGCTCGTCCGCCCCGACGGTACGTCGGAGGGCACGCTTGGCGACCCCGAGCTCGACGCCCAGGGCACGTCCGATGCCGAGGAGCTCATGTGGAAGGAGAGCTCCGAGATCCGCGGCGATCTGTTCATCGACATCACGGCGCCCGATCCGCGGATCGTCATCTTCGGCGCCGTCGAGTACGCCCAGCACCTGTCGGCGCTCGCCCGCGTCTGCGGATGGCGGCCCTACGTCGTCGATCCGCGCGCTCGCTTCGCCACAGCGGAGCGCTTCCCCGACGCGATCGGCGTCGTGGCCGCCTGGCCGGAGGAGGCGTTCGAGGAGCTCGGCGCACCCGACAAGGCGACGTACGTCGTGATCCTCACGCACGACCCCAAGCTCGACGACGCGACGCTGCTGAC
>JBBSMC010000081.1:0-12164 GCA_038233375.1 Solirubrobacterales bacterium
ACAGGACGGCGCACTCGTGACGGAGATCGTCATGCCGCGCCTGTCTGACTCGATGGAGGAGGGCACGATCCTCAAGTGGCTGAAGTCCGACGGCGACGCCGTCGCGCGCGGCGAGCCGCTGGCGGAGATCGAGACCGACAACGCGACGCGGACGTACGAGTCCGACGCGGCGGGGGTGCTGCAGATCCGCGCCGGCGCGGGCGAGACGCTGCCGATCGGCAGCGTCATCGCGACGCTGGACGGTGGCCCGACCGGTGCAGACGGACCCTCGGACGCCGCCGCGCCCGCGGCGCCTGCCCCCGCGGTGGACGCGCCGGAGCCTGCGCCGCCCGAACCGCCCGAGCCTGCGCCGCCCGAACCGTCCGAGCCGGCTGCCGCCGCGCCGCCGCCCGCGACTTCCGCCCCCGCCGCGGCGCCGGCCGCCGCGCCCGCCCCACGCACGGAGGGGCGCGTCAAGGCGTCGCCGCTCGCGCGCCGCCTCGCCCGCGAGCAGGGGATCGACCTGCACGACGTGACGGGCACCGGCCCCGGCGGGCGGATCGTCAAGGACGACGTCCAGCGCGCCGCGAGCTCCCCCCGTCCGACACCAGCGGCCGACGCGCCCCCTTCAGTACCCGCCGCAGCACCGGCGGCGCCCGCTGCCTCCCCGGCGCCGGCAGCGCCCCCGTCAGCGGCCCCGCCGGTCCCGCCGCCGTCCGCCACCGTCGCGGAGACCGGCACCGCCAAGGGCGACGTCACGACGCAGGAGCTCACCCGCACGCAGGGCCTGATCGCGCGCCGCATGGCCGAGTCGCGCGCGACGATCCCGACCTTCGAGCTGCGCACCGAGATCGACATGGAGGCCTGCGTCGCGCTGCGCGCCGAGCTCAAGGCGCTTGGTGGGGACGTCCCGCCCGGGGTTCCCTCCTACAACGACATGGTCGTCAAGGCCAGCGCGATCGCGCTGCGCGAGTTCCCGCGCGCCAACGGCAGCTACCGCGACGCGCGCTTCGAGCTCTACAGCCGCGTGAACATCGGCATCGCGGTCGCCGCCCAGGACGCGCTCGTCGTGCCGACGGTGTTCGACGCCGACTGCAAGTCGCTGCGCACGATCGCCCGCGAGTCGCGCGCGCTCGCCGAGCGCGTGCGTGCGAACGCGATCACCCCGCCCGAGCTGAGCGGAGGGACCTTCACCGTGTCGAACCTCGGCATGTACGGCGTGACGGACTTCACCGCCGTGATCAACCCGCCGCAGGCGGCGATCCTCGCCGTCGGCGCGCTCGCACAGCGCGGCGTGGTGCGCGACGGCGCGCTCGTCGCGCGCCACACGATGAACGTCACCCTGGCCTGCGATCACCGCATCCTCTACGGCGCCGACGCGGCGCGGTTCCTCGCGCGCATCCGCGAGCTGCTCGAGCGCCCGCTGGCGCTCGCGTTCTACTGACTGACGGGCGCCGGAGGCCTACTGCGCGGGCAGGACGCGGTCGACCGTGCGGCCGAGGTCGTCGGTCGTGCGGCGCAGCAGCTCGTCGACGAGGTCGAGCACCTTCTGCGTCGCGGCCGTGACGGGCGGCAGCAGCGGATCGGTGATCTGCGCGAGCGCGTCGCCGGCGTTCTGCACCTTGCCGCTGAGGCCATCGCCGACGGTGCGCACGTCCTCCCCAGCCGTCTTCTTCGGCGCCGCGGGAGCCTGCGGCCTGACGGTCTGCGTCTCCGGCGAGCTGACGGCCGGCGGCGTGAAGCTGGCCTTCGAAGCCCGTCGCGCCGACGGCTCGATCGCGGCCTGATCGGCGGCGGCCGCCCGGGCCGGCCCTGCCGACTTCGCGCCGCCGGCTGGACGCGAACGCTCGGCGGCGGCGCGTGCCGGGAGCACGATCGCGGTCGTCTTGGTGCCCGAGCGATTGCCGCCGGCGTCGCTGGAGAGGACCAGCGGCGACTGGCGCGCGGACTCTGCCACGGGATCTGACCAGCCGCCGAACGCGAACACGGCGCTCACCGCCAGCAGCGACAGCGCGGCGGCGGCAACGAGCAGGACGCTGGCGCCGATCGAAGCGAGGAGTGCACGGGTCCCTGTCATCCCAGGGTGTTATCGGCAGCTGGGCGTATTACCTGAAGACCCCACGCGGATTCTGTGAGGCGTTCGACTCGCGGCTCGTGTCGCGCTTGACGCGCGGCGGATCCTGCGACGTGTCGACGATCAGGCACAGCCAGCGCTTGGGATCGATCTGCGGGACGCATGTGCGGTACAGGTCGCGATCGACCGGCACGGTGTCGGCCCCGTCCACGTGCGCGCGCGCGAAGTCGTTGCCGTGGGCGTCGACCCAGAGGCGGACGGCCAGCGACTGCTGCGCGAACGCGGCGCGGTCGTCCGCCAGCTCCGGGCGGTGCACGAGCCCGGCGACGAGGAACGCCAGGCCCACGCCGGCGAGCGCCACCAGCCCGGCGCGGTCGTCGGCGATGACCTTGGGCAGTGCCGGCCGCAGGCGGCGCAGCACGATCGCGCCCAGCCCGCCGATCAGCACGACCGCGATGAGGTTCAGGCAGCCCGCGAGCAGCAGCGCGGCGATCCAGCCGCTGCCCTCGCCGGCGATCGGCAGCCAGTGCAGCAGCCCCATCTCCAGCAGGGTCACGACGACGAACGTGGGCCACAGCCACGCCCCGCTCAAGCGCCATCGCAGGCGCCGTAGGCTCTCCCGCCGCGGGCCTCGTGCCATCTCGACCATAACGACCAGCGTACGTACCCGGTACCCTCGGCCATGACGGTTGGCGTCTCGCGCGGAGATCCCGACGAGATGTCGATAAGGATGAGGGCGGAGATCCCGCTCTTGACCGCCGAGATCGAAAGGCGAAGATGGCGACCAGCAGCACGGACGTTCACATCGGTCCCGACACCACCGCCCCGGAGAGCCCTTCCGCGCAGCTGACCCCCGACGACCGGGTCGGCCTGCTGCGCGCGATGCTGCTCATGCGCGCGATCGAGGAACGCGCGATGAACCTCTACCGGCAGGGCAAGGTGCCCGGGTCCTTCTACGACGGGTTCGGCCAGGAGGCCGTGTCCGTCGGCGCGACCTGGGCGATGGCGGCGGCCGACCGCCTCTGCGTCCTGCACCGCGACCTCGGCGCGCACCTCGTGCGCGGCGTGCAGCCGTCGAACATCCTGGCCCAGTACATGGGCCGCGAGGCCGGCATCACGAGCGGCCGCGACGGCAACGTGCACTTCGGCGACTACCGCACGGGCTGCGTCGGGATGGTCTCGATGCTGCCCGACATGATGCTCGTCGCCGCCGGCATGGCGATGGCCTTCAAGCTGCGGCGCGAACCACGCTGCGCGCTGACGTGGTTCGGCGACGGATCGACGTCGCGCGGCGACTTCCACGAGGCGATGAACTGGGCCGGCGTGCAGCAGCTTCCGGTGATCTTCGTCCTCGAGAACAACCAGTTCGCCTACTCGACTCCGATCAGGCAGCAGTTCGCGGTCAACCCCGTGGAGCGCGCGGCGGGCTACGGCTTTCCCGGCGTCTCGGTCGACGGCAACGACGCCGAGGCGGTCTTCGAGGCCACGCGCGTCGCGCGCGAGCGCGCGATCTCCGGCGGCGGGCCGACGCTGATCGAGGCCGTGACGATGCGCATGCACGGCCACGGCGCGCACGACGACATGAAGTACGTGCCCAAGGCCCTCTTCGAGGAGTGGCGCCAGAAGGACCCGATCGACCGCCAGAGCGCGCGCGTCGCCGCGCTCCAGATCGACGTCGAGGCGCTGCGCGCGGAGGTTCGCGCCGAGGTCGACGCGGCGTCTGCCAAGGCGCTCGCCGGTCCGATGCCCGATCCGGCGACCGCGACCGACCGGCTCTTCCATCCGCGCGACGCCGAGCAGATCCTGCTCGAGGACGGGCAGGCGCCGTGGAGCGGATTCGGACCGATGGGTGCTCGGCCATGAGCGAGATGACCTACCTGCGCGCGATCTCCGACGGACTGCGCACGGAGATGCGCGACGACGAGCGCGTGCTGTTGATGGGCGAGGACATCGGCGTCTACGGCGGCGCCTTCAAGGTGACCGACGGCTTCATCGAGGAGTTCGGCGCCGATCGCGTCATGGACACGCCGCTGGCGGAGTCCGGGATCGTCGGCACCGCCGTCGGCGCCGCGGTCGTCGGCCTGCGCCCGGTCTGCGAGATGCAGTTCGCCGACTTCGTCTCCTGCGGCTTCGATCAGATCATCAACGTCGCCGGCAAGATGCTCTACCGCCAGGGCCTGCCCGTGAACATCACGGTCCGGCTGCCCAGCGGCGGCGGCTTCTCCGGTGGTCCGTTCCATTCCCAGAACCCCGAGGCCTGGTTCATGCACTCGCCGGGCCTGAAGGTCGTCGCGCCGAGCACGGCCGAGGACGCCAAGGGCCTGATGATCGCCAGCATCCGCGACCCCAACCCGGTCATCTACATGGAGCACAAGAACCTCTACCGCCGTGTGAAGGGCGAGGTTCCCGAGGGCTCCTACGAGACGCCGTTCAGCGCCCGCGTCGCGCGCGAGGGCACCGACCTCGTCGTCATCACGTACGGCGCGATGGTGCACACGGCGCTCGAGGCGACCGAGGACCTCGACGACGCCTCGATCATGGTGCTCGACCTGCGCTCGCTCGTGCCGCTCGACGAGGCCGCGATCCTCTCCGCCGTCCACGACTGCTCGAAGGTCGTCATCGTCGACGAGGCCAACCAGACGTGTGCCGCCGGCGCCCAGGTCGCGGCGCTGATCGCCGAGTTCGGCTTCGAGGATCTCGACGGTCCCGTCGTGCGGGTCGCCTCTCCGGACGTCCCGATCCCGTTCTCGCCGACGCTCGAAGCCGCCGTCCTGCCGTCCGTCGATCGCATCAGGGAGGCCTGCCGTCAGCTCCTCGAGTACTGATCCGGCTACGCTGGTGGACGTCACGATGCCGCAGATGGGCGTCTCCGTCGCGGAGGGCACCGTCGTGGACTGGCGCAAGCAGCCCGGCGACTGGGTGCAGGCCGACGAGACGATCTGCGAGATCTCGACCGACAAGATCGACACCGAGGTCCCGGCGCCCGCCTCGGGGCGGCTCGTCGAGGTGCTCGTCGCCGTCGGGGCGACGGTCGACGTCGGCGTGACGCTCGCGCGGATCGCCACCGACGCCCGGCCCGGCGAGCCGCACAGCTCCGAGAACGGTGCGCCGCCGCCGGCCGCTGCCACGGCGCTGCCGCCGCCGCCCGCTGGCCCTGACGCCCCCGTAGCCGCGCCGTCTCGCGGCTCCGCCCCGCCACGGCGCACCGGCGGGGCGGGCGGGTCCGTCTCCCGCCGCTACAGCCCGGTCGTGCAGCGGATCGCCGACGAGCACGGCGTCGACCTCGACGAGGTGCAGGGCACGGGCCGCGAGGGACGCGTGCAGAAGAAGGACGTCATGGCCGTCGTCGCCGCGCGCGGCGGACGGGTTGGTTCGGCCACCCGCGCGCCGGATGCCGATGCCGCCGAGCCGGTCCTGCACATCGAGAGCCCGTACCGCCCCGGCGCCGGCGCCTCCGTCAGCGGGCCGTACACCCCACCCGAGGGACGCCCGCTGTCCCGCATGCGCCAGGCGATCGGCGTGCACATGAAGCAGTCACAGATGACGGCGGCGACGTGCACGACCTGGATCGAGGTCGACGTCTCGCGCATCGAGATCGCGCGCAGGAAGCTCGCGATCACGGCGCTGCCGCTCATCGCGCGCTGCACGATCGGGGCGCTCATCGAGTTCCCGCTGCTCAACGCCTGGCTCGAGAACGACGTCCACACGGTCCACGAGCAGGTCAACCTCGGCATCGCGGTCGCGCTCGGCGAGGACGGGCTCATCGTGCCGGTCGTGCGCGGTGCCCAGGACCTCTCGCCCGAGGGCCTCTCGCGGCGCATCCGCGATCTCGCCCGCCGCGCCCGCTCGCGTCAGCTCAGCCCCGACGACGTCCACGGCGCGACGTTCACGATCACGAATCCCGGCCAGTTCGGCTCGATGATGGCGACGCCGGTCATCGCCCAGCCGCAGGTGGCGATCCTCGACGTCGAGGCGATCGTCAAGCGCCCGGTCGTCGTCACCGATCAGTTCGGCGACGACGCAATCGCGATCCGGCCGATGGTCATCCTCGGCCTGTCGTGGGATCACCGCGCGCTCGACGGCGCGCTCGCCGCCCGCTTCCTGGCCAGCGTGAAGAAGCGCGTGGAGAGCTACGAGCTCTGACGCCTGCGGCTACAGGTTGGCGTACTGCTCGAAGAAGTACCGTGTGGCAGGGATCAGCAGGAGGTCCCTGTCGGCGCCCTCAGGGCGCAGGGCGACGTCGACGCGCGCGCCGATGATGTAGCCGCGCAGGTGGTGGCCGGCCTTCTCCTGCCAGCGCGTCAGCGCCTGCGGGGCGGTCATCTCGAGGTCGGGGTCGTCGGTCAGCACGCCGACGATGCTCTTCGTGCAGTTGCTGCATTCGTACAGCGTGACCACGCCGGTCTCGTCGAGCGTCATCTCGTCGAGGCGCTGCTCGGCGCCGCAGGAGCAGCTGAGCAGGAAGTCGTGGTCCGTCGTCTGCGGTCTGCCCGCGTCGCGAAACGGGTCGGCATACCTCATGCGGGCGGAGCCTAAGGGTCGCGCGCCGGAGAACGCAGCTGCGAAGGGCGCGCCGGGAGGGAGGAGAAGGTCGGCGCGCCCTTCGCGGGAGCTGCGTAGGACTCGCGGCATCCGCCAGGCCGGCAGCGGGAGGAGAGAGACAAGCCGGCCTGGCGATGCGCGAGGTGAGTTGCTCGACCATCGTGCATCAGGAGCATCCAGAAGTCCAATACGAGGTTTCGCCCCAACTCATAAGCTGTGCGTATGGAACTGCGCCAGCTGCGCTACCTCGTAGCGCTCGCCGACGAGCGACACTTCACGCGCGCCGCCGCGCGCGAGCACATCGCGCAGCCCGCGCTGTCGCAGCAGATCCAGCGCCTGGAGGCCGAGGTCGGGCTCGCGCTCGTGGAGCGCACGACGCGCAAGGTCTCGCTGACCGGCGCCGGCGAGCTGCTCGTCGCCCGCGCCCGCCACATCCTCTCCGAGCTCGACGCCGCGCAGGCGGAGCTGCAGACGCTGGCCGGCGTGCAGGGCGGCCGGCTGTCGGTCGGCGCGCTGCACACGATGGGCCCGGTCGACCTGTCGCTGCTGCTGGGGTCCTTTCATCGCAACCATCCCGCCGTCGAGCTGACGGTGCGCGAGCAGTCCAGCGAGGAGCTCGCCGAGATGCTGCGCGACGATGTCATCGACCTCGCCTTCCTGTCGGTCACCGAGCGCATCCAGCGCCGCGGACTGGAGCTGCACCCGCTCCTCAGCGAACAGCTCGTCGCCGCGATGCCGACGCAGCACCCGCTCGCCGGCCGCGACGTCGTGCGCCTCGCCGAGCTCGCCGGTGAGCCCTTCATCGCGTTTCGCACGGGCTCGCGCCTGCGCGAGCTGCTGGACTCCGGCGCCGCCGAGGTCGGCTTCGAGCCGCGGATCGCGCTGGAGTCCAACGAGAGCCGACGCATCCGCAGCCTCGTATCCGGCGGCCTCGGCGTGGCGATCCTGCCGCGCTCGGATGCGGACGGACCCGGCTCCCCGGTCGCCACGGCGCGTCTCGTCGAGCCCGAGATGCGCCGCGACGTCTCGCTTGCCTCACGCGCCGGCCGGCGCCACTCGCCCGCCGCCACGGCGTTCCTCGCGCTCACGCGCCGCGTGTACGAGCCGCGCGAGGCAACTGCGAGAATCGAGCCATGACCGACGAGCTCTGGGTCTGCCACCTGCCCGCCGTCGAGTACCGCGCGGCGACGGAGCTGCAGGAGCGCGTCCGCGCCGCACGCCAGGACGAGCGCATTCCCGACACGCTGCTGCTGCTCGAGCACCCGCCGGTCTACACGCGCGGCCGGCGCTCGGACGCCGCCGAGCTGCAGATGAGCGAGGCCTGGTACCGCGAGCAGGGCATCGACATCGTCGACACGAACCGCGGCGGCCGGGTCACCTACCACGGGCCCGGCCAGCTCGTCGGCTACCCGATCATGCGCATCGACGACGTCATCGCCTATCTGCGCACGATGGAGCGCGCGATCGTCGCGGCGCTGGCCGACGCCGGCATCAGCGCCCGCGCGCGCCCCGACGAGGGACCGGACTTCACGGGCGTGTGGGCCGCCGAGCGCAAGATCGCCTCGATCGGCGTGCACGTCGCGCGCGGCGTGACGACGCACGGCTTCGCGATCAACGTCGCCAACGACCTCGCGCCGTTCGGCTGGGTCGTGCCCTGCGGGCTGACCGGCGTGCAGATGACCTCGGTGGCGGCGCAGATCGCAGCGCCCGGCGATCACGTCGCGCTGCTGACGGACGTGCGCACGGACATGGCCGCGCGCTTCGCCGAGGCGTTCGCTCGGCGCCCCGTGGCGGTCGACGTCGAGCAGGTCGACGCCGCCGCACCGGCCGCGTGAGCCGCCTGCTCGACGCGGCCCGGGTGCGCGCCAGGACCGCGCGCCATCGCGGCGACGCGGTCCACTGCCCGCTCTGCGAGCACGGGTTCGACCGCTTCCGGGACGCGTGGAACCGCCCGAACGCGCTGTGCTGGCGCTGCGGCGCGCACGAGCGCCACCGGGCGCAGTGGCTGCTCCTCGAGCGTCGCCCCGAGCTTCTGGGCGACGTCGCGTCGCTGCTGCACTTCTCGCCCGAGTGGTGCCTGCGTCGGCGCCTCGAGCACAGACCCGGCCTGAGCTACGTCACGAGCGATCTCGACCGCACGCAACGCGTCGACCTGCATCTCGACGTCACCGCGCTGGACCTCCCGGACGCCGCGTTCGACGCGGTCATCTGCTCGCACGTCCTCGAGCACGTGCCCGACGACGCGACCGCGATGCGCGAGCTGCACCGCGTCACCGCGCCCGGCGGCTTCACGCTCGTCATGGTGCCGCTCGCGCTGGACCGCGCGCAGACCTATGAGGATCCGTCGATCATCGCGCCCGAGGACCGCCGCCGCGCGTTTCTCCAGCACGACCACGTCCGCCTCTACGCGCCGGACATCGCAGAGCGCCTGCGTGACGCGGGCTTCGCGGTCGAGGTCGTCGACCTGCCCCGCGAACTTGGACCCGAGGAAGCCGTCCGCCACGGCCTGCTCGCGTCGGATCTGGTCTTCCTCTGCCGCCCACAGGATGCTACGACGGAGCCAGCACGCTGAGTCCCCGCGCGGAAGCTGCTTGCTGCATCTGCTTGTCGTACGTCAGAACAGCAGCCAGATCGCCGTCAAGACTCAGCGCGCTGGCGACCTCAAGTTCGTCGATCGTTTGCGCACCGGTAGCACGAGCCCGCGAGACGGCGCGTGCGAGCTCGATCCCGGTGATGACGCTCGTGGCGACGTCCTGCCATTGCTCGAGCTCCTCGCGCAGAGCATCCGACTCGGCCTCACGCACCGCGAGCTTCACAAGCGCCGAGGCGTCGGCGTAGAGGACGCCGGCTCGATCAGACACGGTCGCCGCGCTGCTGCTGCAGCGCACGCGTGCCCGCGTCTGAGATCACCCCAGGAGGCCGACCCAGGCGCGCCAGCACGTCGCGCATCTGGTGGCGGGGGGCGATTGCCTTGCCCTCTTCGACGAGCTTGCGCAGCCGTGGCGGCAAGGAGTCCGGGGTCCGGGTTTCGTCGGGTTGCATTCCACGCACCATAGCGCCCGTAGATGCACGGATCGAGCTGTCAGGAGGCTGCCTGATGGCCTGACCGCTACCCTCGAAGAGAGGCGTATGGCCACCGACGAACGCAGGCACTCCACCCGCTCCCGCGCCAATCCCGGCGGGATGGACGTGCTCAGCGTCCTGGGCCCCGACGTGCGGCCGATGCGCGAGCGCAAGCCGCCGTGGTTCAAGGTCCAGGCGCCGGGCGGCGAGCGCTACCGCGAGCTCACGAAGCTGATCGCCGACGAGAACCTGCACACGGTCTGCCAGGAGGCCGCCTGCCCCAACGTCGGCGAGTGCTGGGAGCGCGGCACCGCGACGTTCATGATCCTCGGCGACACGTGCACCCGGCGCTGCGGCTTCTGCAACGTGCGCACCGGCAAGCCGACGTGGAACGACCCGCTCGAGCCCGCCCGCGTCGCGCGCTCGATCGCGAAGATGGGGCTGCGTCACGCGGTCATCACGTCCGTCGACCGCGACGACCTGCCCGATTACGGCGCGAGCGCTTTCGTCGGCGTCATTCGCCAGGTCCGCCGCCAGGCGCCCCGTTGCAAGGTCGAGGTGCTCACGCCCGACTTCCGCGGCCAGGAGATGCCGCTGGCCAAGGTCATCGCCGAGCGGCCCGACGTCTTCAACCACAACGTCGAGGTCGTGCCGCGCCTGTATCCGGTCGCCCGCCGCGGCTCGCGCTGGGAGCGCTCCTGCCGCGTGCTGCGCAACGCCAAGGAGCTGGGCGGCGACGAGGTCACGACGAAGTCCGGCCTGATGGTCGGCCTCGGCGAGACCCACGACGAGATGGTCGAGGCGTTCGCGACGCTGCGCGAGCACGGCGTGCAGATCCTCACGGTGGGGCAGTACCTGCGCCCGACCGAGCGCCATCTGCCGGTCGTGCGCTACTGGCACCCCGACGAGTTCGAGGCGCTCGAGGTCGCCGCCTACGACCTCGGCTTCGACCACATCGCCGCCGGACCGCTCGTGCGCTCCAGCTATCACGCCGATCAGCACATCCCGCAGGAGGAGTCGGGCAGCGGCCCGCTCGCGGCCGCCGCGCCTTGACTTCAGATACCGCCGGTATCAAGATACCGACGGTACGGGAAACGGAGAGAGAGGCACGCGGTGTCAGGCAGGCTCAAGCTCTACGGATTCGCTGGGTCCAACTCGGTCAACACCGGCCGGCTGATGCTCGAGCACAAGGGCATCGACTACGACTTCGTGAAGCTGCCGCCCGCAGTGCACGCGCCGACGATGCTAATGCTCGGCTTCCCGACGATGGGCGTGCCTGCGATCAAGGTCGACGGCCGCCGCGTGCAGGGAACCCGCTGGATCGCCCGCGCGCTGGACGAGATCTACCCCGACTCACCACGGCTCTTCCCCGCCGATCCCGCCGAGCGCCGCAAGGTCCAGCAGGCCGAGCGCTGGGGCGAAGACCTGCAGAACGCGGTGCGGCGGATCTTCTACTGCGCCGCGCGACGTGACCGCAAGGCGTTTCTCAGCGTCCTGGCCGCCGGGCGTGGACCCGTCAAGACGTTCGCGCTGCGCATGATGGCGCCCGTCGTCATCAAGCTCGCCACGGGCCTGCACCGCGCCTCCGACGAGGCCGGCCACGAGGACATCGAGCTGCTGCCCGAGCGCCTGGACCAGATCGACGCCTGGATCGCCGAGGGCGTCCTCGGCGGCGAGCTGCTCAACGCCGCCGACTTCCAGATCGGGGTCAACGTCTCGGCGCTGCTGCTGTCCGACGATCTCACCCCCTTCGTCGAGGGGCGCCCGGCGGCGGAGCTCGCGCGACGCGTCTTCCCGGACTACGTCGGCCACCTCGGCCCGGTCGTCCCGGAGGACTGGATGGACGACCTGCGCGCCGCCGCGGGCGAGTCCGCCGCGATCGAGTCCGGCGAGCCCCCCAACGGCGCACCACCCGCCGGGCCGGCGGGCGACTCCGCGCTCATGCGCTCCAGCCTGTGAGATGGCGTCGACCACCCGGCTGACCCGCGCCGAACGCAGCGCGCAGACCCGCCGCGAGCTGCTCGAAGCCGCCCAGCGGCACTTCTTCGAAACCGGCTACCACGCGACGACGATCGCCGACATCGCCGACGCCGCCGGCTATACGAAGGGCGCCGTGTACTCGACGTTCGCAAGCAAGGCCGGCCTCTTCCTCGCGCTGTTCGACGACATCGTCGACCAGCGCCTGGCGGCGACCCGCGCAATCGTCGACGCCGAGAACTCGAGGTCCGAGGCGAGCCTGCGGGCGCTCGCCGACCAGCCCGTCGAGCAGCGCAACGCGCGCTTCCTGCTGCTGTCGATCGAGTTCTGGCTGCACGCCGCACGCGAGCCGGCGCTGCTGGACGCGTTCTCCGAGCGCTACCGGCGCCTGCGCGCGAGCCTCGCGAAGCTGACCCCCGCCGACAGCCCGATCGCACCCGAGCGCTGGGCGCTCCTGACGCTGGCGCTCTCCAACGGGTTCGCGCTCGAGCGACTGATCGATCCCGAGGGCGTGCCCGGCGATCTCATG
>JBBSMC010000082.1:0-11801 GCA_038233375.1 Solirubrobacterales bacterium
GCCGCCGATCCGCGCGAGCCCGGGGTCGCGCTCGAGCGCGTCGTGCGAGCACAGCGCGAAGCCGCCGAGGATCGTGCGCAGGTGCTCCAGGCGGGCGTGGGCGTCGGCGGCGACGACGAGCACCGGCTCCCCGCTGGCGACAAGCGCGGCGATGGTTCCGGCGATCCCGCCGCCGCGGCGGTCGCGGACGGGAGCGCGCAGGTCGCGCGGCTTGAGCGCCACGTCGTCCAGCGGCCGGGCCAGCTCGCCGAACGCGGCCGAGAAGTACGCGCCCGGCTGCGTCCCGGGCTCGCCGACGAGCTCGATCGGCGCGGGCGCGCTCGGCCGCGCGTCGCGCAGCAGCAGGCGCGGCTCGACGCTGCCGTTGTACTCGTTGACCTCGAGCGTGAACGTCGCGTCGAGCGGGTTGTCGCAGTCGACCGTCGAGATCCCGAACGCGACGGCGCGCGCGCTGGCGGCACCGGCGGCGACGGTGAAGCGCACGTGCTTGCCGCCCTCCCCCATCGGGCGCGGGTCGCTGCAGCGGGCGGCGGGCACGAGCAGCGTCACGCCCGGGTTGCCGATCCCGAACGGCGCGAGGCCCTGCAGCTCCTCGGCGAGCGGCAGGCCGATCTCGTCGCCCGCGACGACGGCGTCGACGCGCCGCCTCGGCACGAGATCCTCCGGCGTCAGCGTCGCGGCGGCATGCCCTTCGAAGGCGTCGCGGAACGCGTCCAGCTCGGACGCGAGGACCTCGCAGCCGGCCGCGGCGCGGTGGCCGCCGTGCCGGGCGAGGTGCTTCGCCGACGCGTCGAGCCCCGCGAGCAGGTCGAAGCCGGGAATCGAGCGGCCGGAGCCCGTGCCGGACCCGGTCGACGGGTCCAGCGCGACCAGCACCGTCGGGCGCTGGTGGCGCTCGGCGATGCGCGAGGCGACGATCCCGATGACGCCCTTGTGCCAGCCCTCCGCCGCGAGCACGTAGGAGAAGCGCTCTCCTGCTTCGGCGACCAGCGACTCGGCCTCGAAGAGGATCCGCGTCTCGGTCATCCGCCGCTCGGAGTTCAGCCGGTCGAGCTCGTCGGCGATCTGCGCCGCGCGGATCTCGTCGGGCGTGAGCAGCAGCTCGAGGCCCGCGTCGGCACGCTCCAGCCGGCCGGCGGCATTGATCCGCGGAGCTAGGCGAAAGCCGACCGCGGTCGTGTCGATCCGCGCCGGGTCGGCGCGGGCGACGCGCATCAGCGCGCGCAGGCCGGGGCGCTTCGTCACGGCGATCGCGCGCAGGCCGGCGCGCACGAGGCGGCGGTTCTCGCCGCGCAGCGGCACGCAGTCGGCGATCGTCGCGAGCGCGACGAGGTCGAGATCCTGGTCCGCCAGCGCAGGATCCTCACCGGAGCCGAGCAGCAGGGCAGCGGCGAGCTTATAGGCGACGCCGGCGGCGCACAGGTCGACGCACGGATAGCCGCAGACGGCCGGGTGCACGATCGGCGCGTCCGGCAGCACGCCGTCGGCGCGCGGGCTGTGATGGTCGGTGACGACGACGTCCATGCCGGCGGCGCGCGCCGCCGCGACCTCGGCGACGGCGGTGATCGCGCAGTCGGCGGTGATCAGCAGCTTCGTCCCGCGCGCGGCCAGGCGCGCGACGGTCGCCGCCGACAGGCCGTAGCCGTCCTCTGTGCGGCTGGGCAGAAACCAGTCGACGTCGGCGCCGAGGGTGCGCAGCGTGCTGACGAGGATCGCGGTGGAGCAGACGCCGTCGACGTCGTAGTCGCCGTGGATCGTGATGCGGCGCCCGGCGCGCACGTGGCCGAGCACCTGCTCGCAGACGGCCTCGATGCCGGCGAACTCGGACGGCTCGTGGCGCTCGCCTGCCGCCAGCCAGGCGCGCGCGGCGCCGGCGTCGGCGAGCCCACGACGCACGAGCACCTGCGCCGTCGGGTGGCTCACGCCGAGCTCGCGCTCGAGGGCGAACACGGCGGCGACGTCGCAGGGGGCGATCTTCAGGCGGGGCGGATCCGGCGGCACCCCGTGCAAGCTACGGGCCGGACCCGACGGAAGCGGTCGCCGGTTGCGGAGTTTGGGCGCGTTCGACGAGCGGTCTTGAAGTGCACCATTCTCGCACGCGCCGCGCCCGTACCATGACCGGCGTGACCTCCCCCGCGCCGGTGGCGACCCGGCCGCTCGGCGTCGGCGCGGCCAACGCGCTCGTCTTCCTCGCGGCCGGCGCCGTGCTCGTGCTCGAGATCCTCGGCGTGCGGCTGCTGGCGCCGTATGTCGGCCTGACGCTCGAGACGACAACGGCGATCATCGGCGCCGCCCTCGCCGGGATCGCCGCCGGGGCCGCGGCGGGCGGCTTCGCGGCCGACCGCGTCGACGGCCGCCGGCTGCTGGCGCTGCTGCTCGCCGCGGGCGGCCTGCTGTGCATCGCCGCGGTGCCGCTCGTGCGGGCGTTCGGCGACGCCGTGCGCGGGACGAGCGCGATCGCCGCCCTGGCGATCGCGATGATGATGCTGTTCCCGCCGGCCTGCGTGCTGAGCGCGGTGAGCCCGGTCGTGGCGAAGCTGCGCCTGCACGACCTCGAGCACACGGGCCGCGTCGTCGGGAGCCTCTCGGCCTGGGCGACCGCGGGCGCGCTCGTCGGGACCTTCGGCACCGGCTTCGTGCTCGTCCCGCTGATGCCCACGAGCACCGCCGTGTTCGGAGTCGGCGGCCTGCTGCTGGCCGTCGCCTTGGTGGTCGCCGTGCGCTTCGGCGTCGGGTCGCGCGAGATCGCCGCCGCCTGCGTCTCCGGCGCGGTCACGCTGGCTGGGCTGGCGTACGCGATCGGCTCGCCGTGCGACACCGAGAGCGACTATCACTGCGCGGCCGTCGCCGTTGACCCCGAGCGATCCGGCGGCCGCACGCTGATCCTCGACGACCTGCGCCACTCCTACGTCGACCTCGACGACCTCAGCCACCTCGAGTTCGACTACACGCGCTGGATCGGCGACGCCATCGGCGCGATCGCGCCCGGGCCGATCGACGCCGTCTATCTCGGGGGCGGCGGCTATACGCTGCCGCGCTACGTCGCCACCGTCCGGCCCGGCTCACGGGCACGCGTGCTGGAGGTCGACGGCGAGCTCGTGGACCTCGCCCGGCAGCGGCTCGGGCTACGGACGACCGCCGCGCTGCGCGTCCGCGTCGGCGACGCGCGCGTGACGCTGCGTGACGAGCCGACCGACTCCGCCGACCTGCTCGTCGGCGATGCCTTCGGCGGGCGCTCCCTGCCCTGGCACCTCGCCACGGCCGAGTTCGCGCGCGAGATCCGGCGCGTCCTGCGCCCCGGCGGCCTCTACGCGCTGAACCTCATCGACCAGGGCGACCTCGCTCTGCTGCGCGCCGAGGCGGCCACCCTGCTGGAGGTGTTCGCCGACGTGCGCCTCGTCGCGCTCTCCGCCGGCGGCGAGCCGCTCGGGGGCAACGTCGTCTTCCTGGCATCCGACCGGCCCCTGCCGCCCAGCGTGCGCGTCAGCTCGCGCAACGCGCGCACGTTCGACCGGGCCGAGGTGCAGCGGATCGCCGGTCGCGCCGACGTCCTGCGCGACGACGACGCGCCCGCCGACCAGCTGATCAGCGCGGACTGAGCAGCCGCTACTTCAGCGCGACGATGAAGCCGGCGATCAGCACGAGCGAGAGCACGGCGGCGATCGCATAGCCGACCCCGCCGGCGAGGTACAGCAGCCAGACCAGCGCGACCGGCACGAACGCCGTGATCGCGGCGGGCGCCCAGCCGCGGGTCTCGGCGACCACGCTGAGGCCCATCCCGATCAGCGCGATGACCGCGGCGCAGAGCACGACCATCCCGATCACGAACAGGCCGAACGCGATGGCCATGAGGGGGTTGTCGCCGGCAGAGCGGTCCCCGCCGAACTTCGCGACGAAGAGGAGGCCGCCGGCGATCACCGCCGCCGCGCCGAGCGCGGCGGCGACGGTCAGGCGCCGGGTCGTCCAGCCACTCTGCTGAAGCGGTCGCTTCACGGAAGGCGCTTCCCCGACCGGCGAGACCTCACCTGGATCGCGCGAAGTCGGCGCGTGCGGCGGGCGCCCGGCGGCGCCGCGAACAACGATGCGCTGGGATCCGGCTCCATCAGAGGGCATAGGCAGTCAATACGAGCGCAGCGAGGCAATCCCTCCCGCGGCCCGTGAAGGGCTATGTCGCCGGCAGCTCTTCCTCGTCGCGCGCGGCAGCCGCTTCCTGACGCGCACCGATCCAGTAGAAGACGCCGTAGCCCAGCGCGGCGCCGGGCACGCCCTGCATCGCGGTGAGGATGTTCGTGTCCTCCGGCCCGGGCACGCTGAAGCCGTTGACTACCAGGCCGAACGCGATCGCGCCGAATAGGCAGCCGAGGAATGCTCCGATGATCCCGCTCCAGCAGCGATCGGGCAGGAAGATCGTGAAGTGCCATAGCGCGACGCCCATCATCACCCATGCGAGGGCACCCATCAGCGTGGCCTCCCGTGCTTGCCCTTGCGCTTCGCCGAGGCCGACGGAGGCTTGCGCTTGGGTCGAGCCGCGGATTCCTCGCGCGGCGCGTCGAGATCCTCGGGCGTCGCGTCGGCAGCCGAGTCGCGCGGTGGCGTGGCGGCCGACTTCGGCGCCGTCCTAGTCGGCTTGGCGCGATCGACGACAGCCGCGCCGCGAGGCGCCGGCACGTCGACGTGCAGATCGCGCACCATCTCGTCGAACTCCTCGCGGGAGACGTTGCCTTGCGGATCGTCGGGCGCGGTCACGCGGCGACTGGCGCGTGTACGCGTCTTCGTCTCGACATCGCCGGCGACCGCGGCGTAAGCGGGTACGACGCCGTCGTTCTCGTTCGCGATGCTCGTGCGGCGACGACGGTAGACCGGCTCGCGCTCCTTCCAGGCCGTCAGCACCGGGCCGGCGATGAAGATCGACGAATACGTGCCGGAGAGGGTGCCGATCAGCAGCGCGATGGCGAATGCCTGCAGCGTCTCACCGCCGAACAGAAGCAGCGCCAGAACCGGCAGCGCGGTCGAGAACGTCGTCGCCAGCGAGCGCACGACGACCTCGGACATCGAGCGGTTGACGATCTGCGAGAAGGTCGCGCGCGGCATGCGCGGGACGTTCTCCCGGATGCGGTCGAACACGATGATCGTGTCGTAGAGGGAGTAGCCCAAGATGGTAAGCAACGCCGCGACCGTCGCCGTTGTCACCTCCTCGCCGAGGAAGGCATAGATGCCCGCCGTGATGAGGATGTCGTGAGTGACCGCGATCAGCACCGGGACCGCGTACTTGGGCTCGAAGCGCAGCGCCATGTACGCAGAGATCACGAACAGCGAAGCGATGATCGCGATGATCGCCGACTGCGCTACGGTCCGACCGAATGTCGGACCGATCGATGTCGAGCTGGGCGTGTCGGCAAGGTTGAACTCGCCTTCTAGTGCGTCGTAGATCCCGCTGACCTGCGGCGGCTCGAGGCTCTCGGTCGAGATCTGGAACTGGCTCGCGCCCTTGGCGGCGTCATTGCCCGTCACCCGCTGGATCTTCGCGTCGCCGAGGCCCTCCCCGCGGAGCACATCTCGCAAGGCGCCCTCGTCGATCTGCTCGGTCACGTCGAGGTTGATCCGCGTGCCGGACTCGAAGTCGATACCGAAGGTGATGCCCTTCGAGCCCAGCGCCAGCGCGCAGACCACCAGGATCATGCCGGAGGCCGAGAAGAACCATCTCGAGTAGCCCATGTAATCCAGGCGCAGGCGGGTGCCCTTCGGCTTGCCGGCACCCAGCGCCGACGGCTTGGCGATCAGCGACGTCTTGGCCATCGTCCCGAGGATCGCCTGCGTCGCGAGCACGGCGGTGAACAGCGAGACGATGACGCCGAGGCCGAGCGTGAGCGCGAATCCCTGGACGCCGGCGGTCGCCAGCACGAAGAGGATGAACGCGACCATCACGATGACCACGTTGGCGTCGATGATCGCCGTCAGGCCCTTCTTGTAGCCGGTCGCGATCGCGGAAGGGATCGATCTTCCGGCACGGACCTCCTCCTTGATGCGCTCGAAGATCACGATGTTCGCGTCGGCGGCCACCCCCAGCGTCAGGATCAGTCCGGCGATGCCGGGCAGCGTGAGGACGACCGGGATCGACTTGATGAGAGCGAAGAAGTACACGCCGTAGACGCCGAGCGCGACCACGGCTATGACGCCGAGCAGGCGGTAGAAGACGAGCAGGAACAGCGCGACGACGATGAAGCCGGCGATGCCCGCGGCGAGGCCCTGGTTGAGTGCCTGCTGGCCCAGAGTCGCAGACACCTGAGAGCTCGAGATCAGCTCCAGCTGCACCGGCAGCGCACCCGTCTTGAGGATGTTCGCGAGCTCCTGCGCGGTCTGGATCGTGAAGCCGCCCTCGATCTGCGAGCCGTTGCGTCCGTCGATCCCCTCCGGGTACTGCCTGAAGTCGATCGTCGGCGAGGAGACGAGCTCGTTGTCGAGCACGATCGCGAAGTGCTGCAGCGCCTGGTCGCCGCTCTGGAGGATCCCGACGCTCTCCGCACCGCGTTGGGCGATCTCCCGCGTGACGCGCTCCCACGTCTGACGGCCCTCGTCGGTGAAGTTGAACGTGACGATCGGCGAGCCCGATCCGCCGGCGCCCTGGTCGAAGTTCTGCTCGGGGTCCTTGATCTCCTTGCCCTGCAGCGCGACGTCGTCCTGCAGGACGAACCAGCGGTCGGGCTCCGGGCCGTCAGCGGGCTTCTGGGCGCGCACGATCACCGTGTTGGGCTGAATCGCGACTACGTCGGCCTTCTCGCGGCTGGCGCGGGGCACGTTGGCGAGCGCCTCGGCGCGCGACTCCGCGCCGAGACCGAAGACGCGCTCGGCCTCGCGGTCGATGGCGTAGTAGAGCGGGCCGTCGCGCGAGTTGTCGGGCTCGACCTTGGCGGGGCGCTTCTCGGCGCGCAGCAGCGCGTCATACAGCGACAGGGCGGCCGAGGGATCGCCCGCGGCCGGGCCGCCGGTGACGGCGGCGTTCGTCGGATCGGGCTTGCCGTCGGGCCCGATGACGTTGGGCTCCCAGTCATAGAACGCCATCTGGGCCACGGTTCCGACCTGCTTGATCGCCTCCTGGAGGTTGGAGACGTCGGGCAGCGCGACATTGATCTGGTCGCCGCCGGACTGCTGCAGCTCCGGCTCGGCGACGCCGAGCTGATCGACGCGCTCGCGCATGACGTCGATCGTGCGCTGGATCGTGTCCGGCGCGGGCGCCGGCTGGCCGGCGCGCGGCTTGACCTCGTAGACGAGCTCGACGCCGCCCTGCAGGTCGAGGCCGAGCTTCGTCGGCTTCGTCGCGAGCACGACCGCGGATGCGATCAGGAGCCCGGCGACGAGCAGCAGGACGAAGAGGTTGCGCTGGCGATCGCTCACGAAGGTCTTCTCGGCAGGTTACTTGCCGGGCGTGAGGACGAGCAGCAGTCCGCCGTCGTCGTCATAGGCGGGAAACAGGTCCGCCGTTGCGCTGGCGGGCAGATCGCCCTCGGCGTTGACGGCGACCTTCTTGCCCAGCGCCCGCACGCCCCACTCCAGGACGGTGCTGACATGATCGCTGCCGTCTTCGAAGCGCAGCCCGAGGACCTCGTTGGCCTCACGTCCGATGACGCGCTCGTCGTTGAGGCCGGTCAGCTCGAAGGAGCCGCGCCCGCAGCCGATCACGCGCCCCTGCTGGTCGCAGACGAAGAACGCCGCGTTCGGCGCCGGGTAGTAGTCGTCGAGCAGCTCGAAGAGAAACCCGAAGCCGCATTTCGTGCAGCCCTTGGCCTGACGTGAGAAGCCGGCGGTGCGATCGGTCTCCGAGCTGCGGTTGCCGCAGTTCGGACAGATGAAGAGGTGTGCCATTGCCTGGCTAAGCCTAGTCAAGCGCGGCTTAAGTCCAGGTGAAGGCGGCGGCGGCCGGCCGGCCGGCACCAGGAGCCTAGAACAGGCTGTCGGGCGCGTCGACCGGCGGCTCGAGCCCGATGTGCTCGAACGCGCGCCTCGTGGCCGCCCGGCCGCGCGGCGTGCGCTTGAGCAGGCCGCACTGCAGCAGGTAGGGCTCGTAGACGTCCTCGATCGTGTCCTGCTCCTCGCCGACGGTCACCGCGAGCGTCGACAGGCCGACCGGTCCGCCCTCGAACTTCACGCACAGCGCGCGCAGCAGCTCGCGGTCGAGGCGGTCCAGGCCGAGGTCGTCGATCTCCATCAGCGCGAGCGCAGCATCGGCGGAGGCCGCCGAGACGACGCCGCCGCAGCGCACTTCGGCGTAGTCGCGCACGCGCTTGAGCAGCCGGTTGGCGACGCGCGGCGTGCCGCGGCTACGGCCGGCGATCGCCAGCGCCCCATCGCGCTCCAGGCCGACGTCGAGGATCCGCGCCGAGCGCTCGACGATCGTCGCCAGGTCGTCGATGCCGTAGTGCTCGAGGCGGTGCTGCAGGCCGAAGCGGTCGCGCAGCGGCGCGGTCAGCAGGCCCGTACGGGTCGTCGCGCCGATCAGCGTGAACGGCGGCAGGTCGAGCGTCACGATCCGCGCGCCGGCGCCGAGGCCGACGGTGATCGGCAGCTGGCGGTCCTCCATCGCCGGATAGAACGTCTCCTCCAGCGCGCGCTGCAGGCGGTGGATCTCGTCGACGAAGAAGACGCTGCGCGGCTGCAGCGCGGTGAGGAAGGCGGCGATGTCGGCCTTGCGCTCGAGCGTCGGCCCGGCGGTCTGCACGAACGGCACGCCGAGCTCGGCAGCGATGATCTGCGCGAGCGTCGTCTTGCCGAGCCCGGGCGGCCCGGCCAGCAGGACGTGATCGAGCGGCTCGTCGCGCGCGCGCGCGGCGGCGATCGAGATCGCCAGCTGCTCCTTCAGCGAGGGCTGGCCGACGAACTCCTCCAAATGGCGCGGGCGCAGCGAGCGGTCGGGCTCATCCTCCTCCAGCAGCACCGGCGTCTGGATGCGGGGCGTCGCGGACGACGTCACGCCCGGTCACCGCCCGCGCCGGCCGCGTCGCCGAGCGAGCTGCGCGCGGCGCGCAGACCCTCGGCGATGAGCTTCTCGGGCGTCTGCCCCACGGCGTCGCGCAGGGCCTCGTCGGCCTCGACGTGGCTGAAGCCCAGCTCGACGAGCCCATCGCGCGCGACGCGCTGCGGGCTGTCGGAGCGCGTGATCACGATCTCCTCGTCGAGCGCCGCGCCGCCGACCTTCTCGCGCAGCTCGACGACGATCCGCTCGGCGGTGCGCCTGCCGATGCCGGGCACCGCCTGCAGGCGGGCGACGTCGCCGGAGGCGACCGCCGAGATGATCTCGCGCGGCGTGCCGCCGCTGAGCACGGCGAGCGCCACCTTGGGCCCGACGGACTGCACGGCGATCAGCGCCAGGAAGAGGTCGCGCTCCTGCTCGTGGGCGAAGCCGTAGAGCGCGAGCGCGTCGTCGCGCACGACGAGGTGGCTGTGCAGCGTCACCGGCCTGCCGACCGCG
The DNA here is from genome assembly GCA_038233375.1 of Solirubrobacterales bacterium. GTDB lineage: Bacteria > Actinomycetota > Thermoleophilia > Solirubrobacterales > Solirubrobacteraceae > CADCVQ01. The sequence continues at coordinate 9,464 of JBBSMC010000082.1, forward strand.
GGGACGTGGCGCAGCGTCTCGGCCGAGACCGCGAGCCGGTAGCCGACGCCGCCCGCGAGGACGACGACGTGGTCGGCGCGGCGGAGCGCGACCTCGCCGCGCAGCAGCGCGATCATTCGTCGTGCGACGTCGCGGGGAGATCGCCGCTGTCGGCGATCGGCCCGCGGGGATCGCGCGGGTCGCCGCCTGCCGACGGGGCGCCGGGCCCGCGCGAGACGCGCACGTCGGCATCGTCGGGCGGCTCGGGCACGAGCACGCTGTCCGCGACGGCGGCCGCGTGCGGGGCGCCGTTGGCGTGGCAGATCGCGATCGCCAGCGCATCGGAGGCGTGGTCGGGACGCGGCGGGGATTCGAGGCTGAGCAGGATCTGGACCATCCGCATGACCTGGTCCTTGTCCGCGCGTCCAGAGCCGCACACGGCGTACTTGATCTGCTGCGGGGTGTAGGAGACGCAGGGCAGGCGGCGCTGCCCGGCGGCGAGCATGACGACGCCGCGCGCCTGGCCGACGGCGAAGGCGCTCGTCACGTTGCGCCCGAAGTAGATGTCCTCCATGGCGAGCACGCTGACCTTGTGCTCGTCGAGCAGCTCGCAGACGCGGCGGTGGATGTTCGCCAGGCGGATCTGCGGCGGCGCCTCGGGGCGGGTGGTGATGACGCCGCCGTCGAGCGCGAGGAGACGATTGCCACGACGTTCGACAACGCCGTAGCCGGTGTTCGCGGTGCCGGGATCGATGCCGAGGACGATCATGGCCTCTCATTCTGCGCGCCGGGTCGGATGCCTCCCGCGCGGGAGGGCTCGCCGGCGCTCGCGCAGGACCACGGATTCGCAGGAGGGATCACTAGGATTGCCCGCCGCCGTCAAAGGAGCCGTCCGTTGTTCTCGATCAAGACCTTCCGCTATGTGGCGCTCGCCGAAGCGACGAGCTTCCTCATCCTGCTCGTGTTCGCCTTCATCGTGCACTCCGAGAGTGGCGTCAACGTCATGGGGCCGCTGCACGGCACGCTCTTCCTCGCCTACGTCGCGCTCGCGCTGGCCGTGGCGCGCCAGGCGGGCTGGAGCCTGCAGGTGACGTTCTACGTCCTCGTCGGGGCGGTCCTGCCCTTCGGCGGCTTCGTCGTCGATCGCTGGCTGGCCAGGTCCGGCCAGCTCGAGACCGCCTGAGCGACCCCGCGCACCGCGCGGCCTGACCGCGGCTCCGGGCCGGCGCGCTAGCCGGCGACGCGCTCGAGCACGTCGGCGTCGATGTCGAAGTTCGCGTGCACCGCGTCGACGTCGTCGTTGTCCTCGAGGGCGTCGATGAGCCGCATCAGCCTCGCGGCGTCGTCCTCGGCGACGGGGACGCGGACGCTCGGAAGCCAGGCGATCTCGGCAGACTGAAGCTCGATCTCGGCCTCCTCCAGCGCGGCCCGGACGGCGGTGAGGTCCGCCGGCTCGGTCGTGATCTCGAAGATCTCCTCCTCGGCGGCGATGTCCTGCGCGCCGGCCTCGATGGCAGGCATGAGGTCGTCCTCGGAGTAGCGCTCGGCGTCGACGAGGATCAGCCCGCGCTTGTCGAAGAGGTAGGAGACCGAGCCGGGCGCGCCGAGGCTGCCGCCGTGCTTGGTGAGCAGGTGGCGCACGTCGGCGCCGGTGCGGTTGCGGTTCTCGGTCATCGCCTCGATCAGCAGCGCGACGCCGCCGGGGCCGTAGCCCTCGTACATGACGTCCTCGATCGCGGCCGCGTCGGCGCCCGCGCCGGTGCCCTTGGCGATCGCGCGCTCGATGTTGTCCTTCGGCATCGAGGCGTCGCGCGCCTTCTGGACGGCGAGCTGCAGCGCCGGGTTGCCCTCGAGCTCGCCACCGCCGTCACGCGCCGCGGTGGTGATCGCGCGGGCGAGCTTCGTGAACAGCTTGCCGCGGCGGGAATCGACGACCGCCTTCTTGTGCTTGATCGAAGCCCATTTGGAGTGGCCTGACATTGCGGGGGATTCTAGATGGGATCAACCATCCAGTGGTGCGCCGCGCGTAATGGCGGGCCTGGCGGGCGCGGTTACCGCAGGCGGTCGAGCACCAGGTGCGGCGGGGATTGCTCGCGACGAACACCAGGACGCAGCCCGGGGCAGCATCCGCATGCGGGACACAGATCGCAAGACCCCCCGCGCCAGGCTTGCCCTACACACGTGATCTAACGGTTCTTGTCAGGCTGCGACCGCGCCGAGCTGCACGCGCCCGACGGCTGAACCACCGGACCCACCCCAGACCCCTACGATCCGCGGCCTCATGGCAACCACCGCTCCAGGACAGATCTTCAAGGCCTACGACATCCGCGGCCTCTACGGCGACGAGATCGACGGCGAC
>JBBSMC010000083.1:0-11413 GCA_038233375.1 Solirubrobacterales bacterium
CGTGCGCCAGCTGTTCGAGTCGGTTCTCCACGGTGCGCCGGAGGAGGCGCGCTCGCGCTGGCTGAGCGGCGCCGCCGAGCTGGCCAAGCCGATGTTCGATACCACCACGGCGATCGAGGCGCTCGATGTCGCGGACGCGACCTACGCGCGCCTGCATGGCCTGTATTGGCTGTGCTGCAACATGGCTCACGAGCAGCCGCTGCTGCTCTCCGTCGACGACGCTCACTGGCCGACCACCCGTCCCTGAAGTTCCTCGGCTTCCTCAGCCGCCGCTTGGAGGATGTCGCGCGCCGCGGCGGGCCTGCTGAAGTTCGCCGGCGATGCGGTGCGGGCGGTCACCGTGCAGCTCGCGACGGTGCCGACCGCCCTGAAGGGCATTCGGCAGGAGTCCAATGACCACGGCGCCAAGCAGGTCTCGCTTGCCGACCTGATCGTGCTCGCGGGCTCCGCGGCGGTCGAGCGGGGGCCAAGGACGGCGGCTACGACGTCGAGGTCCCCTTCACCCCGGCCGCACCGACGCGTCGCCGGATTAGACCGACGCCGACTCGTTTGACGCGCTCGAGCCGGACGCGGACGGGTTTCGCAACCACCTCGGCGACCGGCAGCGGCTGACGTACCTGCTGATCGACCGCGCTAACCTGCTGACCCTGAGTGCCCCCGAGATGACGGTCCTCGTGGGTGGCCTACGTGTCCGGGGCGCAAACCAGGCCCGGCCCCGGTGCGTGTCCTCACCGCGACGCCCGGGTCACTGAAGAACGACTTCTTCGTGAACCTGCTCGACCTCGGCACAACGTGGTCGGCGACGGCCGAGGATGCGGGGATGTTCGAGGGTCGCCACGCAGCGACGGGCGGGTTCGAGTGAACCGGCAGCCGCGTCGACCTCGTCTTCGGATCGAACTCCAAGCTGCGAGCGTATGACGCGCGGGAGAAGTTCGTGCACGACTTCGTCGCGGCGTGAGTCAAGGTCATGAACCTGGACCGGTTCGACGTCAGCTGATCTCGGCGGATGCCGGCCCGCACGAGGGGGGCCGGCATCCGGACGGCCAGCCTTGAGTTCTTCGACGTGACCTCGCAGCCGCCGCAGGACTACTTCGGCGCGCTCGTGCCGGCGCGAGCGTGGTCCGAGCGACCGCGAGCGTTGACCAGCGATACCGCGCTGATCCGCGCCATGGGGATCATCCGAACGAGGCTGGGTTGGCGTCTATTGCTTGATGCACTGCCTTGAGACGGTGTCGCAGACCCACTCGGAGGAGCCGTTTGCCCACTTGGCCTGACAGATCCAGATCGAACCGAAGGCGTTGTGGCACTCGACCACCGCGGCGGGCCTCGGCGCGGGCCGGATCGAGTCGGTACCGGCGGCAGCCATCGCGACCGGGGTGGCGGCTGCGCCCATGGCGAGGGCGATGGCGGAGAGTGTGAACAGCTTCTTCAGCGGTGTGGACACGGCGATGCGGGTTTGTGTCGAGTTCTGGTGTGCGTTGAACATGATCGGCTCCTGGTTTGGATGTGCGATGCTGTGACTGTGCCGTTCGCGGGTTGCCGCGTGAACCTGAGCCGATCCCTGATCTTTGCCGCGCCCACCCCCGAGGATTAGACTGCGACCCACATGCCTCCGGTGACCGTCACTGAGTTGCGCGAGCGCGAACTGGAGGTCGCCGAAACGAGGGTGGGCATCGACGAGGCCCGGGGCGGCCGGGGCCAGTTGCTGGTGGTGCAGGCGGCCGCCGGGCTCGGCAAGACGTCGCTGCTGGCGGCTGCCCGGCGCACCGCCCGCGAGAGCGGGATGCGGGTGCTGACCGCACGCGGCAGCGAGCTCGAGTCGAGCTTTCCCTTCGGGGTGGTGCGCCAGCTGTTCGAGTCGGTGCTCTACGGCGTGCCCGACGAGCTGCGTTCACGCTGGCTGAGCGGGGCGGCCGAGCTGGCCGGGCCGATGTTCGACACCACCACCGCGATCGAGGCGCTCGACGTGGCCGACGCGACGTACGCGCGCCTGCACGGTCTGTACTGGCTGTGCTGCAACATGGCTCACGAGCAGCCGTTGCTGGTCTCGGTCGATGATGCTCATTGGGCTGACGATCCGTCGCTGAAGTTCCTCAGCTTCCTCAGCCGCCGGCTGGAGGATGTGGCCGTGCTGCTGCTGGTGGGCACCCGGCCCAACGAGGAGGCGCTGAGCAGCGAGCTAACGCGTGCCGCCTGCTCGGCGGTCGGCGCCACGCGCTCGGAGGAGACCTCGCGGATCAGTTCGCTCATCAGCAGCGGGTTGCCGCTCGTGGCCCCGTGACAGGCGCTGCAGAACTCCTCGGCGGCACCGGCACCCAGCGTCGCGCGCACCCAGTCGCGCACCGCGCCGCCGCTGAGCGGCGCGAGACTGAGATTCCTGGCGCCCGGATCGGCCACCAGCATGGGTAGCCGCACTCGGTGCTCATGGCGTCTCGTCGGTCGTGTTGATGCGCCTGGCGCGGCTGCCGACCGCCGCGAGGGAGCTGGCTCGAGCCGTGGCGGTGTTGGGCGACACCGCGAACCTCTCGCTGGCGGGGGCGCTGGCGGGGCTCGACAACGAGGCTGCCGCCGGCGCGGCCGCAGCGCTGTTGCGTGCCGAGATTCTCGTCGGCGACGACCGCCTGAGCTTCGTGCACCCGATCGTGCGGGCGGCGGTCTACGACAACATCTCGTCCGTCGATCGCTCCTACCACCATGCGCGGGCGGCACGCGTGCTGTCGGTCCGGCGCTGCTCGCCCGAGCAGGTCGCCGCGCAACTGCTGCAGACCGCGCCGGCCGGCGCGGAGTGGGTCGTCGATGCGCTGCGTGAGGCGTCGGTTCTGGCGCTGTCCCTGGGCGATTCCAAGGTGGCGGTCACCTACCTCACCCGCGCGCTGGCCGAGCCGCCGCCGGCCTCGCGCCGTGCGGAGTTGCTGGCCGAGCTGGGCCGAGCCGAGGCACGGACGGGGGCGCCCGGCGCGGTCGAGCATCTCGAGCAGGCGATCGTGCTGGCACCCGATCCGCGCGAGGCCGCCGCGGCGGCGCTGGAGCTCGCCGGCCTGTTGAAGTTCGCCGGCGATTCCGTGCGAGCCGTTGCCGTGCTCGAGCAGGCCAAGGAGCGCGTGGGCGACGCCGCCCCCGACCTGTCAGACCGTCTCGAGGTGGAGCTCCTCGGCTGCGCCTACATCAGCGTCAGCGCACGCCGCATGCTCGCCGACAAGGTCGCCGGACTGGTTGACTGCGGCGGTGCGCCGCAGACCTTCCTGGAGCGCTTCAAGCTTGCGGGCATGTGCTTTGACGCGTTCGCCGAGGGCAAGCATCGCGACCACGTCATCGACCTCGCCACCCGCGCGCTGGCCGGCGGCGACCTGCCGACCGACCCGGTCTCCGGCGGACACGCCTTCGTCAGCGCGGCGATCGGGCTCATGTTCGCCGAGCGCTACGCGGACGCCGAGCGCCTCTACACGGGCGCGCTCGAGGACGCCCGCAAGCGCGGCTCCGGCGTCTCCTTTGCGACAGCAGCGAGCCTGCGCTCGCTCGTCAACTACCGGCGCGGCCGTTTGTCCGACGCCGAGGCCGACGCACGAGCAGCGTTGAACCTCGCCGGCGAGGTACACGGTTCGCAGGGCTTCCTCTCGGCGGCGCTGGGCACGTTGATCTACACCTCGCTTGATCGTGGCACCGCCGACTCGGCGCTGGAGTGCCTCGCCGACGCCTTCCTGCTGGAGCAGGCGACCGACAACCTCCCCTACAGCCACGCGATCCACTCGCGTGCGTGCCTGCGCGTCGCGGCCGGCGACCTGCATCGCGGACTCGAGGAACTGCTGGCGTCGGGGCGGCGCGAACTCGAGTGGGGGGCACCGAACCCGGCGATCACGCCGTGGCGTTCCAGCGCGGCGCTCGTCCACGCACGGCTGGGCGACATCGAGGAAGCCCGGCGGCTGGCGGCCGAAGAGGTGGCGCTGGCGCGGGCCTTCGCGGCGCCCCGCTGCCTTGGAGTGGCGCTGCGCGCGGCCGGGCTCGTGCACGACGGCTCCGCGCGCGAGGAGCTGCTGCGCGAAGCGGTCGCGGTGCTCGAAGACTCCTACGGGGTGCTCGAGCTCGCGCGGTCACTCATCGATCTCGGCGCCGCCGTCCGGCTGCGGGGCGCGCCCACGGAGGCCCGCACGCTGCTCGGACGCGGGCAGGAGCTGGCCGCGGCCTGCGCAGCGACGGCTCTCGTGGAGCGGGCGCGCGGAGAGCTGCGCGCCGCCGGAGCGCGCCCCCGCCGCACTGCCCTGAGCGGCGTCGACTCGCTGACCCCCAGCGAACGCCGGGTCGCGCAGATGGCGGCTGAGGGCATGATCAACCGCGAGATCGCGCAATCGCTGTTCGTGACGGAGAAGACGGTCGAAACCCATCTCGGCAACACGTACGCCAAGCTGAAGGTCCGCTCGCGAACCGAGCTGTCGGGCGTGTTCACGAGCGCGGCAGCGGCGTAGCCACGCGCCGGCGTCCGCCCAGCGCGCATGAGGGATCACCCCTCATCGGCCGCATCTGGCACTCTCCACGCCGTGACCCGTGAGCTGTACATCTCCGTCGACGTCGAGCCCGACGGCCACGTGCCGGGCACGAGCTCGATCGTCTCGCTCGGCGCCTGCGTCGCCGCGATCCGCGACGACGACGCCAACGTGCAGGCGCTCGATCCCGAGGCCGACGGCCACAGCTTCTCCGCCGTCCTGCGCCCGATCACGGAGCGGTACGTCGAGAAGGCGCTGCGCGTGACCGGCTTCACGCGCGAGGAGGTCGAGCGCGACGGCCGGCCCCCCGGGCAGGCGCTGACCGAGTTCACCGCCTGGATCGACGGCCTCGCCGCCGAGCACGACGCGCTGCCGGTGCTCGCCGCGTATCCGCTCGGCTTCGTCTGGAGCTTCACGCAGTACTACCTGCACGAGTACGCCGGCCGCAGCCCGTTCGGCCAGTCCGCGCACTTCGACATGAAGTCCGCCTACGCCGCGCTCACCGACAGCGCCGTGCGCGACGCGATCAAGCGCCGCATGCCGAGCGCCCTGCTCGGACCGAAGGACTCAAAGACGCACCACGCGCTCGACGACGCCAAGGGTCACGTCGACCTGCTGCTCGGCCTGCTGCGCTGGCAGGATCGCGCGCGCTGAGCGCGCCGCGCGGTCAGCAGTCCTCGAAGCCCGGCTTCTGGCGGGCGTAGCCGATGATCCCCGACTGCCCGTAGATCGGCCGGTAGGACCGGCTCGAGCGCTCGGACGTGACGCGAAAGGGCTTGCCGCCGTCGTCGACGACGATCGTCGTCGGATCGCCGTCCTCGTTGCGCACCGTCAGCTCGGCGACCCACGCCACGCGGTGGCGCCTGGTCGCCGCCTGCAGCTCGATCACCTGCGGGCCGACGCGGCCGACCTCGAGCGAGAGCGTCTCGGCGCTGCGGCCGTCGGTGCCGACGTAGCGCGCTGCGGTCTTCGGCTTGTCGAGGTTGAGCCGAGCGCGCTGCACCGGCTCGACCTCGCAGCCGGGCAGGGCGGTGAACCAACCGCGCAGCGGGCGCGCGTCGCTGATGACCTTTGCGCGGACCGCGTCGACCGTGACCGGGCCGTCGGACTCAGAGCGCAGCGACAGGCGCACGATCTGCGGGCTGCCGGCGAGCGCGCCCTTGCTCACCGCGCTCTCGGGCTTCGTCACGAGGTTGTTGCGCGCCAGGCGCGTGAGCTTCGAGGGATCGGTGAAGCGCTTGCGCGGGATGACGTAGTACGGCGCGTACGGGTGCGAGGCGGTGAACGTGCCCGCGGGCAGCACCTGGACGGTCACGCGCGCGGCGGCCGCCTTCTCCTCGTCGTCGAGCAGCAGCGTCTTGACGGCGTACGCGCCGCCCGCGAGGAGCAGCAGGCCTGCGATGACGGGCGCGCCGCGCCGGCGCAGCCCCTTCCATGCGAGCGACGGCAGCCGCCGAACCTTCTTCAGCACCGGCGGCAGACTAGATGATCGGTGCGCGACAGGCTCCGATGCGTCATCGCGCGTCCCGGCGCAGTCGAGAGCCTGCTGACCACGAACTGTGAGGCACGGGTCCGACGGACGCGCACCGCCGGGCGGGCCCGGAGGGGGAATCCGGGGGTGGGTGGGTTCCCCGCCCGGCGGTGCTTGCGCTCTGCGTCCGTCAGCTGATGACGCCGTCAGCCGGCATCACGATGTCCGGGGCATCCGGCGCGCCCGGCACGAACGAGCCGGGCTTCGCCGCGCCGGGAGGCGGCGCCCCGTGGAAGCGGTGGCGCTCGCCGCGCAGGCGCAGGCGCAGGCGCTTGCCGGATCCGATCGCGCTCACCTTCTCGGCGATCCGGTCGAGCATCGCGTCGGCATGCTTCTGCGTCAGGTCGCCGTCCTCGACGGCCTTGTCGAGGCGCGTCTTGATCGCGGCCCTGACCGCGGTGCGCACGTCGGCCAGCGACCTGCCGTTGGCCTTGGCGACGTCGGCGACCGACCTGCCGTCGCGCAGCTGCTCTGTGAGCTTGTCGTCGGTCGTGCCGAGCGCCTTCGCGAGGTCCGCGAAGATCTCAGAGCGCACGCCGAAGCCGTGCTTGCCGAAGCCGGGCCCGCCCGGTCCGCCTCCGCGCAGCTTCCGGACCTCGCCGGGACCGTGCATGCCGCGCAGCCCGGGCCCGCCGAGGACGCGACCGGAGTCCTTGCGCGCCTCCTTGATCGCGTCGGCCTGCTTCTGCGTCAGGTCACCGTCCTCGACCGCCTGGTCGAGCTGGGCGTCCTGCGCTGCCGAGAGCGCGTCGCGCAGCTTCTCGGGCGCCACGTCCAGTCGCTTGGCGGCGTCGTCGAGGATCGCCTGCTCGGCCTTCTTGGCGTCGTCCTTCGTCACGGCGGCGATCGCCGCGCCGGTGCCGCCTACGACGAGCGCGCCGCTCAACACGAGTACTGCGATCCGTCGTGTCCGCATCCGGCATCCTCCTTTGGTTCCAGTGCCAGGACGATGTCAGGCGAATGTAAGAGCGGTGTACGAACCTGCTGCGAATGCGAGCGTCTTAAGCCCCGCTTGAGGAGCGCGCGCTGGAGTGCAACGGGAGGTGACCACCATCGTCCAGAAGACCCATGCGATAGAGGATCCCACCGCCGCCATCCAGGTACGTCCGCGCGGCGATGATTCACGCGGGCTGGGCGGCCCGCCGGAGCTCGCGCGCGGGCGCTATCTCGTGTGCGGCGAGGATGCCTTCGCGCTGACGGCCGACGTCACCCACGTCGGCCGCGGGATCACCGCCGACGTGCGCCTCGACGACCACACGGTGTCGGCACGCCACGCGATCGTCGTCCTACGCGCCGACCGGCTGCGGATCCTCGACGACCGCAGCACGAACGGCACGTTCGTCAACGGCCGTCGCGTCGACGCGTCCGAGCTGCGCGACGGCGACGTCATCACGCTGGGCCGCGTCGTGCTGACGTACCGCGACCTGCGCTGAGCAAGGCTGAGCGGGAGCTACTTGACGGCGCTCGACGCGTCGGGGTGCGACTGCAGGATCTCCTCGCCGGCCTCGCCGGTGCGCACGCGGTAGGCCTCCTCGACGGGCAGGACGAAGACCTTGCCGTCGCCGACGCCGCCGGTGCGGGCGTGCTTGAGGATCGTGTCGACGACGAGGCGCACGTCGCCCTGCGCGACGACGCACTCGATCTTCACCTTCGGGCGAAGGTAGTTCGTCAGCTCAGCGCCGCGGTAGCGCTCGGTGATCCCCTTCTGGCGGCCCGAGCCCTTGACCTCGCTGACCGACAGCGACGGGAAGCCCTTCACGAGCAGGTCGGCGCGGATTGGCTCGAACGCCTCGTGGCGGATGTAGGCAATCACCATCTTCATGCGGTCACCTCAAGATCTCAGACGATGGGGCAGGGCGGGGACGGTTGCGCGACTGACGGCGCGGGAACGCCACCGTACCCCACTCGCTGACAGGCGGGGACGAAGCTTGCCCTCAGGCCGGCTGGGCGACCCGTACATCGTCGGTCAGGCGATCCTCGTCCCTGACGAGGATCGCGCCCTCGCCGGTGGCGTAGGCCTCCTCGCCATGATGGACGATGTCCATCCCGACCGCCTCGTCGTGGTCGCTTCCGCGCAGCGGCATGACGGCGCCGATCGCCTTCAGCAGCACCCACGTCATCGTGAACGCGTAGGCCGGAGCGGCGACCGCCGCCACGAGCTGCGAGCCAAGCTGACCGGCATCGCCGTAGAACAGGCCGTTGGCCGTGTCGTTCCACGACAGCTGCGCGAAGAAGCCGATGAAGATGATGCCCGTGAAGCCGGCGATGCCGTGCGCGGCGAGCACGTCGAGCGTCTCGTCGACGCGCGTCCGCGTGCGCCACACGAGCACCGCGTAGCTGGGCAGCGCGGCGACGAAGCCCAGGACCATCGCCCAGCCGGGGCTGATGAAGCCGCCCGCCGGCGTGATCGCCACGCAGCCGACGATGATCGCTGTCGCGGCGCCGATGGCGGTCACCTGGCGGCCGCGGATGAGGTCGAGGATGAACCAGGCCAGCAGCGTGCAGGCCGGCGTCAGCAGCGTGTTCGTGAACGCCAGCACGCTCGCGTTGCCCGTCGAGAAGCCGCTGCCGCCGTTGAAGCCGAACCAGCCGAACCACAGCAGGCCGGCGCCGAGCAGGACGTAGATCGCGTTGTGGGGCAGCAGCGCCTGGCGGCCGTAGTCCTTGCGGGCGCCGACGACGAGGGCGGCGGCCAGCGCCGAGAAGCCCGAGCCCATCTCGACCGGGACGCCGCCGGCGAAGTCGAGCGTGCCCTGCTCCTGCAGCCAGCCGCCGCCGAACGCCCAGTGCGCCATCACCGCGTAGACGAGCACCGACCACAGCGCGGCGAAGACGAGAAACGGGCCGAAGCGCATACGCTCGACGACCGCGCCGGAGACGAGGGCGGTGGTGATGATGCAGAACGTCGCCTGGAAGGCGAAGAAGACGAGCTGGGGGATCGTCGTGCCGTCGCGCGGCTCGAAGCCGACGCCGCTCATGAACGCGTGCCCGAGGCCGCCGACGATCGAGCCGTCGCCGTCGAAGGCCAGCGAGTAGCCGACGAACGCCCAGGTGATCGTCGCGACGGCGAGCGCGGCGACGCACATCATGAACGTGTTCAGCGTGTTCTTCGCCCGCACGAGGCCGGCGTAGAAGAGGCCCAGGCCGATCGTCATGAGCAGGACGAGCGCGGTGGCGATGAGCATCCACGCCGTGTCGCCGGCGTTCACCTCGGCGGGGGCGGCGGCCAGGAAGCTCATTTGCCAACCGGAGTGACGGCGCCGTGGTCCTGCTCGCCGGTGCGGATGCGCACGACGCGCTCCAGCGGCACGACGAAGATCTTTCCGTCGCCGACCTCGCCGGTCTGGCCGCCCTCGCAGAGCGCGTCGATCGTCGTCTGCACGAACTCGTCGGACACCGCGATCTCGAAGCGGGCCTTCTCCGAGAGGCCCATCTGCACGCGCGTGCCGCGGTAGGTCTCGACGCGCTCGAGCTCGCCGCCGTGCCCCTGCACGCGGCTGAGCGAGAAGCCGCGCACTTCGGCACGGTACAGCGATTGCAGTACGTCGTTCGCCTTGTCCGGCCGGACGATCCCGATGATGAGCTTCATGGGCTTGCAGGCTCGCCGCCACGTTCGTCGAGGGCTTTGTCCGAACGGCCAAAGATCGCGGGACGTCTATGGCCCAGGTGTACAACGATCCCGCCTGCGAGCTGGACCGGATGTCACTCAGCGGCGCTCAGCCGCGGCCTGCCGGTGTCCGCGCGCGCTCGCCGTCGTCGGCGCGCGCCCACTCCGACGCGAACTCGGCGCCGAACACGATCACGTTGGCTGCGGCGTAGACGAACAGCAGCAGCGCCATCACGGCCCCCAGCGAACCGTAGATCGCGCCGTAGTCGGCGAGCTGTTCGAAGTACAGCTCGAGGCCGAGCTTGACGATCGCCAGGCCGATCGCGCCGACGGCGGCGCCGGGCCAGATGTCGCGCAGCGGCTCCTTGTTCATCGGCAGCACGCGGTAGAGGAACAGCAGGCCGGCGGCGACGAAGAGGATCGGCAGCACGTCGCCGGCGAAGTCCAGCACCAGCGCGAGCAGCCAGCCGCCGCCGGCCTCGTCGTCGACGATCGACGACAGGCGGTGCGTGACCGTGAGCGACACGCTCAGCGCGAGGATCGAGGTGCCGCCGAGCACGAGCGCGAGGTCGAGCGCCTTGCGCTGCAGCAGCGGCGGGCGCTGCTCGATGTCCCAGGCCTCGTTGATCGAGTGGCGCAGCGCGCCCATCACGGCGCTGGCCGCGGCGAGCAGCAGCAGCGTCGTGAAGATCCCGAGCCGGCCGGCCTGGTCGAGCGCGTCGCCGACGGCGCGCTCGAGCTGCGGCCGGTCGTCGCCGCTGCCGAGGGGGACGTTGTCGAAGACGGTCTCGATGATCCGCTGGCGCACCTCCCCGTCGTCGAAGAGCAGGCCGAAGGCGGCGGCGAGCAGGAGCACGAGCGGGATGAACGAAAGGATCGCGAAGAAGCTGATCTGCGCCGCGGAGCGGTGACCGCGGTCCTCGACGAACTCGATGGTGGCGCGGCGGGTCGTGACGAGCGTGCGCTCGGCGAGCTGGCGAACGCGGGCGCGGGTCACGGCGCCAGAGAGTAGCTCCGATACCCGGGCGAGCCGCGTCGCGACAGACGTCCACTCTCCCACGGGGCGGTTGAGATGCTGGGAGCAATGCTGTGAATCGGCGGGATGCACCAAGCCCGCGCACCGCGGCACGCTCTGCGCCTCCGGCTTTCACGCCATCAGCCCGGCTCGGCGCAAGTCGAGCTTACTGCCCGCACGGCCGCCGAGAACCCGATCCCGGGCAGCGGCGACGACTACGTCAGCGACAACGCGCGGAGTAGCTGCAGCAGCTGTGGTCGGCATGAATCCAAGACGCCCGCTTCCACGCGAAAGCAGTGGTCCTCGATGCGCTGTCGCCGAAGTGTGGATCCGTGTGACGGCAGCCCCGGCAGCGGTTCGGAGCGTGGCTGGTGCCCTCCGGGCCGCCGGAGGCTCGGTCGATGTAACCGTTCACGGGGTGCGGGTCAGGGTGGAAGCGGCGTCGGGATGGGCTGGCCGTTGAGGTCGGCGGTAATCGCGGCGGTCAGGTAGTCGTGCAGGCGGCGGCCCTGTAGGCGGCAGGTTTCGCGGATCGAGAGCAGTCGTTCGATGAGGCGGTTGCCATGCTCAGTCTGGGTGCCGTAGCTGATCTTGCGCCAGATGACGGCGTGCCTGAGCGCGCGCTCAGCGGCGTTGTTGGTCGCCGGTACGCCGCTGACGCGGGCGAAGGTCCACAGCGCGTCTTCGTGCGTGAGCAGGCCAGCGCAGAAGCGTTTGGTCTTGGCGTCGCGGCTGCGGGCGCCCTTGGCGAGCAGCGCGTGCAGGCGCGCGCGCTGCTCGGC
>JBBSMC010000084.1:0-11366 GCA_038233375.1 Solirubrobacterales bacterium
CCAGCTGTTCCTGCAGGCGGGTCCCGACTACTCCGAGGCGGTCGTGCGGCGGACGAGCCCGGAGTTGTGGGCACGTGCCGAATCGACCTCCGCCGCAGGCGCCTCGGTCCACGGCTACGCGCGCGTGTCGGAGATCATGGCGGAGCTCAGCCCCCGCGGCGGGTGGCTGTATCGCGAGGCGCTGCATATGTCGCGCAAGGCCCGCGAGGCGAACGTTCTGATCGGGGGCAAGTATCCGCACCCGCAGACGATCACGCCGGGCGGCGTGAGCTCGACAGTCGACACGACCGACTTCAATCTGGCACTCATGCGCGTCGTGAAGTTCTTCGACTACAGCCGCCGGGTCGTCGCAGTCTGGGATGACCTGATGGACTTCTTCCTGCAAAGCGACGTCCGCTATGGGGACGTCGGCAAGGGGGCGATGAACTTCCTCGACCTCGGCCTGTGGGACGACCCGCTCGCGGTTGGTAGCGGCGGTGAGCGTTGGTCACCGCCGGCCGCGATCGTCGACGGCGCCGTGCGGGCCACGGACCTCGGGGAGATCGATGACGGCGTCGAGGAGTTCGTTGCGCACTCCTTCTACGAGAACTGGAGCGAGGGCACGCATGCCCCCGGCGACGGCGGACCTCCGACCTCGCCGCGCCACCCGTGCAACAAGCAGACGCTGCCTCAGCCCGGCAGCACGGATGCCGACGGGCGCTACTCGTGGTCCACCGCGGCGCGCTGGCAGGGCCACCCGATGGAGACGGGCGCGCAGGCGCGCATGTGGGCCACGGCGCTGTCGGCCCATCAGGCGCACGGCAGCTTCGTGGAGTCGACCGGAAGCGGTCTGCGGTTCAGCCTGCCTTCGGGGGAGATGCCGGCGGGGGTGCTCGTTTGGCACATCCCGCCCCGCTGGAACGCCTTCGAGCGCAATCGCGCACGCGCGTACGCGCTCGCCCAGGCCTCGATGGCGTGCTACGAGAACCTCGTGATCGGCCTCGACCTCGCGCGCAAGGGCGGACCCAACGCGCGGATCTTCAGCTCCTACAAGATCCCCAAGGAGGGAGTTGTGGGTACCGGCCAATGGGGCGGCGCGCGCGGGTACGTCAGCCACCATGTGCACCTCGAGGACCGGGTGATCGAGGGCTACCAGATCGTTGGGCCTTCGACGTTCTCCGGCTCGCCGCGCGACGACAGCGGCCGGCCCGGGCCATGCGAGGCGGCGGTGATGGCCACGCCGCTCGTCAGCGCTGACCCGTCCCAGCAGGGCATCGACGTGCTGCGCACGATCCGTAGCTTCGATCTGTGCATGTTCTGCGCCTCACACTGACCTGCGGGCGTGCGATGCGGACCGGCCGCGCGTCAGGTATCGGCTGATCCGGGCGCGGCCATGCGCGGCAGCGCCTCTTCGCACGTGCGCACGAAGAAGCCGTACATCCAGGCCCGCTTGAGGTCCGCCGGCTCACCGTCGATCGGCTCCTCGCGGTCGCGCAGGAGCTCCTCGATCGCGCGACGCGCGACGTAGTGGCGAACGTGGCCACCGGGACCCGGCACCTGCCAGCTCATCGCCAGCGGATCGTCGGGGCTCGGCTTGTCGATCGGCTCGGCGCACGCGAGCTCGGCGCACAACGCGGAGACCGCGTCGTCTTCGTCGATCGTGGTCGCGCCGGCGGCGGCGGCGACGACGCGCTCGATCACCCAATCGGCGTTGCGCCGCGCCGGCTCGAACTGATCGACCTCGACGACGCGCGCGAGGTAGCCGCACACACGCAGGGCGCGCTCCAATGCAGGGTCGTTGTCGCCGACGAGCGCGTGGTCGGCGCTGAGCGCCGGCGGCGTGGAGAGCAGGGCGCGTGCGGCGCGCAGCTCCTCGACCTGCTCGTGGACGGCCTCGACCAGCGTCTGCAGCAGCACCGATGTGCTAACCGGGATGTAGTGGCCGGGCTCAGTCGACATGTCGTTCGGTCCTCCTGCTCAGGGTTCGGTGGGCGGCTCGTGCGCCATCTAGCAGCGTGCTGTATGTTGCCTACCATCCTATGTGTAAGATTCACACAGCGGACGACAGACAGCGGTTGATTCGTCTCGGAAGGGAGAACGCGGGCTGATGGCGGACACGGGGTACAAGCAGAGGCTGCAAACGGTTCCGCATGCCGGAGGCGTGTTCGGTGCCAACGTCGATCCGGGCATCGGCGGGATCGGCGGAAGTCCAGACGGACCGTTGAACATCGTCCACGTCTTCTGGATCGCGGGAATGAGCTGCGACGGCTGCTCGATCGCCGCCACCGGCGCGACGAATCCGTCCGTCGAGGATCTGCTGCTCGGCCGGATTCCCAATCTGCCCAAGGTCGTGCTGCACCATCCGGTGCTCTCGCCGGGGGCCGGCACGGAGTTCATCCGGCCCTTCCGGGCCGCGGTCGACGGCACGCTCGGCGCTCCCTACGTGGTGGTGCTCGAGGGCTCGGTGCCCGACGACCAGGCGTTTCCCACCGAGTACGGCTACTTCTCGGCCATGGGTGGCGGCGGCCTCGATCCGGAGTCCAAGGGCGACCAGCCCACCCGCGTCACCGACTGGCTGTGGAAGCTCGCGCCGGGCGCCGCCGCGTACGTCGCGATCGGCACCTGCGCGACGTGGGGCGGAATCCCCGCCGCCGCCGGAAACATCACGGGCTCGATGAGCCTCACCGACTTCCTGGGCAAGGACTACCGCTCCGCGCTTGGCGTTCCCGTCGTCAATGTACCCGGCTGCTCGCCGGTGGGCGACAACTTCACCGAGACGGTTGTCGCGGTCCTCCTGTTCCTGCAGAATCTCGCGCCGATCCCGCAGTTCGACGAGCTCGGCCGGCCCGCCTGGCTGTTCGGCGAGACGGTCCATAGGCACTGTCCGAAGGCGGGATACTACGAGGAGGGCGTCTTCGCGCACGAGCCCGGCGATAACGAGTGCCTCGTGGAGATCGGGTGCTGGGGTCCGGTGGTGCAGTGCAACATCGTCGAGCGCGGTGCGATCAACCACATGGGTGGTTGCATGGTCGCCGGCGGCGCCTGCATCGGGTGCACTATGCCGGGCTTCCCGGATAAGTACAGCCCCTTCTACAAGGCGCCTCCGGGATCGTCGATCTCGGGCACGACGTCACGTGTCACAGGCGGAGCGATCCGACGCCTGCGGCGCATGTCCATGGGTAGCGGCAACACGACGCCGCTCTGGGACAACGAAGGCCAGGCCGCGACCGGTTGGGGCATCGAAGGCAGCGGCAAAAACCCGATCTCCAAGGTCAACGCGTTCTTCTACAAGAAGCTGCAGTACAGCGGCTCGGTCAACCAGGCCGCGCGCAACAAGAAGCAGCCGCTGCCACAGAGCCGCGACATCCTGCGCCAGAAGGGGATCAACCTCGAGGCGAGCGTCCCCGTCCTACAAGAACACTTGGTCTCCCGGGAGGAACTATAGATGTGCTTTAAGAACCTGCCGATTGAGTTCGACGCGGCGGGTAACGCGACGCTCAAGCCCGGCGCCGCGAACCCCTACTCGTACATCGAGACGCCAGCACCGACTCCGATCGAGGACGACCCGGAACGGATGCGAGAGCTCTTCGCTCGCAACGGCGCCGTCCGCCGCGTCGACTTCGACCCCGTCACCCGGGTCGCCGGCGCGCTGGCCTTTCACACTGTCGTCGATCTCGAGAACCGCCAGGTGCTCGAGACCGCGTCGATGGCAACCCTGTTCCGCGGCTACGAGATCATCCTCAAGGGCCGCGACCCGCGCGATGCGATCTTCATCTCCAGCCGCGCCTGCGGCGTGTGCGGCGGTGTGCACGCCACGTGCTCGGCGCTCGCCTGCGAGATGGCGTTCGGGATCCATCCGCCGCCGATGGGCGTCGTCGCGCGCAACCTGCTGCTGAGCGTCGAGTACCTCTACGACCACCCGATCCACCTGTCGCTCCTCGCCGGCCCGGACTTCTCGGAGCCCGCCGTCCGCGAGACCAACCCGGAGATCTGGGAGCGCGCCACACGCACGCGCACGACGGGCCGCGCCAAGCACGGCTACGAGTTCATGTCCGAGCTCATGACGGACCTGACGCCGCTGACCGGCAAGCTCTACCTCGAGGGCCTTCATTACACGCGCCTCGCACGCGAGGCCTACGTCCTCATCGGCGGCAAGTACCCGCATCCGCAGACCGTCGTCCCCGGAGGCGTGAGCACGACGATCGATGCCTCCGACCTCAACGAGATCATGCTGCGAGTCGTCAAGTACTTCGACTACGGCCGCAAGACCGCCGCGATCTGGGACGACATCTCCGATTTCTTCTACGAGGTCAACCCGAGGTACCGCGAGATCGGCACTCGGCCCAAGAGCATGATCGAGCCGGGCCAGTGGGACGATCCGTACGCCGATGAAGGCACCTTCAAGAACTGCGACGACTGGGGCCGGAGGCGCTGGG
This sequence comes from Solirubrobacterales bacterium, assembly GCA_038233375.1. Taxonomy (GTDB): domain Bacteria; phylum Actinomycetota; class Thermoleophilia; order Solirubrobacterales; family Solirubrobacteraceae; genus CADCVQ01. The sequence goes on from JBBSMC010000084.1 coordinate 4,416, forward strand.
CGCCCCCCGGCGTGATCATCGACGGCGAGCTCGTCACGACGAGCCTGCAGATGCTCAACGCCGGCGTCGAGGAGTTCGTCGAGCACGCCTTCTACGAGGAGTGGACCGGCAACGGCCAGAACCAGCGCTTCGCCACCGACCCGGCCGGCAATCCGCTGTCGCCGTATCACCCGTGGAACAAGGAGACGATTCCCAAGCCGACGGCGACCAGCTGGAAGGAGAAGTACTCCTGGTCGACGGCGCCGCGATGGGATCGCCAGGCTATGGAGACCGGCGCCTACTCGCGCATCTACGCGGCGGCGCTGACGGGTGGCGCGGACTTCCGCGACTCTCCCTACCTCAACTCGACCGGCCACAGCATGCAGATCGAGCTCCCTCAGGCCGCGCTCCCCAACGATCCGATCGAGTGGAGCATCCCGGAGACGTGGGGCGCCTTCGAACGCAACCGCGCTCGCGCCTACTGCATCCTCTACACCGCGGCGATCGCCTACGACAACCTGCTGATCGCCTACGACCTGCTGCGCAAGGGCGGACCGGACGCGAAGATGTCGACCCCCTACAAGGTTCCGAAGGACCATCAGATCGGCGTCGGGCTGTGGGGCGCCGGCCGCGGCTACCTCACCCACCACCTCGAGATGGACAAGGGCGTCATCGAGAACTACCAGATCCTCACACCGTCGACGTGGATGGCGTCGCCGAAGGATCCGTTCGGTAACCCGGGTCCGTACGAGGAGGCGGTGATGGCGACGCCGCTGCTGGAGAACTATGAGAAGCCGGAGGACTTCAAGGGCATCGATGTCCTGCGAGCAATTCGCAGCTTCGATCCCTGCATGCCGTGCACGACGCACTTGCACATGGACGACCGGACCATCACCCGCGAGATCATCAGCTGCGCCTGCGGGTCTGACGGTCCGCATGAGCATTAGGGCGAGTTAGTCGCGTGCGGGTGCTGGTCTGCGGCGTTGGCTATCGCTTTCTTCGCGACAACGCCGTAGGCGTCTACATCACCGACACCCTGGCGCTGCAGGCGAGCAACGGAATCGAGTTCGAGGACCTGGGCTATCACCCCGTGGGCTTCACGCAGAACCTCGAGGAGCGACCCCCCTACGACCGCATCGTGTTCGTGGGGGCGGTCGATCGGGGCCGCCCGCCCGCGACCGTCAAGGCCTACCAGTACGACCACGTGCTCCCGGATGTCACCGAGGTCCAGGAGCGCGTGGGCGACTCGGTCACGGGCTCTATCTCGCTGGACAACCTCATCATCGTCTCCGAGGCCTTCAAGGCGTTACCCGACGATGTGTGGATCGTCGAGATCGAGCCGGCCGACGAGACGTGGGGAGAAGGCTTCAGTCCCGAAATAGAGGCTAAGCTCCCGGAGATCATGGAGACGGTATGGAGTTTGACGCGGCCGTAGCCCAGCTCGCCACCCTCGTCGAGACACTCGAGCGGGAGGGTGACGAACGCGCGTTGTTGCTGCTCGCGCTGATGGACGAGATCCATCGCCCGGCGCTTGAGCTGATCGTCGGCGGACAGGGGGACCACTCCGTCGCGCAGGCGCTGCTGTCGATGTACGGCCTCGCGGAGGTCGACGAGCGGGTCGAGGCCGAGGAGGCGCTCGACGAGATCCGGCCATACATCGAGGGCCACGGCGGCGCGCTGGATCTCGTCGACGTCCAGGACGGCGTCATCAGCGTCCGCATGAGCGGCGCCTGCAATGGGTGCGCCGCGTCGGCGATGACGCTCCAGCGGGGAATCGAGGGCAAGCTGCGGGAGCGGCTGGACTGGTTCAAGGAGGTCGTGGCGCTCGAGCCCGAGGGCGGTGAGGCCGAGCCGCATGAAGCACCGGTGTCACTGCCGATGCTGCAGATCACGCCGATGGGCAAGGCGGGCGCGCCGGTGGACGCTGTCGCGCCGCCACCGCCGGCCGACAGGCGCGAGCTGCGCCGCCCGGTCTTCGTCGAGGTCGGCGCCTACGACGATCTGCCGGAGGGCACGATGAAGGAGGTGGATGTCGACGGCCGCTCGGCCGTGATCCTCAAGCTCGCCGGTGAGCCGTATGCCTTTGCGAACATCTGCCCCTCCGCAGGCGCGCGGTTGCCGATCGCCGGCGGTCGCCTCGCCGAGTCCGTGATCGTGTGCCCGTGGCACAACTGCGCGTATGACGCGCGCTCGGGCAAGCGCGTGGACGACGCGCCCGACGAGCCCGCGCTCGCCGTACTGCCGGTCGCGGTCATCGACGGGATCCTCCAAGTCGCATCCAACGTGGCGTGAGCACCGCGCTTCCCTCCGAACCCGCCGAGGTTCGCTCGCAGCGCATCCTCGTTGCCGGAGTCGGCAATGTCCTGCGTGGCGACGACGGGTTCGGGCCGGCCGTCACCGAGCTGCTGGGCGGGCTGTCGGACGGCGCCGAGGTGATCGAGACGGGCACGGGCGGCATCGCCCTGCTCCAGGAGCTGATGGTCGGCTGCTCCGGTCTGATCCTCATCGATGCCGTGGACCGAGACGAGGTCCCGGGGACCGTCTTCTACATCGAGCCTGAGGTCGAGCGGGGCGAGCACGTGCCGGATATCCACCTCGCCAACCCCGCCCGCGTCCTGTCGATGGCCAAGACGATGGGCGTGCTTCCTGAGCGCGTCGTCATCATCGGCTGCCAGCCCGAGGACACCGAGGAGCTCTGTCAAGGGCTCTCCCCCTGCGTGCAGCGCGCGCTCGCGGTCGCTGTGCGCAAGATCGAGGAGATCGTGGATGCCTGGCTTTAGCTCCATCAGCGACCTGGCCGCTGCTCTGGGTCGTGAGCGCTACCTGATCGACGAGGGGCTGGCGACCGTCGTGTACCTCGCCACGCGTCTGGGCAAGCCCCTGCTCGTCGAGGGTGAGCCGGGCGTGGGCAAGACCGAGCTGGCCAAGGCGCTGGCCTCGGCCACCGGGGTGCCGCTCATCCGGTTGCAGTGCTATGAGGGCATCGACGTGCACCAGGCACTGTACGACTGGGACTACCCGCGCCAGCTCCTGCAGCTGCGCGCAGGCGGCAACACGCCGCTGTATTCGGAGGAGTTCCTGCTACGCCGCCCGTTGCTGGAGGCGCTCGCGCAGCCCAACGCGGTTCTGCTGATCGACGAGCTCGATCGAGCGGACGACGAGTTCGAGGCCTTCCTGCTCGAGTTCCTGTCGGACTTTCAGGTCACGATCCCCGAGGTCGGCGTCGTTCGGGCCCAGCAGCCGCCGATCGTGATCATCACGTCCAACCGCACACGCGATCTGCACGAGGCGCTCAAGCGCCGCTGTCTGTATCACTGGATCGACCATCCGGACCTGCAGCGCGAGGTGGCCATCGCCCGGGCGCGGCTGCCCCATGTCGGCCAGACGCTCGTCGACCAGATCTGCTCATTCGTGCAGGACCTGCGCTGGCTGGATCTGTACCGATCTCCCGGCGTCGGCGAGACCCTCGACTGGGTCCAGGCGTTCCACGAGCTGGGCCAGCATCAGCTCGATCCGAGCGTGGCGAGCGCCACGCTCGGCACGCTGCTGAAGGAGCGCGACGATCTCGATCGCATTCGCGCCGGTGATCTCGACGCGGCGGTGGCGCGATCCATGCAGCGCGCGCAGGAATTTCGCCAACGCAACTTCTACCAATGAGGCTCGGAGGGCAACTGCCCCAGAGCACGCCCGACCAGGCGGTCATGTTGGCCGCGGTCAGATTCGGACGCGCGCTGCGCGAGCACGGCCTGTCGGCGAGCGTGGACGCGGAGCACACGTTCATCCGGGCCCTCGCCGAGATCGACGTCCGCGAGCGAATCCAGATGTACTGGGCCGGTCATGCCTCGTTCGTACACGCACCCGACGAGCAGCCGATCTTCGACGCGATCTTCGAGCGCTTCTGGGAGGGGCGGCCGCTCATCCTCATGGAGGGCGGCTCCGAGCACGGTGAGAGCGACGCCCGCATGCAGGGCTCCCACCACGGCGGCGAGGCGCTGCCGCAGTTCGGCGGCGAGGCGAACACCAAGGCGCCCCTCGACGGCGAGAACAGCCGCGGCGACCGCGACATCCCGACCGCCGAGGGCGAGGACGGCACCAGCAACCAGGAGCGGGGGGTCCTCGCCGCCTGGAGCTCGGAGGAGATCCTCAGCCAGCGCGAGAACCTCCAATACCAGAGCGATGAGCTGCTCGCCCTTCGCCTGCTCGCGCAGGAGATCAAGCGCCAGGCACCGGCGCGCCGCTCCCGCCGTGCGCACTCCTCGCCCGCGGGTCACCGCTTCGATCTGCGCGCGACGGTTCGCTCCTCGCTGGAAACCGACGGCGAGGCGTTCCGGCTGGGCTTCAGCGCGCCGACGCTGCGCCCGCGACGGCTGCTGTTTCTCTGTGACGTGTCCGGCTCGATGGAGCGCTACTCACGCGTGCTGCTGGCGTCGCTGAAGGCGGCGGTCGGCGCGGCGCGCCGGGCGGAGGCCTTCGTGTTCGCCACCCGGCTGACGCGCCTGACGAAGTCGCTGGACGGACGTGACCTCGAGCAGGCGCTGGAGAAGGCACGCGCGGCGGTCCCCGACTGGTCCGGTGGGACGCGCATCGGCGCCGCGTTCGCGGACTTCAACTCCACGTACGGCCGGCGCGGCTTCGCCCGCGGCGCGATCGTGCTCGTGGTGAGCGACGGATGGGACCGCGGCGATCCGAAGATCCTCGAGGAGGAGGTGCGCCGGCTGCAGCTGCAGTCGCGCCGGCTCGTCTGGATCAACCCGCGTCCGATGAGCGTCGACCAGCAGCCGCTGGCGATCGGGATGCGCGCCGCGATGCCGTACATCGATGACTTCGTGCCAGGACATGATCCGCGCGCCGTCGCGGGTCTCGCGAAGCTGATCGGCGGTCTCGCCAGCGACCGTCCGGCGCGCAAGATCGTGCCGACCACACCCCTCGAGTACTGACCCCGGTCGGCCGCGGCGATCGCCGCATCGGGCGCCCATTTGCAGGGCAAAACGGGTCTCGGGGGCTCCGTGGCGCGGGGCTGCGCCAACCCCCTCGCCTTAGGTGTACAAGACACACAGCGTTGTGTTACGCTCCGCCGATGCGCAACCTATTGCTGGCGGATCCCGTAATCGCGTCGGTGGATGGCTGGTGGACCGGGATCATCATCGGCGTCATCATCGTGGCGGTCGTCGTCTTCCTCGTCATGACGATCATCACCCAGGCTCACAAGATCGCCCAGCAGGCCGCGCTCGGCTCGCGGGGGATGCTTGAGGCCTACGACAACACCATGGCGGTCTGGGAGCTGCGGGACATCAACCGATCGACCACGGGCATCTGGCGGGCGGCGGAGTCCGCCCGGAAAATACTGGAGGGGAAATAAGTGTCGCCTGATGAGCTGACTCTCTGGAAGGCCGTGCTGGTAACCGGCGTGATCATCGTGTTCGCGGTCATCGGACTGCTGAGCCTGCTGCTCATCGTCGTCCGCCAGATCGATCGCAACGTCGTCCAGCTCTGGACGGACACCAAGCTCCTGGCCACCAACACCACGGGGCTCTACCAGATCGCCGGCACGGCGTCGATCGTGCGCGCGCTGCGCGAAGAGCTGCTGCGCCACGAAAAGCTGCTCGGGAGCGGGGGTCGAACATGAGCGTCGGACTGCTGTACTTCTTCAGCGTCGTCGTGGTCGTCACGCTCGTCGCCACCCTCGGGATCTATCTGCTCACCGTCGCCCAGGGCCTGAAGTCGATCGTCTCGACGCTGGCCGAGGTCACGTTCGGCGCGCGTGCCGTGGAGCGGCAGCTGAAAGCCGTGCCCCCGAACGTCCGGATGCTCAACGCCGGTCTGACGGATGCCGCCACGGTGCTCCCCGGACTTTCCAACGCCGTCGACCGTCGCACGGGGAGGTCGACGCAATGAGCCTTTGGTGGGTAGCGAACATCGTCCTGATCGTGGTCGTCATCCCGGTCGTCATCGCGATCCTCGTTCAGGTCTTGATCCCGCTCGTTCAGATCAAGCGATACGCCGATCACATCATCGAGGCCGGGGCGACGTTCCCCCCGAGCCTCGACGAGATCACCGGCGAGCTGGTCAAGACGAGGGAACTCGTCACGGTCGCCGGGCCTGAGCTGGCCCGTTACTCCCGCGCAGTCGACAATCTCTAGGTAGGTAGGAGGACGAGATGGAGTCAGGTCCGCTGGTCATGCTGATCACGATGTGCATCGTGATCGCCGTCGTCGCGGTGTTCCTCATCACGGTTGTCACGCTGCTCGCGCAGATCTGGTCGCGCATCAACATCATCCTCGGCGTGGTCGGCGAGGTCGTCGACAAGACCGAGGTCGTGCAGCCGGTGATCAGCGATATCAAGGAGGGCATCACCGGCGGTGAGGCCGCGATCGTTGGTGCCGTCGAACGCCTCAAGGTGCGCAAGGGCTACTCGGATTCGCCGCAGTCGGGGTTCGATGATGACCGCGACCGTGAGCCGGCCGGGATCGGTACGAGCTCGGACGTCGCGCCGCCGGCGTCCACGTTCTGAACTGAGCGCCGCTGCGCGGCGTTCACCGTCAGCCGGGGCGGGGGGTCTCCCGCCCCGGCGCACATTTCCACTAGAAGGGTCATGTCATGTGTCTTGCAATTCCAGGTCAGATCGTCGAATGGGTCGACGAGGAGTTGCACCTCGCCAAGGCGGAGGTCGCCAACGTCCGCCGCAACGTCAACGTCGGGCTGCTTGCCGAGACGCAGGACAGCGTCGACGTCGGCGACTGGGTCCTGATCCACGTCGGGTTCGCCATGTCGAAGATCGACGAGCAGGAGGCGCGTTCCACGCGTGAGTTCCTCGAGCAGCTCGGCGACCCCTATCGCGAGGAGCTCGAAGAGCTCGAGCGCAGCGCGATCGAGTAGGCCGCCGCTGCCGCTCAGGGCGGCGCTCCGGCATCCTCGCGGGGGCGATCGTCACGGGGCTGCATGGCCTGTTGGTGCGCGACCACGAACATGTCG
>JBBSMC010000085.1:0-11273 GCA_038233375.1 Solirubrobacterales bacterium
ACGATCTTGTTCCCCAGGCCGGAGGTGATGAAGATGCCGAAGCCGTCGCGGCTGACCGCGACCGAGTCGCTGAGCTCCAGGCCGCCGCCGCCGCTGACGTAGATCGCCGGCGCGTTGCCCGCACCCGTCGCGACGGCCACCTTCGACAGCTTCGAGACGCCGCCGCCCGCGAACTCCAGCGTGCCGTCGACGACGAACCCGAGGTCGCCGGCGATCGTCACGTCGGTGGTGAACTTCGCCGACGGGTAGGTGCCGGCCGCGACGTTGAAGACGTCGCCGGAGGCGGCGGGGGCCGCCGCGGCTTCGACGAGCCCGCCGCAGGCGAGGTCGGCGCCGCCGCAGGGGCCGTCACCGGCCTTGACGGTGTACGTCGCCGCGTTCGCCGCGGCGGGGACGGCGAGCGCCGCCACCGCGGTGGCGACGAGGATCGACGAGCGACGGCTCAGGCGTGACATTCATTCCTCCAAAGATCGGCGCAACAACTTCCCTGAGACCGTTCTCGGTAGCTCGCGGGTGAAACGGAAGACTCTGGGCACCTTGTATCCCGCTAGTCGGACACGACAATAACCGCGTAGCTCGTCCTCTGTTGCGGTGTGATCGCCGCGAAGGACGACTGTTGCGACCACCCGCTCGCCCCATTCGGGGTCGGGCGAGCCGTGGACTGCGGCCTCGGCGACGGCCGGATGGCTCTCGAGCACGGCTTCGACCTCGGTTGGGGCGACGTTCTCCCCGCCCGTGATGATCGTGTCGCCGGCGCGCCCCGTCACCGTCAGGATGCCGTCGGCGTCGAGGGCGCCCTCGTCGCCGGTGTGCAGCCAGCCGTCGCCCGACAGCGCGGCCGGCGCGACCGTCGGCCCGGCGACCAGGACCTCCCGGCGCGCCCCGGTCCGCACGGGGGTGCAGAAGAGCCGCGGGCCCCCGGTCGTGACCTGCGAGCAGGCCTCGGTCATGCCGTACGTCACGACGGCCGGCACGCCGGCGGCGGCCGCCCGCTCGAGCAGGGTCGCGGTGACCGGCGCGCCGCCGACGAGCGCTGCGCGCAGGTGCTGCGGGTGGCGCAGGCCCGCGTCGAGCAGGCGGGCCAGGGTCGTCGGCACGACGGAGACGAGGGTCGCGCGGGTGGCGAGCTCGTCGGCGGCGGCCTCGGCCGAGAAGCGCTCGTGCAGGACGACGCGCGTGGCGTAGATCGTGCTGCGCACGAGGATCGAGAGGCCGCCGACGTGCGACAGCGGCAGCGCGCACAGCCAGACGTCGTCGCGCTGCACGCCGAGCGCCGCGGCCGAGCCGAGCGCGCTCCACAGCCAGTTGCCGTATGTCAGCGCAACCGCTCGGGGCCCGCTCGTCGTGCCCGACGTGTGCACGACGATCGCCGTCGCGTCGAGGTCGTGCGTGGCGCTCAGCGCGGCGCCGGTGTCGGCGAGGCCGTCGAGTGGCCGGCGCACGACCGTCGCGCAGCTCGCCGCCTGGGCCCGGCGCTCGGCGGGCCTGAGGCGCAGGTCGATCGGCACGGCGGCGGCGCCCAGCAGCAGACAGCCGTGCAGCGTCTCGACGAACGCGCGCCGCGCCGGCAGCGCGATCGCGACGCGATCACCGGGCTGGACGCCCAGGGCGCTGAGGCGCTGGGCGGCCAGCGTGGCCGCGTCGTGCAGCTCGGCGTAGGTCAGCGCGCCGTCGTCGGCACGCAGCGCAACCGTGTCGGGGCGGGTGCGGGCGGCGCGGTGGAGCCAGGCTTCGACGAGCATCTTGTGCAGGGGAAACTAACGGCGGGCAGCACTAACCTGCACGCCATGGCGATCGAGTGGACGGCGGGCGAGGGCGAGTACACCGACATCCGCTACGAGCTCAGCGGAGACGGCATCGCGAAGATCACGATCGACCGGCCCGAGGTGCGCAACGCGTTCCGGCCGCAGACGATCGTCGAGATCTCACAGGCGCTCGAGCGCGCCCGCGAGGACACGTCCGTGGGCGTGATCGTGCTCACCGGCGAGGGCGAGCTCGCCTTCTGCTCGGGCGGCGACCAGAACGTCCGCGGCGACACCGGCTATCTCATGGACCCCGACCCCGTCCAGTCACCCGACCCCGCCCGCCCCGCCGTCGGCCGCGTCCACGTCACCGACCTGCACATCCAGATCAGGCGCCTGCCCAAGCCCGTCGTGGCGATGGTGGCCGGCTTCGCGATCGGCGGCGGCCACGTCCTGCACCTCGTCTGCGACCTGACGATCGCGGCCGACAACGCCCGCTTCGGCCAGGTCGGCCCGCGCGTGGGCTCCTTCGACGGCGGCTTCGGCGCCGGCCTGCTGGCCTCGCTCGTCGGGCCGAAGAAGGCCAAGGAGATGTGGTTTCTCTGCCGTCAGTACGACGCCGACGAGGCGCTGGCGATGGGCCTCGTCAACACCGTCGTCGCGCTGGCATCGCTCGAGCAGGAGACCGTCGCCTGGTGTCACGAGATGCTCGCGATGTCGCCCTTCGCCCTGCGGCTCGTGAAGGCGAGCTTCAACGCCTCCGAGGACGGCTTCAGCGGCATTCAGCAGCTCGCCCACGACGCCAACCTCCTGTTCTACGAGAACGCCGAGGCGCAGGAGGGCCGCAACGCCTACCGCGAGAAGCGCCGGCCGGACTTCTCGAAGTTCCCCAAGCGCCCGTAGGCTTGCGCCGCTGCACCGGCTAGGTTCAAGCCATGGCCGCCACCGCCTCCAGCACGTCCCCTCTGCGCATCTGGCTGATGGCGGCGCGGATCCGCACGCTGCCGGCGGCGGTCGCGCCGGTGCTCGTCGGCACGTCGCTGGCCGGCGCCGCGGGCATCTTCCGCGTCGGCCCGTTCATCGCCGCGCTGCTGGGCTCGATCCTCATCCAGATCGGCACGAACCTCGCCAACGACTACTCCGACGCACGCCGCGGCGCCGACACCGACGACCGGCTCGGCCCGGTGCGGGTCACCGCGGGTGGGCTCGTGCCGCCGCGCCAGGTGCTGATCGCGACGTACGTGACGTTCGGCCTCGCGGTCGTCTGCGGGCTGTACCTCGTCTTCACCGCGGGCATCGAGCTGCTGTTCGTCGGCGTCGCGTCGATCGCCGCCGGCGTCCTCTACACGGGCGGCCCCAAGCCCTACGGCTACGAAGGGCTGGGCGAGATCTTCGTCTTCCTGTTCTTCGGAATCGCCGCGGTGTCCGGCTCGGCGTTCGCCCAGCTCGAGGCCTGGCCGACCGAGGCGTTCATGCTCGCCGTGCCGGTCGGGCTGCTGGCCGCCGCCATCCTCGTCGTCAACAACATCCGCGACATGGACACCGACAAGCGCGCCGGCAAGCGCACGCTCGCCGTCCGCCTCGGGCGCGAGCGCGCCCGCACCGTCTACGGGCTGATGCTCTACGTCTCCTATCTCGTAGCGCCGCTGCCGTGGCTGCTGGGCTCGCTGTCGCCGTGGGTGCTGCTGTGCTGGCTCACGCTGCCGCTCGCCGTCCGTCTCGCGCGCACGGTCCGCACCCACGCCGACGGGCCCACGCTCAACGAGGCGCTCGCGCAGACCGGGATGCTGCAGCTCGCCTTCTGCGTCCTGCTCAGCGCCGGCCTGCTGGCAGGTTAGGCGAACGTCCGGCCGCCTCGTGCGCGTCACGATCCAAGCGCGCACGCTGCGGTTTCGCAGCCCTTTGCAGGCCTCCTACGGCCTGATCGGCGGGCGTGAGATCTTCGAGCTGGAGATCGCCGGCGAGGACGGCGTCCGCGGCCGTGGCGAGGCCGCACCGCTCGAGGACTACGACGGCGTCTCCCCCGCCCGCGCGCGCGCCGCGCTCGAGGCCTACCGCGCCGTCCTCGAGGCGGCCGACGACGAGCTGCCCGGCGGCGAGCTGCTCGACGCCTGCCGCGCCGCCGACGACCTGCCGCAGGCGCTCGCCGCCGTCGACATGGCGCTGTGGGACCGGGCCGGGCAACGCGCCGGCTGCCCCGTCGCGCGGCTGCTCACCGACGACGCGCTCGACCAGGTCGCCGTCAACGCGACGATCGGCGCGACCGATCGCGCGGGTGCCGCCGCCGACGCGGAGGCCGCCCGCGCCGCCGGCTTTCGCTGCGTGAAGCTCAAGGTCGGCGTCGGCGACGACGCCGGCCGTGTGGCCGCCGTCCGCGCGGCGCTCGGTCCCGAGCCGCTGCTGCGCCTGGACGCCAACGGCGCCTGGGACGTCGAGCAGGCCGCGCGCACGATCGAGGCGCTGGCCGGCGCGGGGCTCGAGCTCGTCGAGGAACCGGTCCACGGGTTGCGCGAGCTGCGCGAGCTGCGCGAGCGCGTCACCGTGCGGATCGCCATGGACGAGTCGGCCGCCGTGCCCGGCGCCCTGGCCTCCGGCGCGGCGGACGCGGTCTGCCTCAAGCTCGGGCGCTGCGGCGGGATCTCCGGGCTGCTGGCCGGTGCGACGCTCGTGCGCGCGTCGGGCGCGGAGGCATACGTCGCGTCGACGTTCGACGGGCCGCTCGGGATCGCCGCGGCGCTGCACGCCGCCGCCGCGCTGCGGATCGACACCGCCTGCGGCCTGTCCACGCTCGATCTCTTCTTTGACTGCGAGCACACGCTCACCGTCCGCGACGGGGCGATCATGGTGCCGCGTGGGCCGGGGCTGCTCGGGTGACCTCTTTCGCGCTGCGGATCGCCGGCGCAGCGCTGCGCCGGCCGCCGGGACACCACCACTACGGCGAGCACCCGCGCCAGGTCGCCGATCTGCACACGCCGCGCGAGGCGGGCCCCCACCCGGTCGTCGTCGTGCTGCACGGGGGCTACTGGCAGCCGCCGTACACGCGGCTGGTCACGCGGCCGCTGTGCCTCGACCTCGTCCGGCGCGGGTACGCGGCCTACAACGTCGAGTACCGCCGCCTCGGGCGCGACGGCGGCGGCTGGCCGCAGACCTTCCAGGACGTGGCGGCGGCGATCGATCACCTCGCCGAGCTGCGGGACGCGGCGCTGGACCTCGACCGCGTGATGCTGCTCGGCCACTCCTCCGGGGGTCAGCTCGCGCTGTGGGCGGCCGGGCGCGCCTGGCTGCCTTCGGGCGCGGTGGGCTCGGCGCCGGTCGTGCGCCCGCTCGGCGTCGCCGCGCTGGCCGCCGTCAGCGATCTCGAGAGCGCGGGCGCGCCCGCACTCGAGCTGCTCGGCGGCGGGCCCTCCGCGGTTCCGGGCCGCTGGGCGCAGGCCGATCCGATCCGCCGGCTGCCGCTCGGGCTGCCGGTCGGCATGGTGCACGCGGTCGACGACGAGACGGTCTCGGTGGAGCGCTCGCGCGAGTACGCCGCGGCGGCGCGCGCTGCGGGCGGCGTCGTCACGCTCACCGAGGCGCCGGGCGGGCACCGCGACCCGATCGACCCGTCCAGCCCCGCGTGGGCGGCCGCGGTCGCCTGGCTGGACGTCACGCTAGCGGGGTATGCGAGCCCGTAGCGCGAGGACGCGGCGGGCCTGCGCGCGCAGATCGCTCGCGTCGAGCCGGCCGTCGCGTGCCGCCGCCAGCAGCCCCTCGGCGGCCTGCGCCCCGGCCGTGTAGCTCGAGGAGAACAGCGGCAGGTCGACGCCGGCCTCGACGGCGAGGACGGCGCGCCGCCGGTTGGAGCCGAAGGCGGCGACGGCGGGCGTTCCGAGATCGTCGGTGATGATCACGCCACGAAAGCCGAGCCGGTCGCGCAGCTCGCCGTCGAGCCAGCGGCGCGAGAACGCGGCCGGCCGCTCGTCGAGGGCGGGATAGACGGCGGTCGAGACCATCACCGCGTCGACGCCGTCGTCGATGAGCTGCTTGAAGGGTGCCTCGTCGGTGCTGCGCAGCGTGTCCAGCGAGGTCCCGATCCGCTGCGCGGCGTTGTCGGTGTTCACCGCGGCCGCGCCGAAGCCGGGGAAGTGCTTGGCCGTCGCGCGGACGCCGCCGGCCCGCAGGCCGGCCGCGAACGCGCCGGCGCGCGCGGCGACCTCGGCCACCGTGTCGCCGTAGGTGCGCCGCTCACGCGCCAGCGCCGCGCCGGACCGGGCGACGTCGGCAACGGGCGCCAGGTCCATGTTCGCGCCGGCGCCGCGCAGCGTGCGCGCCGCGGCGCGGCCGTCGGCGCGCGCCTGCCCAGCCGAGGTGACGCTCGCGGCGGCGCGGCCCGGCGCCCCCGGGATGCGCCGCACGGGCCCACCCTCCTGGTCGACCATGACGATCAGCGGCGCGCGCAGGCCGCGCGGGCGGCGGATCGCCTGCAGGCTGCGCATCGCCGTGCGCACCTGGCCGGCCGAGCGCACGTTGCGCGTGAAGAGGATCACGCCGGCCGCCTCGCCGCGGGCGACGCGGCGGCGTAGCGCCTGCGGCGGCTGCAAGCCGTCGTAGGCGAAGATCATGTGCTGGCCGATCGCCTGGCGGACGGTCAGCTCGGGCGTCGCGTCGCTGCCGGCGACGGAGGGCGCACCGAGTACGCCGAGCGCCAACATCGCTGCCACGAAGTGCTTGAGCATGCGAGTAACGGGCGCCCGTCAGCCGATGCCACGACACTGCGGGCATGCCGGCACCGCGTCGTCGAGGTCCCAGCCCGCCGCCTGGAGGTCCTTGCGCTTGTTCTCGAGCGGCTCGCGGCCGCAGATCGAGCAGCTGCCCTGCCAGCGTCCGCGGCCGCGCCCAAGGCCGCCGCGCAGCACCTTGCCCAGCGTCGCGCGCTCGACGACGACCGGCTCGGGGGCGAGATCGTCGTCGGCCCACGGGGACGGCGGCGCCGGCGGGGGCGGCGGCAGGGCCGTCGTCGTCTGGTCGGGCCAGGGCGCATCGGGGAGCGCCTCGTGGGAGCCGTTATCGGCCGCGGCCGGGTCGTAGAGCTCGTCGGGGTCGTACAAGAAGTCGTCGAAGCCGGCCGCCAGATCCTCGTCGAGGGCCTCCTCGCCCGGCTCGCCGGCGGCGGGCGCGCCGTCGCCGGCCTGCGCATCAACGCCGGCGGCGGGCGCGCCGTCGCCGGCCTGCGCATCAAAGCCCGCCAGCACGGGCTCGGCTGGCGGCTCGCCTCCGCCGGCCGGGACGCTGCTGAGCTCGACCAGGTCGTCCGTCGAGGGGACGTCCGTCGAGGGGACGTCCGGCTCGGCCACGGGCGGCGGCGTCACGCTCGCTCGCCACTCGTCGAGGTCGTCGAGGTCGTCGACCGGCTCGAACCGCAGCGATCGCGGTTCCTCGCGATCGTCCTCCCGAGCCTCGTCTGACTCGGGCTCGGGGTCGGGGTCCGGCGCGAGGGATGACGCGGGGACCTCCGCCATCACGCCCGGCTCGTCCTCGTCCGGCGTCGCCGGACCACCGAAGGCGAACTCGTCGGCCGGCTCCTCGTAGGCGGTCGGCGCCGCGTCGCCCACAACCGGCGATGGCGGCTCGGGGAGCGCCTGCAGCTCGTCCACAGCGCGGCGGATCTCGTCACGCGTCTCGGCCAGCGCCTCGCGCGTGTGGGTCAGCGCAGCGCCGAGCTCGGCGATCTGACGGCTCTGCTCCTCGAGCGCGGTGGCCTGCTCGGCGATGATCGATCGAGCGTCGACGTCGGTATCGGCCCGCGCCGCAATCCGCCGGTCGAGCTCGTCGCGCAGGCGCTCGGCTTCGCCTCGGGCATCGAGGACCTGCTGTTTGAGGTAGGTCACCATCTGTGCCACGTCGGCGGTTTCGGCCGGCTCGGCCACCGGCAGCGGATCGGCGGCGCCCGGCTCCGCGGCGATCGGCGGCGTCTGTCCGTCGGCGGCGTCGTCCGCGTAGATCGTCACGACCTCGCTGGCCACGACCTCACACAGCGAGGGCGTGATCGCCAGGCCGACGCCGGCCAGCCGCGACTCGATCGCCTCCGCCACGTCGGGCGCGAGCTCGGGGTAGCCGAAGTCGCGCAGCAGGCGATCCACCTTGAGCTTGGCGGGGCGGTTGCGGCGGTCGACCGTGCGCCGCCAGCGTTGCTCTGGCGCCTCGTCGCGCGGCGTCATCGCTGCCCCGCGCTTGGGGCGTCGGTTTCTCTCGGAGAGGTCATACCGCGGCTCCGGCGAGTCTACCCGCCGATGTCGACGGCCAGACCGCGACGACCGGGTTGCGGCCTGCGGCCGGCGATCGGTCGTGCACTTACCTCGCGATCAGCAACGCGCAGGCCAAGTGGCGACACGTCTACAACTGGAGGCCGCGCTGCTGGCACTACGCGTCCACTTCGGTGACCGCATCCCCGACAGCGCAATCTGACCACCACACATTGACCGGATCCGAGCAACACCACACTCCGAGCGCCTAACCGTCGTGGCCAGCGCTACCTCACCTCGGTAAGTCGACCATGCGACGGGCGCGATCCTGTGGTGCGCCGCCGGCCGCAACGCCGCAACGCCACTTTGCAGGGCTTCTTTGACGAGCTCGGCGAGCGCTAGCAGACGATCCGGGCGGTCTCGATCGACATGGCCGGCAGCTACGCCAAAGCGATCCGCACACAGATCCTCGGACACTCCCGGGAGGCCGGCGACTTGATGTCCGCTACGAACAGCTTCGCGCCACGCTCCCTCTGCGCCGGCCCGAACGCCGGCGCTCTCGCCAGCGCAGTCTCCCGAGCACGAGCCGCACCCCACGCGACGTCTAGTCGCGCGAGTTCGGCGCGGGCGGCACCTCGCCCGGGCGCCGCGGGCGGCCGTTGCCGGCCGCGGGCCTGCGCTTGGATGGCGGTTCGGGCTTCGCGCGAACGCTCTCGCGCGGTGCCTGCGGGACGATGATCGTCGGCACCATGCCGATGGCGCCGGTCAAGCGCTCGTCGATCGCCGTCAGGCGACGGCGCGTCGCGTCGAGCCGCTCGCGCTCGATGGCCAGCTGCGCGTCCCGCTCGGGGCGCGGGGCCTGGCGATCGCGCTCGCGCAGCTCAGCCATCTCGTACTCGACGTTTGCCCGTGCGTTCTCGGCCTGCTCCCAGCCGATCCTGGCCTCGGTCAGCGCCTGCTCGGCCTCGGCGAGCCGCTGCTGGGCGATGAATAGCTCCTCGATGCGATCGGCGTGGGCCGCGTCGCGTTCGTCGATCGCCAGCTCGAAGCGCGACAGCGCGATCTCGTGCTCGGCCACCGTCGACTCGTATTGCGCACGGAAGCTCTCGCGCTCCTCGGCGATGCGCTGCTCGAGCTCGGCCCATCCGAGGCGCTCGCGATCGAGCTCCGCCTGGAGCTCGGTGATCTTCCGGGCGGCGCGCGGGCGGATCTCCGTGCGCGCCTCCTCGAATCTCGCGGTCGTCGTCAGGAGCTCGGCGTTGGCCGCGGTCAGCGCGCGCTCGAGCTCGGAGGTCCGCTCCGCCATCTCCCCGCGGATCGCCGCCAGCTCGTCGTCGAGGCGCCGCGTGCGCAGCTCGGCGTCCTCTGACTCGCGAGCGCGCTCCTCCTGCTCGATGGCGTAGAGCTCGACGTACCTCGCCAACTCGGCCTCGATGCGTTCGAGCTCCGTGCGAGTGGCGGCGTGCTCCGCGGCGGTGGCCGAGCGCCGCTGCTCGGACTCCTCGCGTCCCCTGGTCGCATCATCGCGGGCGGCGGCAAGTTGGCGCTCGAGCTCCTCGCGCGCCTCGACCTGCTCGGCCCCGGCCTCCTCGCGGATCCGCGCGATCTCACGCTCGGCCTCCTCGCGGACGGTCGCGAGCTCGCGCTCTGCCTCCTCCCGCGCCTCGGTGTCCGCGAGCGTGGCCGCCTTCGTGCGCTGCGCGAATCCCTTGCGCGCGGTCACGAGCGCGCGGGTGGACTGCGACGCCAGGTGCTGCGTCTGCTCGACCGACCTGCTGAGCGCGGCGATCTCTGCGGCCGCGGTGGCCTGGGCCGCCTCGTGCTCCTGGCGCTCGCTCTCGAGTGCCGCCGTAAGTTCGCGGCGCACCAGGTCGATCTCGCGGCTGGCCGCCTCGCGCGCGTCGTCGAGCTCCTTGGCCGCCTGCGCGCGTGCATCTGAAAGCACGCCCTCGGACTCCTCGCGCTGCTCGGCACTCGCGCGCTGGTGCTCGGCCTGCGCCTCGGCCAGCTGTTGTTCCGCGTCCGCCTGGGCATCGGCCAGCGCGCGCTCGGCCTGCTCCGTGGCCTCGGCGAGGTGCCGCTCGGCGTCGGCGCGAGCCTGGTTCAGCTCCCGCTCGGAGTCAGCGCGGGCTTCGGTGAGCACGCGTTCGGCGTCCGTCGCGGCCTCGGCGAGCTGGTCGTCGAACGCCTCGCGCTGCGCGGCGAGCGCCGTGTCCGCCCGCGCGAGGACCTCGGCGAGCTCCCGTTGCGCCGCTTCACGCTGCTCGGTGGAGACGCGCTCCGCCTCCGCGCGCACGTCGGCCAGCTCATGCGCCGCGCCATCGCGCTGCTCGCGAAGGGCCAGCTCCGCCGCCTCGCGCTCTTCCGCGGCCGTGCTCTGCGCCTCGGCGCGGACCTTCTCCAGCTCCCGCGAGGCCGCCTCGCGCTGCTCGGCCAGTGCGGATTGCGCCGCGGCCAACTCCTGCGCCGACGCCTCGCGCTGCTCGTCGAGCGTGCGATCGGCCTGGGCGCGCACTTCGGCGAGCTCGCGCTCGGCGGCTTCGCGCGTCTGCTCGGTGGCGAGATCCGCCTCGGCGACTCGCGCCGTCGCCGCCTCACGCTCCTGCTCGACGGCGAGCTCCAGCTCGGCGATCCGGGCCGCGGACTTCTCGCCTGCCTCGGCCAGCGTGCGTGCGGCCTCCGCCTGCGCCTGCTGGCCGGCCAGCCGCAGGTCCTCCTCGCGCGCCGCCGCGCCCGCGCTCGCCTCGGCGGCGTCGGCCTCGAGCTGTGCGATCTGCGCGTCGAACTCGTCGTGCGCGCGCAGCGCCGCCGACTCGAGCTCGGCGACGCGGGCGGCGAGCTGCTCGCGCGCCGCGTCCGCCTCCGCCGTCAGGCCCGCGAGGCGGACGTCGGCCTGCTCCTGGGCGCTGACCGCCGCCGCTTCGAGCTGCCCCACGCGCTCGTCGGATACAGAGCGAACCTGCTCGGCGGCCGCCTCCAGCTCGGCGAGCCGCGCCTCGGACTTCACGCGCGCCTTCTCCGCCGCGGCCTCCAGCTGCGTCACCCGCGCATCGGACTCCTCACGTGCCTGCTCCGCTGCCGCCTCCGCCGCCGCCACCTGCGCCGCCGACTCCTCACGCGCCTGCTCCGCTGCCGCCTCCGCCGCCGCCACCTGCGCCGCCGACTCCTCACGCGCCTGCTCCGCTGCCGCCTCCGCCGCCGCCACCTGCGCCGCGGACTCCTCACGCGCCTGCTCCGCTGCCGCCACCTGCGCGGCCGACTCCTCGCGCGCCTGCCGGGCGTCGGCCTGCGCCGCCGCCACCCGCACGTC
>JBBSMC010000086.1:0-10598 GCA_038233375.1 Solirubrobacterales bacterium
GACTGGATCGAGATCACGGCGCGCGGGACGGCGGTCATCCACGGCCGCAGCGACTCGACGATCAACCGCGGCGGCGTGCGGATGGGGACGAGCGAGATCTACGGCGCCGTGCTCGCGTGCGACGAGATCGTCGATGCGCTCGTCGTCGACGTCGATGGCTGGATGGCGCTGTTCGTCGTGCTGCGCGAGGGCGCGGCGCTCGACGACGACCTGCGCCGCGCCCTGGCGCGACGGATCCGCGAGGACTGCTCGCCGCGCCACGTGCCCGACGATGTCTTCGCCGTGGCGGAGGTTCCGCGCACCCTGTCGGGCAAGCTGCTCGAGGTGCCGGTCAAGCGGATCCTCGCCGGCGCGGCGCCCGAGCGGGCGGCGAGCCGCGACTCGCTGGCCAACCCGGCGGCGCTGGACTGGTTCGCGGCGTTCGCACGCGAGCGGGCGGCGGCGGGATGAGCAGGAGCCGGGCCAAGAAGAAGCAGCGCCAGCGGGCGCGGGCGACGTCCGACGCGCCGCGGCTGCCGTCGGGGCCGCCGTCAACGAGCGCGCGGCCCAGGGGGTCCTCGCGAGATCGTCCAAATACGGGACGGAGTCAGGCAGACCCCCCCGCGCCGCTGGCCGCTGGCGACCGTCGCCCTTCGCGTTTGGAGGTCCGCGACGGCGTGCCGCGCCCCGACGCGATCTGGGCGCCGTTCCCGCTCACCGAGATCGGCATGGCCGTCGGGCTCGTGCTCTTCCTCCTCGGCTTCGCCGGCGCGCCCGCGCTGCTGCTGGCCGGCGTCGGCGTGCTCGTCGTCGTCGTCGCCGAGCTGTGCCTGCGCGAGCACTTCGCCGGCTTTCGCTCGCACAGCATCCTGCTGGGGATGCTGCCGGTGACGACCGTCCACCTCGCCGTCGTCGTGCTCGGCGACGTGACGTGGCGCGGCCTGCTCGCGCTGGCCGTCGACCTGACGATCGCCGGCGCCCTGGCCTGGTGGCTGCAGCAACGCTTCCGCGTCACCCAGAGCCGGGCGCGCCTGCGCCGGACCTGACCGGCGAGCCGGGCGCCTACAGCACGATCTCGCAGTTGCGCGTGCGGTCGCGCCTGTCCTTCTCGACGCGGTCGGTGCCGTCGCCGCAGTCGATCACGTCGGTGCCGCCGCCGACCGCGCGGATCGTGTCGGCGCCGGGGCCGCCGAGCAGGCGGTCACGGCCGAAGCCGCCGTTTAGCTGGTCGCGCCCGCGGCCGCCGCGCAGCACGTCGTCGCCGCGCCCGCCCTCGAGCTCGTCGTCCCCGTTGCCGCCCGACAGCAGGTCGTTGCCGGTGCGGCCGAAGAGCGAGTCGTCATCGTCGCCGCCGTAGAGCCTGTCCGAGCCCTCGCGTCCCTCGAGGAAGTCCTCGCCGCCGCCGCCCCGGATCACGTCGGCCCGCTTCGTCCCGAGGATCCGCTGGGGCCGGTCGCCGGCCAGGCAGCGCCGGCGCGCGAGGTTGCAGTTCGACATCCGCTCGTAGGCGGCGGCGCGCAGGACGATCTCGGTGTCCATCGGAACGCCCGCGCCGTTCCAGCGCCCCAGGACCTTCAGCAGCGAGGGCGCCTGGCCGAGGTCGGCGCCCGACAGCCGCTGCTCGCAGTCGACGAACTGCGTCACCGAGCCTCCGACCCGGATCGTCTCGTCGGCGTAGCCCGACAGGAAGACGCGGTCGCCGCCCGGTCCGCAGTCGACGATACGCGCGGACGCGCCGACGTAGAACGTGTCCTCGCCCGCGCCGCCGTACATACGCGTGGCCAGCCCGTCGCTGGCCATCCACAGCGTGTCGTTGCCCTCGCCGCCGTCGATGTCGCCCGAGCCGGTGTCGACGAGAACGTCGTCGTCGGCGCCGCCGAGCGCGCGCAGGCCGTTGGCCTGGCCGGTGCCCGGGAAGAGGATGTCGTTGCCGGCGCCGCCGTCGAGGCCGTCGTTGCCGGTGCCACCGGACAGCAGGTCCTGGCCGTCGCCGCCGAGGATCTGCTTGTCCGCGCCGGCGTTGCCGATCAGGACGTCTTCGCCGGGCCCGCCGTCAAGCAGGCGGTCGTCGCCGAAGCGCGACTCGCCGAGGAAGTCGTTGCCCTCGCCGCCGCGCAGCGTGTCGTCGCCGTCGAAGCCGTCGAGGCGGTCGTTGCCGGGGCCGCCGTCGAGCCGGTCGTTGCCGGTGAAGCCGTAGAGGAAGTCGTTGCCCTCCTCGCCGACGAGCTTGTCGTTGCCCGAGCCGCCGTCGAGGCTGTCGGCGCCGTCGCCGCCGTAGAGCCGATCGGAGGCGCTGCCGCCGCTGAGCAGGTCGTTGCCGGCGAGGCCGCGCAGCGTGTCACGCGAGCCGGCGCCGCGGATGCGGTCCTTCTCCGCGGTTCCCTTGATCGTGTTGGCCTTCTCGTCGCCGCTGCGGATCGCGCCGGCCGCGGGAAGGGCCGCCGCGAGCAGGGCGCCGACGGTCAGGAGGGCGAGGAGGGTGCGCGCTCGCGCGCTCGGGTGCCGATCCATGGCAGGAGAAACGTACCGCGTGGCCCGCTCGCGGCGCGCCGCGTCGCGCTCAGCCGTTCATGCGGCTGGTCGCGAGCGCGCGCGACGAGCTCCTCGACGTGGGCACAGGGCTCGGGGTCTAGCGCTCGCCGGGCGTCTTGCGCGGGTACAGCGAGACCGGGACCGAGAGGTCCAGCGCCGTCTCGACGATCCGCGACTGCTCGGCGATGTGGGCGGCCGGGTAGCCCTCGCCCGGCGAGGCGCGCTCGGGGCGGCCGATGTAGCCGAACTTCAGCGTCTCGGGCAGGATCTGCATGAGGCGCGGGAACATGTGCGCGCGGGCGCCCATGTTGCGCGGCTCCTCCTGGACCCAGACGACCTCCCCGAGGTTCGGATAGCTCTCGATGAGCTCCTGGATCTGCGCCTGCGGGAAGGGATAGAGCAGCTCGACGCGGCCGATGGCGACGCCGGGCTCCTCGGCGCGGCGCGGGTGCCCGACGAGGTCGTAGTAGACCTTGCCGGTGCACAGCACGAGGCGCTTGACCTGCTCGACCGGCACGCGCGGCTCGGCCAGGACCGGGAAGAACTTCGTCTCGGACAGGTGCTCGATGCGGTTCGTCGCCTGCGGCAGGCGCAGCAGCGACTTCGGCGTCATGAGGATCAGCGGGCGCTGCTTGGCGATCCGCGCCTGACGGCGGATGAGGTGGAAGTACTGGGCCGGCGTGGTGACGTTCGCCACGCGGATGTTGCCTTCGGACGCGAGCGTCAGGAAGCGCTCCAGCCGCCCACTGGAGTGCTCCGGACCGGACCCCTCGTAGCCGTGTGGCAGCAGCAGGACGAGGCGCGACGTCTGCCCCCACTTCGCCAGCCCGCTGACGATGAACTGGTCGACGATCACCTGGGCGCAGTTGACGAAGTCGCCGAACTGCGCCTCCCAGAGCACGAGCGTCTCGGGGGCCTCGGCGCTGTAGCCGTACTCGAAGCCCAGGCACGCGACCTCGCTCAGCGGCGAGTTGTGCAGCTCGAACGGCGCCAGCGCGCCCGGGAGCGACTGGATCGGGCAGATCGTCTGGCCGGTCTTCGCGTCGTGCAGCACCGCGTGGCGCTGGGAGAACGTGCCGCGCTCGACGTCCTGGCCGGTGAGCCGGATCGGCGTGCCCTCGGTCAGCAGCGAGGCGAACGCGAGCGACTCGGCGTGCGCCCAGTCGATCCCGCCGTCGGGGCCCAGCGCGTCGCGCCGGCGCTCGAGCTGCTTGACGAGCTTGGGATGGACGGTGAAGCCCGCGGGGGTCGCCAGCAGCTCGTTGTTGAGGATCCGCAGCCGCTCGGCGCTGACCGCGGTCTTGACGCCCGGGGAGGGCGTGCGGTCCAGCGTGTACTCGCCCGTCGGCTGCTCGACCTGGCCGACCTCCTCGGCGTGGCGGATCTGCGCCTTCAGCCGCTGGTGCAGGCGGGTGAGCTCGTCCCAGACCTCGGCCGTCTGCTGGTCGACCTCCGGCTTGGAGACGACCCGCTGGGCGATCAGCTGCTCGGCCCAGATCTCGGCGACCCGCGGGTGCTTGCGGATACGGGCGGCCTGCTCGGGCTGCGTGTAGGCGGGCTCGTCGGCCTCGTTGTGCCCGAAGCGGCGGTAGCCGAGCAGGTCGATCATCACGTCGTGGCCGAACTCCTGGCGGAAGGCGAAGGCCAGCCGCACGGCCGAGACGCAGGCGGCGACGTCGTCGGCGTTGACATGGATGATCGGCACGTCGAAGCCCTTGGCGACGTCCGAGGCCCAGCGGGTGGAGCGCGCGTCGTCGGGATCGGTCGTGAAGCCGACCTGGTTGTTCTGGACGAGGTGCAGCGTGCCGCCGACGGAGTAGCCGTCCAGCGCCTGCAGGTTGAGCGTCTCGGGCACGACGCCCTGCGCCGGCAGGGCGGCGTCGCCGTGCAGGACGATCGGCACCGCGCTGGACACGTCGCGGCGGGCGTGCGGTCCCAGGCGCGTCGTCTGCGCGGCGCGCGTGGCGCCGGTGACGACGGGGCCGACGTACTCCAGGTGCGACGGGTTGGACTCGAGGTTGACGAGGATCGAGGAGCCGTCGGGCAGCTGGTAGGAGCCCTGCGCGCCGTGGTGGTACTTCACGTCACCGGTGCCGCCCTGGGGGATCGTCGTGACGGCCTCGAGCGTCGAGGCCCCCTCGAACTCGGCGAATATCGTGTCGTATGGGCGGCCGAGGTTGTGCGCCAGCACGTTGAGGCGCCCGCGGTGCGCCATGCCGAGCACGACCTCGCGTCCTCCGTGGGCCGCGCAGAGCTGGATCAGCTCGTCGAGCATCGGCACCGTCATGTCCAGGCCCTCGATCGAGAACTGCTTCTGACCGATGTACGCCTTGTGCATGAAGCGCTCGAGCGCGTCGACCTCGATCAGGCGCTTGAGCAGGGCCTTCTGCTCATCGGCCGAGAGGGGGCTGCGGAACTCGCCGGACTCGATCGCCGCCCGCAGCCAGGTGCGCTGGCGGTGCGATGCGATGTGCTCGATCTCGTAGGCGATCGTCCCGCAGTACGTCTCGCGCAGATGCGGCAGCGCGTCGGCCAGCGTGGCACCCGGGACCTGGACGCGCAGGATCCGCGCCGGGATGCGAGCCATCAGGTCGGGGGTCAGGCCGAGCGGCTCGGGATCGAGCGCCGGGTCGCCCTCGGGCTCGCGGCCGAGCGGATCCAGCCGCGCGGCGAGGTGGCCGTGGGTGCGGTGGGCCTTCAGCAGCGAGACGGCGGCCTGGACGGCGCGCAGGAGATCCTCGTCGGGCTCGGCGGCGACCGGCGCCTGCGGCTCGGCGGCGTCGCGGGCGGTGGCGGCGGCCGCGGCGGGCGCGGGCGGAGCGGGCAGCGGCGCGATCTCCGAGCCGAGCTCGTGGAAGAGCTGGTCGTAGAAGCCGTGCTCACCCTGCAGGTACTCCTCGACGACCTTCAGGAAGCGGCCGGACTCGGCGCCCTGGATGACGCGGTGGTCGTAGGTCGAGGTCATCGTCATGACCTTCTCGGCACCGATCATCTGTCCGACGGCGGCGAGGCCGACGGGGTAGCCGATCGCGCCGGTGGCGACGATCGTGCCCTGGCCGCCCATGAGCCGCGGGACGGAGGCGATCGTGCCGATCGCGCCGGGGTTCGTCAGCGAGATGTTCGCGCCGGTCAGGTCGTCGGCGGTGAGCTTGTTCTCGCGGGCGCGAGCGATCAGGTTGCCGAACGCGTCGAGGAACTCGGGGAACGTCTTGCGGCCGGCGTCGCGGATGACGGGCACCATCAGCGTGCGGCTGCCGTCCTTCTTCTCGACGTCGACGGCGATGCCGAGGTTGACCGCACCGTCGTCGATGCGGTGCGGCCTGCCGTCGACCTCCTCGAAGTGGTGGGCCATGACCGGCATCTGCTCGGCCGCCGCGCGCGCGATCGCGTAGGCGATGAGGTGCGTGTACGAGATCTTGTGGCCGGCACTCTTCAGCGCGCCGCGGCGCGAGGTCATCGCCGTAACGGTGATCGTGCGCAGCGAGGTCGCGGTCGGGGTCTCGCGCGAGGCCTCCATGTAGCGGACGAGCATCGCGGCGCCGCCCTTGAGCTCGGTCGCGCCGGCGGTTCGGGCGGTAGGTGCGGCCGGCTTCGGCGCAGGCGCGGGTGGCGCCGAGGCGGGTGGTGCGGGGACAGGCGGGGCGGCCTTCGCGGCGAGGACGTCGGCCTTCGTGACCCGGCCGGCGGGACCGCTGCCGTGCAGCGCCGAGATGTCGATGCCCTCGGCGGCGGCGATGCGGCGCGCGACGGGCGAGGCAGGGGCGCCGTTGGCCTCGTGTTCAGCGGCGGGTGACTCGGTGGCGGCGGTGGAGCCGCCGTTGGCGGGGACGGACCACTCGAGGATCGTGCCCTCCTGGACGGACTCGCCGCCGGCGGGCGCGACGATCTCGGCGAGCTCCGCCCGCCCCGGCTGGGAGGAGGCGCCGTCTCCGTCGCCAACTTCGTCTGCCGCGGGCGCGGCCGCCGGGGCGGGTGCAGCAGCCTCGCTGGTGGGGCCCGAAGCGCCGTTACGGGGGGCGATCTCGGCGAGCACCGCGCCGACGGCCACCGTCTCGCCCTCGCCGGCGAGGATCTTCACGAGCGTCCCGGCGGCGGGCGCGGGCACCTCCGCGTCGACCTTGTCCGTCGAGACGTCGACGAGCGGCTCGTCGGCTTCGACCGCGTCGCCCTCCTGTTTATGCCATTCGAGGACGGTCCCTTCGCGAACCGATTCCCCCATTGCCGGGAGCTTCACCTGAACTGTCGTGTTCACGGCCATGCCGAAGGTCCACTCTAGAAGGTCGCGCCACGATCGCCGCCAGTGCAACGGACGATGCTGCGAAGCGTGGTGACGCAGACCATCTCA
Source organism: Solirubrobacterales bacterium (assembly GCA_038233375.1). Taxonomy (GTDB): domain Bacteria; phylum Actinomycetota; class Thermoleophilia; order Solirubrobacterales; family Solirubrobacteraceae; genus CADCVQ01. Next base: position 6,857 of record JBBSMC010000086.1, read on the forward strand.
CAGGACTACCCGCAGCCGCAGCCGGGGTTGCACCGCGTGCTGGCCGCGCGCCGGGTTGGGCGCGTGCCACCCGGGCGGGGCACCCGCGTCCTCAGACCGAGGCTGCCGCACCCGCCGCCGGCGGGCGCGCGTCCCGCCGGCGGCTCTGGCGCACGAACTCCAGCGAGCCGATGAACGGCCCGACACCACCGAGCACCGCCACCGCCGCGGCGAGGCGCAGGTCGATGACACGCAGGCGCAGCGCGACGATGCAGGCCAGCGACATCGCGATCCAGCCGATGCCATGCGCCCAGCCGAGAATCGTCTTCAGCTCGTCCGGACCGGTGAAGATCGTGACGAGCAGTCCCGTGTAGACGGCCGAGTGGACGAACGACGCCCACTTCAGGCGCCCGAAGGTGAGCAGGGCCCTCATCCGCCGTGGACCGCCAGCAGCGCCGCCATGCGGCGCAGCGGCTCGTCGGCCTCGTCGGGCCAGTCGGCGACGTCGGCCGGCCACCAGGCATAGGCGTCGTGCTCGTCGTCCATCTCGATCTCGGCGCCCTCGGGCAGCCAGGCGAGGCCGACGACCATCACGAGCTGGTGGGGCAGGCGGACGAGCGCCTCGACCGTCAGCCGCTCGGGCTGCACCGCCCACTCCTCGTCGAGCTCGCGGACGAGCGTGTGCGCCGGGCTCTCGCCGACGTCGACCGCGCCGCCGGCGCCGAGCGCCCAGCGGCCTGGCCACGACGACAGCCAGGCGCTGCGGCGGCCGGCGAGCCAGCGCCCGTCGGCGGCGCGCGTCACCGTCAGCGCTGCCATCGAGAGCGAGGCATCGCCGTCGACGAGGCGCAGAGCCCAGCGCGTGGGCTGCAGCTCGAGCATCAGATCGTCGCCCTGCTCGGCGTGGGCGACGAGCCGCGCGGACAGGCCGTCATGACTCGGCGAGCCACGCTCGCGCAGGGCGACGATCGCCGCGTCGGCGGCCTGCGCCGTCGTCGCCGGCGGCTCGTAGTGCTCGTCGTGCCAGCGCGCGTGCACGCGCTCGGCTGGCCAGTGGCCGCGGGCGAGGATGGCCGGCTGCTGCATGCCCCTCACGATAGTTCGCGGGCCTGGGAGACAGTCCCACCCACCCGCGCCGGCGAGCGCTTCTCAGCCGGCGTGCGCAGGCTCGCGCGCGGCCAGCTCGAGCACGAGATCGGCCGCGGCCGGCAGCTCGGGGAGCGGCTGCGCCAGCGGCGGCGCGGCGAGGGCGTGGACGAGCGCGTGCGCCAGCTGCGGGCGGTTCTTCGCGACGGCGACCATGTCCAGGCGCTTGTAGGCGGCGTCGTTGGCGCGGATGTGACCGCGCGGCCAGCCGTAGGAGATCACGCGGCAGTCGCACATGAGCGCCTCGAGCACGGTCAGCCCGGCGGTCGCGTGGATGAGCACGTCGGCGGCGCAGAGCAGCAGCACCATCTTGTCGGTGAAGCCCCAGACCTGCACGCGCGCGTCGCTGCCGTAGGCCGCCTCCATCCGCGTGCGCACGGTCTCGTTGTGGCCGACGAGCACGACGACGGTGCCGGCCCCGTAGTGCAGCGCCGTGTCGGTCGCGCCGGTCAGGTCTCCCACGCCCCAGCCGCCGCCGGAGACGACGACGAGCGAGCCGCGCGTCGGCAGTCCGAGCTCCTCGCGGGCGACGTTGCGCTCGGGCGGGTCGGTGAAGCGCGGGTCCGAAGTCAGGCCGTGGACGGCCTCGACGCGTGCGCGCGGCCCGGCGATCGCGCGGGCCTCGGCCTCCGAGGCCGGGTGCGTGAGCAGGTGCAGGTCGATCCCCGGGTGCGCCCAGTGGCGCAGCGCGGCGAGGTCCGTGATGGCGCTCACGACGGGGCTGGCGAGCGCGCCGTCGAGCCGCATCCGCCCGAGCAGCTCGCTCCACAGCGGATAGGTCGAGACGACGACGTCGGCCGGGTGCGCGGCGAGGTGCGCCGCGAAGCGCCCGCGGACGAGCCTGTCGACGACGCCCGCGGCGGCGCCCCGCGTCGGCGCCAGGCGCGTGCCGAGCAGGTAGCGGGCTTCGAACAGCAGCGTGCCGAGCGCAGAGCCCGAGGCCGGCACGCCGCCGAGCATCGTGCGGGCGGCGGGGCCCGCCAGCGCGAGGCCGTCGACGACGTCGGCGCTCGCGCCGCGCTCGCGCAGGCCGGCGGCGAGAACCTGGGCCGGCACGTCGTGCCCGGCGCCGATCGAGGCGGTGAAGATGGAGACGGCCGTAGGCATTGGGGCTATCTTCGCGCAGTGGCCGCCACACCGAGCACGAGACGCCGCAAGCACTGGGGGTGGGGCTACGAGGACGACGGCTGGTCGGTCGCGCAACTGCGCGCGATCGCAGCGGGCTTGGAGGAGCACCTGCGCATCGCCGGCGACGGCGAGGTGCGCGAGCCGGTCGCGCTCGAGGACGTCACGCTGCCCGCGCCGCGCGTGGCGCCGCCCGCCGCGCTGGCCTCGATCTGCTCCGGCGACGCCCACGCACGCGCCTCGCACGCGTGGGGCAAGTCCTATTCAGACGTCGTGCGCGGCTTCGCCGGGCGCTTCGACTTCCCGCCCGACGTCGTGGCCCGGCCGCGCGGCGAGCGCGACATCGAGGCGGTGCTGGAATGGGCGGCCGGCGCGAACGTCGCGGTCGTTCCCTACGGCGGCGGGACGAGCGTCTGCGGCGGCGTGCAATGCGAGGTGCCGGCACGCTTCGACGGCGTCGCGTCGCTGGACCTCGGCGCGATGGACCGCGTGCTGCAGATCGATGACGTCTCGCGCTCGGCCCTCATCCAGGCCGGCGCGAGCGGCCCGGGGATCGAGAAGCAGCTGCGCGCACTGGACCTGACGCTGCGCTTCTACCCGCAGTCCTTCGAGCTGTCGACGCTCGGTGGCTGGGTCGCGACGCGGGCGGCGGGGCACTTCGCGACCGCCGAGACGCACGTCGACGACCTCGTCGAGTCGATCCGCGCGATCACGCCGGTCGGCGCGTGGGAGTCACGGCGGCTGCCCGGCTCGGGCGCCGGTGTGGCGCCGGACCGGATGCTGCTCGGCTCCGAAGGGATCCTCGCCGTGGTCACCGAGTCATGGATGCGCGTGCGCGTGCGCCCGCAGGCCAACTCGCTGGCCGCCGTGCGCTTCGGCGCGTTCGCCGCCGGCGTGGAGGCGCTGCGGGCGATCGCGCAGTCCGGCCTGCGGCCGTCAAACTGCCGCCTGATCGATGCCGAGGAGGCGCGGATGACCGGCGCCGCCGACGGCACCGCGGCGCTGCTCGTGCTCGGCTTCGAGGGTGCGTCGGAGGCGGTCGTGCCCGTCGGCGAGCTGCTCGACCGCGCCCTGCACCTGTGCGCGGACGCCGGCGGCGAGTGGGACGAGGGCGCGGTGCGCCGGCCGCGCTTCACCGGCGACCCGGCGGGCGGCGGCGACGCCGTCGGCGCCTGGCGCGCCGCGTTCTTCCGCGCGCCGTACCTGCGCGACGCCTTCGTCGCGATGGGGATCATGAGCGAGACCTTCGAGACGGCGGTGACGTGGGAGCGCTTCGCGGCCCTGCACGCCGCGGTGACCGCTGCCGCGAGCGAGGCGATCGGGCCCGCGGGCCGGATCACGTGCCGCATCTCGCACGTCTATCCCGACGGCGCGGCGCCGTACTTCACGGTGCTGGCGCCGGCGCGGCGCGGCGAGGAGATCGAGCAGTGGGCGCAGATCAAGGCGCTCGTCAGCGACGCGCTGCTCGCCGCCGGCGGCACGATCACCCACC
>JBBSMC010000087.1:0-10469 GCA_038233375.1 Solirubrobacterales bacterium
CGTGTCCGGGGGGAACCCGAGCACGCGCTCGATGATCGCGGTCAGGATCGGTTCGGTGAGCACCTCCTCGTCCTCGCGGGTCCGGGCGCGCGCGAGGTAGTCGCGCAGATGCCTGCCGCCATTGAGCTCGCGGTAGCGACCAGCTTGCTCGTCGACCAGCGCGACAAGCCGGGCGAGCTGTTCCGGCATCGACGCGGTGAGCATCAGAATCGCGGAAAGAGCGTGCAGAGATGGCGCCGGGAGGTTCGATCGTCCGAAGTCGCAGCTACGGTCCGGGACATGACCTCAGTCAGCGACGCGAGCGATTTGACTCCCACGGAGCTCGAGGCCTTGCGTAGTGCGGGCGCGTGGTACGCGAAGTACCACGTCGTGCGTGTCGCCGAGCTCGCCGACGATCCGTCCGCGTACGCCGAGAGCCGCCGCGGCAAGTTCCTCGCGCTCGTCTCGGCGCTGCGCAAGCTCGGCTTCGAGATGGCGTTGCCGGACGAGCTGCGCTCCAGCGAGCGACAGGCGGCATAGCGGTCCCCACCACCGAACGGCACGTCGACGATCCTACGGACTGGTCGTGACGACCGGGCGCGTGGCCGGCGATGCGGATCGCGGCCGGCCTGGCCGGGCCTGGTCGGCGGCCGATCGCTGTCAGCGCGTGTGCTTGCAACAGCTACCAGGCTGCCTCACGCCGCCCGCGCCGCCCGGCGCTCCTGCACCACCGCCGCGATCGCGTCCCAGTCGACGTCCTTGAAGTTGTGCATCGGACAGAACTTCGGCCCGCACATGGAGCAGAACTCGGCGGATTTGAAGTAGTCGTCGCCGAGCGTCTCGTCGTGCATCGCCTGCGCGGTCTCCGGATCCAGCGAGAGCGCGAACTGCTTGCGCCAGTCAAACGAGAAGCGCGCCTCGGAGAGCTCGCGGTCCCAGGCGGCGGCGCGCTTGCTGCCGCGCGCGAGGTCGGCGGCGTGGGCGGCGATCCGGTAGGCGATCAGGCCCTGCTTGACGTCCTCGGCGTTGGGCAGCCCGAGGTGCTCCTTGGGCGTGACGTAGCAGAGCATCGACGTGCCGTGCCAGCCCACGATCGCCGCGCCGATCGCGGAGGTGATGTGGTCATAGCCGGGCGCGATGTCGGTCACGAGCGGGCCCAGCGTGTAGAACGGCGCCTCGTGGCAGACCTCCTGCTGGCGGCGCACGTTCATCTCGAGCTGGTCGAGCGGCACGTGGCCGGGGCCCTCGACCATCACCTGCACGTCGCGCTCCCACGCCCGCAGCGTGAGATCGCCGAGCGTGGACAGCTCCGCGAACTGGGCGGCGTCGGAGGCGTCGGCGATGCAGCCCGGCCGCAGGCCGTCGCCGAGCGACAGCGAGACGTCGTGCGCACGGCAGATCTCGAGGATCTCGTCGAAGTGCTCGTAGAGCGGGTTCTCGCGGCGGTGCTCGACCATCCAGCGCGCCAGCAGGCCGCCGCCGCGCGAGACGATCCCCGTCACGCGGTGCTGGCAGAGCGGCAGATGCTCGAGCAGCACGCCGGCGTGGATCGTCATGTAGTCGACGCCCTGTTCGGCCTGCGCGGTGATCGTCTGCAGCAGCAACTCGGCGGTGAGCTCCTCGGCGTGGCGCAGACCCTCCATCGCCTGGTAGATCGGCACCGTGCCGATCGGCACGGTGGCGGCGTCGAGGATCGCCTGGCGCGTCTCGTCGATGCGCTTGCCGGTCGAGAGATCCATCACCGTGTCGGCGCCCCAGCGCTCGGCGAGGCGCAGCTTGGCGACCTCCTCGTCCAGCGACGACGTCGTCGGCGAGTTGCCGATGTTGGCGTTGATCTTCACCCGTGCCTTCAGGCCGATCGCCATCGGGTCCAGCGCGCCGTGGTGGACGTTGGCGGGGATGATCATCCGGCCGCGCGCGACCTCGGCGCGGATCAGCTCGGGCGGGAGCTGCTCGCGCTCGGCGACGCGCGTCATCTCCGGTGACACGGCGCCGTTGCGGGCGAGGTGCATCTGCGTGCGGCACGGGGCGTCGGACTCGAACACGGCGCGGGTGGGCGCAACCATCGGATCTCCCTTCGCTGGCATGACCCAGATCAGGTTCGTCGGGTCGGCGCTAGGCAGCGCCCTCTCAGCCCCTCGTACAGGAACCCCCCGGATTGGTTTGAGCCCCGGACCGTAGCAGCGCTGCGCCGCACTACTCTCGGTGCCATGGCCAAGGCCAAGAAACGCAAGGTCGCACCGGGCGACGTCGCCTCCAATCGCTACGCCTCCTATCGCTTCGAGCTGCTCGAGCGGCTGGAGTGCGGCATCGCACTGCAGGGGACCGAGGTCAAGGCGCTGCGCGAGGGCGGCGCCCAGCTCAAGGACGGCTACGCGCTGATCCGCGACGGCGAGCTGTTCCTGCACAACGTCCACATCCCGCCCTACGCCCCCGCCGCGCAGGCCAACCACGAGCCCGAGCGCGATCGCCGCCTGCTCGCCAAGCGCAACCAGATCGACAGGTTCGCTGCCCAGATCAAGCAGAAGGGGCTGACGCTCGTTCCGACGCGGATCTATTTCTCGGGCGGCCGCGCGAAGGTCGAGATCGTCCTCGCCAAGGGTAAGGACCGCTTCGACAAGCGCGAGTCGATCAAGGAGCGCGAGACCAAGCGCGACATGGATCGCGCGCTGCGCGACGCCAACCGCTGAGCGCCGCCCGCTGGCTACCTGTCCGCCGACTCGAAGAGGCGCAGGACGCCCGCGGCGTCGTAGTTGGATGCGTCGCCGTGATCGCCGGTCGTCGTGGTGACCTCGACCTCGGCGCCGCGCTGCCGGGCGAGCGCCGCGCAGGCGTTGGTGTTCTCGCGCTTGGGAATGACGCGATCGCCGGGCGACGCCCAGAAGCGCATCGGCAGCCCATCCGTGCTCGGCGCAACGTCGACCGGGCTGCGCCGCGCGATCAGGTCGCCGAGGCGCCGGCCGGTGCGGCCGTACGCGCGACGGATCTGGCCGCGGTAGAGGCCCAGCTCGTACACCGACGCGAGGTCGCACGCGGGGAAGATGCCCGCCCACGCCTTCACCGCGACGTCGTCGAGCAGCTGCAGGCCGTTGAAGCCGCCCATCGACAGCGCCAGCACGTAGACGTCACGCAGGCCGCGCTCGCGCAGCTCGCCGACGAGCGCGAGCTGGTCGCGCTCGCTGGCGCGGTTGCCCCAGTTGTCGCCGTGGGCGTCGGTGGCGGCGAGCGCGTAGCCCGCGTCCAGCAGCGCCGCGAAGATCGGCTCCTTGCGCGCGTCGCGGAAGATGTTCTCGACGTTCTCGCCGGCGCCGTGGGTGTAGACCACGACCTTGCTCGTCGACGGCTTGGGCGCGATCAGCACGGCGGCCTGGCCGCGCACCGTCAACCGCTCGACGTCGCCCCGGGCGCGCTGCGTGGATGTGTCGCTCTTCGCGTCCCCGCCGCAGCCCACCATCGCGATGAGCAGCAGCGCGAGGAGGGCCGGCGGCGACAGGCGGGCGATCGTCGGCGTTACAGGACCTCGCGCTCGCGCGTGAGCCACATGCCCGCCGCGCCGAGCACAATGCAGTAGCCCGCCAGCACGAGCCCGCCCTGGGTCTGGGTGAGCAGCGTCTCGTCGGCTCCCGGCGTGCCGTTGAGCGCCAGCAGCGCCTCGCCCGGGAAGTACTGGCCGATGTCGTTGCCGATGAAGAGCGCCGCGGTTCCGGCCAGCAGGAACAGCACCATCCCGGTGACCACGGTGAGGATCTGGTTGCGCAGCAGCGCGCCCAGCGCCACGCCGAACAGGCAGCCCAGCACGAGGCCGGTGCCGACGCCGAGGTATGTGTCGACCGCGGTGTCGGAGTCGACGTCGATGCCCCGCGAGGAGAGGATCGACAGGCCGAGGCCCGCGTTGACCGCTATGTAGAGCAGCGCGCCGACGATCCCGACGGCGAGGCCGACGACGAGCTTGGCGGCGATGACCCGTTCGCGCTTGGGCGTGACCACGAAGGTCGAGCTCGCCGTCCCGTGGCGGTACTCGTTCGTCGACAGCAGCGCGCCGAGCGTGAACATGAACACGATCGCCAGGTGGGTGCCGATCGCGAGCGTCGCGACGCTGCGGACCTTGAGGTCGTCGATGTCGCTCAGGCCGGTCACGAGCCCCGCCGTCAGGCCCTCGATCAGGATCATCGAGCCCAGCAGCGCCCACGTCGTGCGCACGGAGACGAGCTTCAGCCACTCCGACGTCAGGGCGTTCATCGCACGTTTCCGCTTTCGCCGGTGAGCTCGAGGAAGCGATCCTCGAGCGTCGCGCGCTCGTGCGTGAGCTCGAAGATCGGGATGCCGAAGTCGGCCGCCAGCGTGCCGATCGCCTCCAGCGACGAGCGCTGCACGATCATCGCGTCGGGCCGCCCGTCGGACATGACGGCGGCGCCCTGCTCCTCGAGCAGTTCGCGCAGCTCCGCGCAGCGCGGCGAGCGCACGAGGATCGGCCGCCGGTCGCCCTTGACGAGGTCGGCCAGGGAGCCCTGCATGACGAGCCGTCCCGCGCCGATCACGACGACGCTGTCGACGGTCTGCTCGACCTCGGACAGCACGTGGCTGGAGATCAGCACCGCGCGGCCCTCGCCGGCGAGCGCGACGAGGATGTCGCGCAGCCAGCGCATGCCCTGCGGGTCAAGGCCGTTGGCGGGCTCGTCGAGCATCAGGATCCTCGGATCGCCGAGCAGCGCCGCGCCGAGCGCGAGGCGCTGGCGCATGCCCATCGAGTAGCCCTTCACGCGGCGATCGCGGGCCGGGGTCAGCTCGACCATGTCGAGCACCTCGTCGACGCGCGAGTTCGGGATCCCCGCGGCCGCCGCGATGGTGCGCAGATGTCCGCGGCCCGAGCGGCCGGGGTGAACGTCGTGGGCGTCGAGCGCGGCGCCGACCGCCTCGACGGGGTTGCGCAGTTCGTGAAACGGCTGGCCCATGACGAGCGCGGTGCCGCTCGTCGGCCGGATCAGGCCCAGCAGCGCGCGCAGCGTCGTGGACTTGCCCGAGCCGTTGGGCCCGAGAAAGCCGGTCACGCGCCCCGCCTCGACGGTGAAGGAGAGGTCGTCGACCGCGAGCGTCTCCCCGTAGCGCTTGGTCAGGCGCTCGACCGTGATCTCCGCCGCCATGGCCTAAGACTAGGAGGGGATGCCGCGCTCGACGAACGTCAGCGCCATCCCGCCGGAGCAGACGATGATCAGGCCGAGGTAGACGACGAGGATCGCCAGCCGGTGGGCGGGCTTGACCCTGTAGTACGAGGCGACCTCCTCACCGCCGGCCTTGCGCTGCTTCCAGCGCTTGTAGGTCTCGTATACCGCCAGCAGCAGGATCAGGATCAGGATCGGGTTCGGGAAGGCGAACACGAGCACGGTCATCGCGAACAGGCCGACGAACCACATCCACGGCGTGAGCGCGGCCATCGCGCGGCCGCCGTCGAGCGGCACGACCGGCAGCAGGTTGAAGAGGTTCAGGAAGAACCCGGTGAAGATGAGCGCTTCCCAGAAGCCGCCGCCGCCCTCGCCGAACGTGAGCGGCAGCAGGGCGATGCAGCCGAGCGTGCCGAGGATCGGGCCGGCGAGGCCGACCCGCGCCTCGGCAGTCGCGTCGTTGCCGAGCGACTTCGCCATCACGGCGGCGCCGAGGAACGGGATGAACATCGGCGCGCTCGCCTCGATGCCCTCGCGCCGCAGCTGGATGACGTGCCCCATCTCGTGGACGAGCAGCAGCAGCACGAATCCGGCCGCGAACTTCCAGCCCCAGATGAAGCTGTAGGCGACGATCGAGACGAGCATCGACGCGGAGGTCGTCAGCACCTTGGCCTTGGGCAGCAGGAGCAGCGCTGGCTTGCCGAACTTGAAGATCAGCAGCCCGGCGGCGACGATCAGCGATAGGAAGCGCCGCCACCAGGGGCGCTCGTCGGGCGCGGTGGGGGCGGGCGCGGACTCGGGCGCCGCGGGCCGAGGCGGCGCGGGTCCCGCGATGCCGGCCGGGGTCGGCCCGCCCGCGCCCGTCACCGCGAGCGACTCCTCGGCGGGAGGCTCGGGCTCGAACGATGGCGGTGGAGGCGTCGGCCAGTGCGCGCTCATGCCTCCATTGTGACAAGCCCCTGCGCGCGGCCACGGAGGGGTGGACGCTTGATCAGGTTCGCGCCAGCGCCTCGTTGGTGGCCGCCTCGGCCTCCTCGAGCTGCGCCTCGACGAGGTCCAGCCCGCTGTCCCAGAATCCGGGGTCCGCGAGGTCGATCCCGACGATCTGGCCGAGCTCCTGCGGGCTGCGCGAGCCGCCGGCGCGCAGCAGCTCCAGGTAAGTGGGCACGAACGACTCGCCCTCGTCGATGTAGCGCTTGTAGATCGACAGCGCGAGCAGCTGGCCGTACGCGTACGCGTAGACGTAGCCGGGCGTCGAGATGAAGTGCGGCACGTAGGACCACCACGAGCGGTAGCCCTCGGTGATCTGCACGCTGTCGGCGAGCATCTCGACCTGCGACTGCTCCCACAGCTCGTTGAAGCGCTCGACGGCCAGCTCGCCCTCCGTGCGGCGGGCGGTGTGGACGACCTGCTCGAACTGGTTCATGGCCGTCTGGCGGAACACGGTTGCGATCGATCCCTCGATCGACTCGGCCAGCAGCGACAGGCGCGACTCGGGCGTCGGCGCCTGCTCGAGCAGGCGGCCGAAGACGAGCGTCTCGCCGAACACCGACGCCGTCTCGGCGAGCGTCAGCGGCGTGCCCTGCTCGAGAACGCCGCGCGGGCGGGCGAGCTCGGCGTGGAGGCCGTGGCCCATCTCGTGGGCGAGCACGAGCACGTCACGTCGCTTGGCCGTGTAGTTGAGCATCAGGTAGGGGTGCTCGCTCGGCACGGTGTAGGCGGCGAACGCGCCGCCGCGCTTGGCCGGCCGCGGCGGGGCGTCGATGCGGTGCTCGTCGAAGAACGCACGTGCCGGGTCGCCGAGCTCGGGCGTGAACTGCGCGTAGGAGGCGAGCACGAGCTCCTTTGCGTCCTCCCACTCGACGGGCTCGTCGTCCTGCGTCACCGCGGCCATGCGGTCGTAGTCGGCGAGCTGGTCGATGCCGAGCAGCTGCGCCTTGAGGCGATACCAGCGGCGCGGGATCTCGTAGCGGTTGCGCACCGCGCTCAGCAGCGCCTGGACGGACTCGTCCGAGGCCTCGTTGGCGAGGTTGCGCGCGGCCAGCCAGTTGTCGTAGTGGCGCAGGCGGTCGTCGACGGCCTTGTCGTGCAGCAGCGTGTTGAAGATGTAGGCGCGCGTGCGCAGGCCGGGCTCGAGCGCGGCCGTCACGGCCTCGGCGGTCGTGCGCCGAACGTCGCGGTCGGGCGACATGAGCCGGGCCAGGGCGCCGTCGAGCGTGACCGGCTCGCTCTCGTCGGGCAGGTCGACGGTGATCGCCGAGACCTGCTCGCTGAACAGGCGTCCCCAGGCCGAGCTGCCGGAGATGCTCTTCTCGGCGAGGATCTTCTCCTCGGGCTCTGAGAGCAGGTGCGGTCGGTAGCGGCGCGCGGAGCGCAGGAAGTGGCGCGCGGTGTCGAGGCCGTCGGCGGCCATCAGCTCCTCGGCGCGCTCGTCCTGCAGCGCCGCCCACTCGAGCTCGAAGAACAGCAGCTTCGTCTCGATCGCCGTGCTCTTCTCCTGCATGCGCTGCATGAGCGCGCCGATCTGCGGATCGGCTGTGTCGACGCTGAAGCGCAGCATCGCGTAGTGCCCCGAGCGGGAGGCGAGCTCGGAGATGTCCATCAGCTCGAGCACCGCGCCGGCGAACTCGGCCGTGGTGAGCTCGGCGAGGCGACCGGCGCAGGTGTCGGCGAAGGTCTGCGCGCGCTGCGCGGCCTCGTCGAGGAGCCGGTCGGCGCCGGCATCGCCCTCGCCGTGGACGAGTGGTGAGAGGTCCCAGGAAACGTCTTCGACGGTCATGCCCACGAGGATAATTCACGCAACGAGCGGGGTTTGTGCGGTTCGCCTCTTGCGTCCGAAAAAGGCTCGGCGTACATTCGCCCAGCGACGCGGAACTGGAGCCGCAAAGAGCGAGGCCACGAGGTGTGAGGCCGCGCCACCCCAAGCCAGGGCGCCTCTTCGGAGCGCGACCGGGCGGGCGGGTCCCTCAAGCGGCCCCAGAACCGCGTCGTACTACGTTAAGCGTCTGTTCAGTCCACGCTTACACCTCCTCATATCCGGGCAGCCGCATCGCCTGTGAGCGCCGCACCGACATCCCGCAGACCCAGCGTCGATCTACCGACACTCGTCGTCACGGCCCTCGCTTCGGCTTCGGCGGCGTACGTGACCTCTGTCATCTGGGCGCCGGGGACGCTCGCGGCGGCGGCTTTCACGCCCGTCCTCGTGGCGCTCCTGAAGGAGATGCTCTTCAAGCCGGTGGAGGTCGTCACGCGCGCCGTGCCGGTGCGCGGCGTCGTGCGCAGCGCCTCGTCGGCGAGCTACCCCGAGGAGCACCACGAGACGCCCGAGGAGATCGAGACCCGCATCGCGCAACCCGGCGAGGCCCCGGGTAGCTCACGCCCGGGTCGCCGTCGGCACGCCTGGCAGGTCGCGGTCGTCACGGGGCTGTGCGGGTTCATCCTCGCCGCGGTGATCATCACCGTGCCCGAGGTCGTCTCGGGCAACTCGCTGTTCGGCGGGGGGCGCGACACGACGCTCTTCAGCGGAAAGAAGAGCGACTCGTCGACGCCGGCGGACACGACGACGACGACCACGCCGACCGACACGACCGAGACGGTGCCCCCGGCCTCGACCGTCACGGTGCCGCCGGCGGCCGAGACGATCACCGTCCCGCCGCCCGCGCCGTCGACGACGCTGCCCCAAGAGGAAGTGGAGCCGGCGCTGCCGGACGCGACGCCCGAGAAGCCGGCGACGCCACCGTGATGGGCGGCATGAGCGCGTCCGTGCGCTGGTCGATTGGGCCGCTGGCGCTGGTCGAAACCAGCTCTTTGAGAATGCGAGTCTCGTGTCGTGCCGGCGTTCGGTCCGGGGCCGCGCGCGGTCGGGCAGCGTGACGCGCTGATGTTCGTAGCGAACAGAAACGCGCCACGCTCCCGGGTTCCCACGGTCGGTGACGCGCCCTGGGGCGCTAGACTCCATGGCGCACCGAACACGGGGACGACATGGCTTCGACGTGGTCGACTTCGTGACGGTGGTTGCGAGCCGAGGTGTCAGGAGGCCTCGTAAAACACCTGACAAAACCATAAGTGCGGACTCTCACGAGTACGCCATGGCTGCCTAGCACAAACTAGGCGAGTCATGTTCTGGGCCCGGCCAGCCGGCCGCTGGGATTCCCGGAATCAGAATGCCGGATCACCCGGGGAGATCTGCTCCCGTCGAACCGGGGACATTTCAGGGAGCTGGCCCTCTTGAACCCCGCCGGCGAGGCGACATGAGGGCGAGATCAGAGCGCCGGATACGCTCGTAGACGTCACCGTTACGCGATCGCGGACGCGGGTTCGATTCCCGCCGTCTCCATCGGCACCGGAAAGCCGCTCGGTTGAGCGGCGTTCCGCGTTGCGGCCGTTCTGGCGGCTTGCCGACGCGGCGTCGATCAGGCTCCCCAGCCCACGGCTTCCCCGATGTCGATCGAGCGCCATACGGTCACCGTCGGAGGCGAGGACACCCCTGCCTCCTGCATGAGCGGGCCGATGTGCGGCTGCGCCTCTTCAGAAGAACGTCTCGTAGCTTTCGGCGTCGGGCCACTCGTCCACGGCCATGTACTCGCCATGTTTGCGCGGGGAGCGAGCGGGCGCCACCTGCGCGGAGGCCGGCGGCGGCAGTCGGCGGCGTGCCTGCTCGGGCTGCGGGGACGCTGGGCTGCAATGCACCCCGCTATGCTGTGCGCATGACGGTTCAACTCGTGACACGTGTCCCGGACGAGGTCGTCGAGGTGATCGACGATCTGATTCGTGAGGGCGTCTTCGCATCGCGTTCTGACGCGGTTCGGGCGGGGCTGGGGGCGATCGTGGATCGACGGCGCCGCGACGCGGTCGGGCAGGCGATCGTCGACGGCTACCGTCGCGTTCCGCCAACCGAGGACGAGATGCCGTGGCCGGACACCGCAACCGCTGCGATGATCGCCGAGGAACCTTGGTGAACGGTCCGCTGCAGGGCGACGTCTGGTGGGCGCAGGCCGACGACAAGCGCCGCCCGGTCCTGATCGTCACCCGCAGCGACGCGATCGCGGTGCTCAGCCGCGTTGTCGTGGCGCCGGTCACGCGGACTGTCCGCGGCATCCCGACGGAGATCCCGTTGAGCCCCGATGACGGGCTCGCGATCGACTGCGCGGCGTCCTTTGACAACCTGCAGCCCATCAGGAGGGAGCTTCTCACCGAGCGCATCGCGGCCCTCGATCCGGCGCGGCGTCACGAGATCTGCGGGGCCCTTGCTGCGCTCGGCGATTGCTGACCACCGAACTCAGCGCCGGCCGCGGCGCGCCAACCAACCCGCCAGGCTGCCGAGCAGCAGGA
>JBBSMC010000088.1:0-10438 GCA_038233375.1 Solirubrobacterales bacterium
CGCGGTCCCCTCGAGGTAGACCGGAAGCGCGCCGCGCGCCTCCTCGTCGAGGCGCGCGCGGACGCGGGTCATGAGCGAGCGCGTGGCGGCCATCGCGAGCGCGGCGCACAGGCCGCCGGCCAGCAGGCCCGGCCACCAGAGGTCGGTGTTGTCGGCCAGCGTCGCGGCGAACAGCAGCGCGCCGAGGCCGATGCCGACGCCCTGCAGCGCCGACTCGATCGGCGCCTCGGCGAAGTCGCGCCGCTGCGCGACGACGACGGCGATCAGCACGAGCACGATGCCCAGCAGCCAGCCGGGCTGCTCGAGGAACGAGAAGGGCGTGCCCTCGTAGTCGATCCCGAAGTCCGCCGTCGCCAGCGCACCGGCGACCAGCGCCGGCAGGAAGGGCCGGATGCCGGCGGCGCCGGACAAGCCGGCGCCCTGGAGAATGTCGATCAGCAGCTGCAACGCGTCCGGTACCTTGGAGGGCGCATGACGATAGACGACAGGGACCCGCGGACCCCTGGCGAACCTCGGACGATGACGTCCACCCCGGCCCCCCGGCAGACGTCACGTGATCTCGAGCGCTACGCCGGCCTGTTCGCCGCACGCACGAAGGTCATGAAGTCCTCGGCGATGCGCGATCTCATGGCGCTCACCGAGCGCAGCGACATCATCTCGCTCGCCGGCGGCCTGCCCGACACCTCGTCGTTTCCGGCCGCGTCGTTCGCGGCGATCATGAGCTCGGTCGCCGTCGACTCCACGGCGCGGTCGCTGCAGTACGGGCCGACCGAGGGCCTGACCGTGCTCAAGCGCTGCATCGCCGAGGTCATGGCCGAGGAGGGCACGTTCATCGACGCCGACGACGTCCTGGTCACGACCGGCGGCCAGCAGGTCATCGACCTCGTCTGCAAGACGCTGATCGATCCCGGCGACGTGATCATCGCCGAGGCGCCGACGTATCCCGGCGCGGTCCCGACGTTCTGCTCCTACCAGGCCGAGGTCATCCAGATCGGCCTCGACGAGGACGGCATGCGCATCGACGAGCTCGAGGCGACGCTCGACCGGCTCGCCGACGAGGGCCGCCGGCCGAAGTTCATCTACACCGTGCCGACGTTCCAGAACCCGGGCGGCACGACGATGTCGCTGCCGCGCCGGCGGCGGCTCGTCGAGGTCGTGCGCAAGCGCGAGCTGCTCGTGCTCGAGGACAACCCCTACGGCCTGCTGCGCTACGAGGGCGACCCGCTGCCGACGCTCTTCTCCCTGGAGGGCGGAGACTTCGTCATCTACCTCGGCACGTTCTCGAAGATCCTCTCGCCCGGCGTGCGCCTGGGCTGGAGCGTCGGGCCGCGGCCGGTGCTGGAGAAGATGAACATCGGCAAGCAGGCCTCGGACCTCTGCTCTTCGTCGTTGACCCAGCTCTTCGTCGCCGCCTACTTCGAGAGCGGGCGCTGGCAGGACTACGTGCACTCGCTGAAGGAGATCTACCGCCGCCGGCGCGACGTGATGCTCGACTCGCTGGCGGAGTGCTTCGGCCCGGAGTGCAGCTGGACGCACCCGCAGGGCGGCCTCTTCATCTGGGTCACGCTGCCCGACTACATCGACACGACCGACCTGCTGGCGCGCGCGCTGGACGAGCACGTCGCGTTCGTCCCCGGCCGCTCGGCGTTCCTCGACGGGCGCGGCGCGAACGCGATGCGGCTGAACTTCTCCGGCGTCGGCGAGGCCGACATCCGCGAGGGCGTGCGGCGCATCGGCGAGGTCGTCCGCGAGCAGGTCGAGCTCTACGGCACGCTGACCGGGTCGCACCGGGTCGTCGCGCAGCCGGCCGAGCCGGCGCCCGGCGAGTTCGACAGCGAGCTCGCCAACGTGCTGCACCTGCCCGCGCCCGAGCGCCGCCGGCGGACCGACGCGCGCGAGGGATGACGCGCGTCGCCGTCCTGAAGGGCGGCCGGTCGCTGGAGCGCCAGGTCTCGCTGAAGTCGGGGGCGCGCGTGCAGGACGCGCTGGAGCGCCTCGGCCATGACGTGATCGGCATCGACGTCGGCCACGACCTCGTCGCGCGCCTGCGCGACGTCGCGCCCGAGGTGGCGTTCGTCGCGCTGCACGGCCGCGACGGCGAGGACGGCACCGTGCAGGAGCTGCTCGAGGCGCTCGGCATCCCCTACACCGGCAGCGGCGTGTCGGCCTGCATCCGCTGCGCGGACAAGGTCATCGCCAAGCACCACATGCGCGACGCCGGGATCCCGACGCCGGACTTCTTCGCGTTCAACGAGACGGCGTTCAAGGAGCTGGGCGCCGCCGACGCGCTGCCGGCGATCGAGGAGCGCCTCGGGTTCCCGATCGTCGTCAAGCCCGCGGGCCAGGGCTCGGCGCTGGGGATCAAGTTCGCCGCGTCGGCGAAGGACGTGCCGGGCGCGCTGGTGGCCGCGTTCTCCTACGGCGACAAGGTGCTGCTCGAGCGCCACATCGCGGGGCGCGACCTCGCCGTGTCGCTGCTGGACCGCGAGGTCCTGCCGGTCGTCGAGGCCGTGCCGCGGGAGGAGAACTTCTACGACTTCGAGGCGCGCTACGAGATCGGCCGCACGGATTTCATCTGCCCCGCCGACCTGCCCGAGGAGATCACGGCGCGCGCCCAGGAGCTGGCGCTCGAGGTCTGGGACGCGCTCGGCTGCCGCGGCTTCGCCCGGGTGGACCTCATGTACTGCGAGGGCAGCGGCGAGCTGACGGTGCTCGAGGCCAACGCGATCCCCGGCATGACCGAGACGTCGCTGCTGCCGATGGCGGCGGACGCCGCGGGGGTGGATTTCGACACGCTGATCGGACGCATCGTGTTGCTGACCCACCTGTAATGCGGTTTCGCCGTCCGGTCACCGCAAGCGGCGCGACGCGCCGGTCGGCGTCAACCTGCGGTCGCCGCTTGCTGCGACCTACCGGCGACGTTACACGTCTACTCCTCGCCGGCGAAGTCCTCCGGCGAGACCTGGTCGAGGAAGTCCTTGAACTTCTCGACGACCTCCTCGGTGTCCTCGACGTCGTGCTCGAACTCGATCGCCGACTCGGCGATGACCTCCTCGGCGGCGAATATCGGCGCGCCGGAGCGCACGGCGAGGGCCAGCGCGTCGCTGGGGCGCGAATCGATCTCCATCTCCTTGCCGTCGATGGCGAGCGTGATGGAGGCGAAGAACGTGTTGTCGCGCAGCTCGGTGACCGCGACCTGCGTGCAGCGGACATCGAGTTCGCCGAGCATGTCGCAGAGCAGATCGTGCGTCATCGGGCGCGGCGTGCTCGCTCCCTGGAGCTTCATCAGGATCGCCGCAGCCTCGGGGTGGCCGATCCAGATCGGGAGGAACTTGTTGCTGTCCACGGTCTTCAGCAGCACGATCGGCTGCTTGCCGACCATGTCGAAGCTGACGCCGTAGATGACCATCTCCTGCATGGAAGGAGCATAGCTGCGGGCTGCGAGGGGCTCTGCTTCTGGGACGAGTCGCGCTGCTCCTACGAGGTGCTCGAGTGGGAGCCCGGCGAGCGCTTCGTGATGCGCACGGAGCAGGGACCGTTTCCCATCGAGACGACCTACACCTGGCAGGACGCGGCCGGCGGCGCGACGAGGATGATGCTGTGTAACCGCGGCGAGCCGTCGGGCTTGTCCAAGGTCAGCGGGCGCCTGATCGCCCGCGCGATGCGGCGCGCCAACCGTAAGGACCTTGCGCGACTGAAGGCTCTCATGGAGGTCGAGCCCGATACGGCGTGAACATCCGGCGCTACGTTGAGTGTCCTCCGACGTTTGAAGAGACATGCGACAACTACCCAAGCTCGCCGCCTGCGCCGCGATCGCCTCCTGCGTGATCGCCGCCCCGGCGGCCGCACAATCACCCGCCGAAGGCCAGCGCGTCGTCGATCTCGGACGCTCGACGCCGCTGCGCGAGTACGCGGGAACGCTGCTGTTCAGCCGCTGGGATGGATCGGCGTACCGCCTTGCCATCCGGCGCGGCGGCGTGACCCGCGATCTCGCCGTGCCACCACAGAGCAGGCCGTTCGACGCCGACATCGGACCGGACTCGCGCGGCCGCGCCTCCGCTGCCATGTCGATCTGCCGCGGCTCCTGCGACCTGTTCGTGATCGGCTTCGACGCCGGCGACCAGCTGCGGCCCGTGAACAACGCGAACACCACCGGCCGCGACGAGATCGCGCCGACCGTGTGGAAGGGCAGGCTGGCCTTCGGTCGGCGCTATGGCAAGGATCTGGTCGTCCCGTACACCAAGCTGCTGAAGGCGCCGCGCTCGCGCCCGTCCGACCGCGTCGGCAGGCTCCCGCGGCGGCGCTGTGATCGTGGCGGCTGCCGCAGGCTCCTCAACCAGGACCTCAAGGCGATGGAGCTGTGGGGACGGTGGATCGCCCAGAGCTGGACCCACGGCGATCCCGGCCCGGGCTCCTTTCAGAACGAGATCCGGCTGACGACCGTGCGCCGGACCGACACGCGCCAGGTCGCCGCCGTGACGACGGGCCTGGGCGGTCAGAGCTATCTCGGACCCGCGTTCACCAGCGGCTACGTGGGCTTCTTCCGCGCCTGCCTGGGCGATCCCGGCGGCTGCAACTCGGGCAACTCCGGCGCGATCCGCTACAGGATCTCCAGCGGCAGGTATGAGATAGCCGGCGACAACGAGGCCTGGTCGGGCTGGACGCTGGCCAGTCGCGGCACGGACTACCACGTCCCCTCTGACTTCGCCTGCGGCGGCGATCCTGGCTTCCCGCCGACCGCCCAGTGCGGCATCTACCGGCGAACGGGTCTGCAGTGGACGAACATCGACGAGGAGCGCATCCGCTGAGCCTGAGATGAACGGTCCGAGCGAAGTCACGGTCACGTGGCCTCCCGCAGGCTCCGAACCGTTCTGCCGCGGTGAAACTACATCCATGCCTCCACGACGTTGCCTTCGGGATCGTGGACGTACAGCGAGCGGTCGCCACCATTGTGCTTGAGCGCACCCTCGACGCCGATCCCTTGCGCACGCAGGCGCCAGGCGATCTCGTCGAGGGTCTGGGTGCCACGTCCAATGCGAAGTGGACATGCGCGCCACCCTCATCTCCGAACTCTTTCTCGCCGGGCTTCCACAGCCCTACGCAAGCACCCGCCGGCGACGAAGCTCGTGTTGCTGAGCGCGCTGCTGGTCATGCGCGAACGGGAGGTCACCGACACGCTCTCGCAGCTGCTGATCGCCGCGCACGCCGAGCAGAAGGTCTGGTCGTCGCCGAGTTTGTCAAGGACTTCCGGCGCGTGCGCGGCAAGGACACGCTGCTGCGCAAGATCGCCGAAGCGTCCCTCAAGACCCCCCCCCCGATGACAGCGTGCGCGAGGTGATCTACCCCGTCGTCGGCGGCGAAGTGGCGCTGACGGACCTCGTCAACGAGTACCGCGCGATCGGCACCGAGTACCAGCGCAACAAGCGCAAGGTCTTCGAGGCCTCCTACGCCAACCACTACCGGCCCGGCCCGCGAAATCGCATGACAGCCGAGGAGCGCGGCCCCCCGATCCGGCCTACTTGTCGGTTGGTGCCCCGTTCATTAGCGGCACCCCCACTCCGCCAAGAGGGCTCAGCTGGATGAGCCGGGGGGCGCGAGCCCGAACGCCACGGCGATGTGCTCAAGTCCGCTGGCGCGCGCCTGGACCTCAGCCACGTGTGACGTGACCATCAGCTCGTCGGCCCCCGAGCCTTCGACCAACCGCCGAAGCCCGGCGTTCACGGTCGCCGGGCTGCCGACGAACGCGCGGCCGATCGCATCGCGCACGAGCGCGAGCTCTGCGCCTGCGAGCCGGTCGACGATCGCTCGCGCCACAGGTACCGAGGGCAGCGGCGCCGGTCGCCCCTGCCGGCGCCACAGAGACGACACGCCGCCGGGCAACGCCAGGCCAGCGGCCTCCGCGTCGGTCTTGCCGACCACGACACCTGCCGCGACGATCACCCGCGGAGCACCAACCAGCGCTGAGGCCACGAAACGATCGCGGTACAGCGCGACGGCACTTTCGGTGAGATGCGGGTGGAAGTGCGCGGCGAACACGAACGGCAAGCCGAGCGCGGCGGCGATGCGGGCGCCTGCCTCCGTCGACCCGAGGATCCACAGTCGCGGAACCGTGTGATCGGCGGGCACGGCGCGGACGCCGTCGCGACCCGCCCCAAGATAGTCGCGCACGGCCTCGACGTGCTCGAGGAACCCCTCCGGGTCGGCGCTGCGCAGCAGCGACGCGACCCGAGCGTCATCGCCGGGCGCTCGCCCGAGGCCCAGGTCGATGCGGCCGGGATGCAGCGCCTCGAGCATTCCGAAGCGCTCCGCCACGGCGAGCGGCGCGTGGTTGGGGAGCATGACCCCGCCGGCGCCGACGCGGATGCGGCTGGTCCTCGCCGCGATGTGCGCCACGAGCGTCTCCGGCGACGTCGAGGCGACCGACGGGCTGTTGTGATGCTCGGCGACCCAGAAGCGCTCGAAACCGAGCTCCTCGGCCCGGCCGGCCAGCGCCGCCGTCGCCGCGAGCGCGTGCGCGGCGGAGCGCCCAGCCGCGACAGGGGCGAGATCGAGAACCGAAACCGCCAGCGATGGTCTAGTGCGGGTGATCCCCGCCCGCTCCCGCGACAGGTGTGGCGCTCCACTCCCTGAGCACGCGTGCTCGTCGCCCTTCAGGGCGCGAGCGTCGCGGCGGTATAGCCACGCCCGTGCGGGCGCTTGCCGTCCCACTTGCGTGACGCACCGTCACGCTTGGCGCGGTCGATCACCCGCCGTGCCACGGCCCGCCCGAGCGCGAGGCCAGCGCGCATATCGCTCGGGTAGCTCGTGCCGGCGAGCACGCGCAGCCGCGCCGCGTCGTCAGCGGCCCCGTCGAAGCGAGCCGCCGGGACCTCCGGGTAGGCATAGGCGAGCACGCGGTAGGCGGCACCGGCGATCGCCGCGTCGGCCGGCGGATACGACGGGTCGGACGCACGCGCGACCTTCGCGTCCTCGTGCGGCGCGGCTCGCTTGTAGCGGTACATCCAGTGGTAGGCCGCGATCGCTGCGTCGTGCATGGCCACGCTCACGAGGCTATAGGCGCGCGATGCCGCCGGCGGGTTCTTCTCGCGCTGCGAGACGAGCGTCATCGCACGCTGCAGCCATGGCTCGACGATCGGCTCGTTCTCGAGCGTGCGCACCCGCGATGCCTGCCGCGCGCTGCGCCCGGCGATGGCGGCGTCGAGCTCGCGGGCGTCGGCCGCCGCAGCGGCGGAGTTCGAGCGAGGCGGCGGAGGCACGCTGAGCTCGGATGCCGAACGCAGCACCCAGGGAGTCCAGCTGCCCGCCGTGGGTTCGGCCACGGGCCCGGTCGGCCTGACGTCCTCACGAGTCGTCGCCGCAACCGCCGGTCAGCAGCGACACCGCGACGACGGCACACACGACGAGCTTGGTCATGACGCTAGCCTAGCTGTGGCAGACACGTACGATGCCGGCGGGCGGCAGCGCGGCGCCCATGCACTTGAGTCGCGTCGTGGCGGACACCGCGGACGTCAGTCGTCGACCGCACGTGGAAACAGCGCGATCAGGACATCCGAGCAGCGCGCCATCAGGCAACGACCCTTCGGCGTCTCCTCCCAATGCGCGTCTCCGAACCCTTCCTTCGGGATCGCAAACGCGCCGAAGGTGCGGCTGTCGATACCCACGTACCAGACGTAGTCCGTCTCGCCGGGGGGCGCGTCGTCCTTGGGCTCGGCCTTCTGCAACGCGCCGCTGAACATCGCGATCAGCGGTGCGCCCGGCCGCGCGGAGCGCACCGTGACCGTCCAGTAGTTGCCGAGGTGGCCCTGTAACGCGGCGACGACCCCGTCGTGATCGAGGGCAGCGCGCATCGGTTCGCCGGCTGACGACGTGCTCATCTACGCGGCGCCGCCGGGCGCGGACGGATGCAGGCGATCCATGTGCCGGGCTTCGTCCCAGATCGCGATCAGCATGGGCACGAGCACGATGAGATTGTACGCGTAGTGCAGGTACGGGCGGTCCAGCGGCGAGCCGATCAGGCCGTGGTTTCCCATGATCCCGTTGAAGCCTCCCGAGAGGTAGAAGTTCGAGTCAAACAGGTGCTGCCAGAAGAGATAGAGGTGCTCGGTCTCGTGCAGGCTCGCGGCAATGAAGGCGACCCACAGCCAGGGGTTGCGGCCTCGCAGGGCCATGATCAGCAACCCAAGGCCGATCCAGAGAATGCTGTCGGTGACGAAGTGCACGAGCTCGAAGTCCAGCTGCCCGAAGAGGCCATGCGAGCGACTGAGGTCGCCGCTCGTCGCCACGAGCTGACCGACCTGCACGGAGTGCTCGACCATGTGCAGCAGTTGCATCAGGCCCATCAGCGCGAACAGCGCGAAGACGCCGTAGCGGGCGTACTTCCAGCGCGCCTCGAGCGCGACCGGGACGATCCACGGAGCGAGAACCACCAGCCAGACCAGCCAGAACGGCGCTCCGGCCGCCAGCGCGACCGGCGCAGCCACGAGCGAGATCACGCGACCGATGACGATCGTGCGCCGCGAGGTGATCTCAAAGCACAGGCTGCGGGGAACGCGGGGCAGGTCGCGCGCCTCGGCGGCGGTGGGGCGCGGCAGTGCCTCGAGCTCGTCGCAGAACAGGCGCCGCAGCCGCAGCGTCCGCACGACGGCATAGGTCACGCCGAGGGCCACGGTGATCACGGCGCAGACCGCCACGATCCAGTGCTCGTGCGACTCTCCGCGGGTGAGCTGCGGTCCGCCGACCGGCACGGTGACGGCGATGTATGCGAGCGTCAGCACCACGATGTCGACCACGATCGCCAGGCCCATGAACCGCCGGTCGGGAGCCCAGCCTCCGGACGGCGGTCGAGTGGGCGCGGGCGAAGATCCCGACGCGGTCGTCGGCGGTGCGTCGATGACGGATGACGGCGGGCTCATAGAAGCCGTAGGTTCGCGGCGCCGAACGCGATCGTCACCGTCGGACACCAGATCACGATGCTCTTGATCTCGTCCACCGTCACCTCGGCGGGAAGCAACTGGTTGTAGGTGCCGAGCGTCGATCGGAGGTGGCCGGCGTTGAAATGCGGAGCATCACGGGCGTCGAGGGTCGACTGCGGGTTGCGCGCCTGGCTGAGCCAGACCTCGAGGCCGGGGCTACCGGTCGTGTAGAAGCGCTCGAAGCGCAATGCCAGGCGCCCGGTCGGAAGGCGGTAGAGGTCGATGCGCCCCTCGGCCCGGCGCTGGATGGAACGCACGCGTCCGCGGGCGACGAGGGTCTCGTGCGTCATCCCGGTCAGCGGCGGGCGCATCAGCGCGCTGTGGACCTGCTGCTCGACGACGATCCGCCACGGCCCGCTGGCGCTGACGCGCAGGCGATGGGGTCCTGGATCGGTGCGCGTTTGGACGCTGTCGTGCGGGCACGTCGTGTCGGCAAGCACCTCGCCCGCCGCCGCCGCGTCGGTGACCCGCATGTGCCCCGCATCGCAGTCCATCGTCGCCTTCCACTGCGAGGCGCCGCCAGCGATCGTGAACGACGCATCCGTCGTGCCGGCTCCCGTCATCGTCGTCACCGGCTCCCAGCGTGGCTGCGCGGTGCGTGCCTTGGTCGCGCCCGCAGCGTCGATGGCGATGAAGGGATCCTTGTCGGCGGGTGGGCTACCGACGGCCATGACGGCGGCCATGCCCGCCGGTAGTCCGATCGCGAGCAACGCGATCGGCAGAGCGAATCGCCGTAGTGCGCTGCGCGCGACCGGCCCAGGTTCGCTCATCTGGCAGCCAACCGCCCATGCATGCAAGTGACTATATGGCTGCGACCCTTAGCTGTCGAGAGATAACCGGGAACGCCTTGACGTAGCTATGTGTATTTGGCATACATGTGGTGGTGGTCTCTCCCACCTCCTGGCGCACAGGCCATGGCGCCAGAACGGCTTCGCGGCCCGCGATCATCGATCGCGGGCCGCGTCGTCGCCGTGGCAACTACAGCAGCGGTGGATGGTCATCGGCGTGACCGCATCCTCGGCCTCCACTCCGTCGCGCTCGCTGCGTCCGCACAAGGAGTTGATGACGGCCTGGCTGCTGCTGCTGCTCGACACCGGAGCGAGCTACGGCTACGAACTGCGCCGCCAGCTGCGCGCGCACGATCTCGTGGTCGACCCCTCGGTGCTGTACCGCTCGCTGCGGAAGCTCGAGTGCGAGGGCTGGGTCGAGTCGCGCTGGATGAAGTCCGCTTCAGGGCCGCGGCGGCGCTTCTATCGCCTGACTACGAAGGGACGCCGCCGGCTGAGTGACGTCGCGGCCTTGATCGCCGAGATCCGCGATCTCAACGACATGTTCGTGGTCGCGCACCAACAGGCCATGCAGCCCCGTGACGATCGCCCCCGCGAGGATGCCGGAGCGCCGC
This sequence comes from Solirubrobacterales bacterium, assembly GCA_038233375.1. Taxonomy (GTDB): domain Bacteria; phylum Actinomycetota; class Thermoleophilia; order Solirubrobacterales; family Solirubrobacteraceae; genus CADCVQ01. Next base: position 10,375 of record JBBSMC010000088.1, read on the forward strand.
CCTGAGCGGCAGCGGCGGCCTACTCGATCGCGCTGCGCTCGAGCTCTTCGAGCTCCTCGCGATA
>JBBSMC010000089.1:0-10386 GCA_038233375.1 Solirubrobacterales bacterium
GAGCCGCCCTCGGCGATCGCGATGAACGCCTCCCAGCGGCGCTTGTCGCGCGAGCAGCGCCTGCGGTCCTCGCTGCCCTCCTCCGACGCCGACAGGCCGTCCTCGGCCACGCGCAGCTTCTCGCGCAGGTCGGCGACGTCGAGCTCCTCGGGCGTGTGCGCCTCCTCGACGAGCACGAGCACGCCGTCCTCGGAGACCTGCACGTAGCCCTCGCCCTGCGCGTAGGTCACGATGTCCGTCTCGCTGCGGTACAGACGCAGCTCGGTCGGCACGAGCATGCCCAGCAGCGGCTGCATGCGGGCGAGGATGCCGATCGAGCCGACCTCGGTCCGCGTCGAGACCATCCCGACCTCTTCGTCGAACACCGAGCCCTCGGGCGTCAGCACCTCGACGCGAAACGGAGTCTGAGCCACTACTCGTCGTCCCCGTCGTCGTCGTCGTCGTCGTCGTCGGCGGCGGCGGTCGCCTTCGTCTGCTTGGCGCCCTCGTCGTCATCCTTCTTGCCGCTCGCGGCCTTGACGACGTCGTCGATCGTGCCCTTCAGGAAGAACGCCGACTCCGGCACGTCGTCGTGCTGGCCGTCGATGATCTCCTTGAAGCCGCGGATCGTCTCGGCGATCGGGACGTACTGGCCCGGTGTGCCCGTGAACTGCTCGGCGACGAAGAACGGTTGCGACAGGAAGCGCTCGACGCGGCGGGCGCGGCCGACGATGAGCTTGTCCTCGTCGGAGAGCTCGTCGATGCCGAGGATCGCGATGATGTCCTGCAGCTCCTTGTAGCGCTGCAGGATCTCCTTGACGCGGTTGGCCGTCGTGAAGTGCTCCTCGCCGAGGATGTCCGGCTTGAGGATCGTCGAGGTCGAGTCCAGGGGATCGACCGCCGGATAGATGCCCTTCTCGGTGATCGCCCGCGAGAGGACCGTCGTCGCGTTGAGATGCGCGAACACGGACGCGGGAGCCGGGTCGGTGAGGTCGTCGGCGGGCACGTAGACGGCCTGCACCGAGGTCACCGAGCCGTCGCGCGTCGAGGTGATGCGCTCCTGCAGCAGGCCCATCTCGGTCTCGAGCGTCGGCTGGTAGCCGACCTGCGACGGCATCCGGCCCAGCAGCGCGGAGACCTCTGAGCCGGCCTGCACGAAGCGGAAGATGTTGTCGATGAAGAGCAGCACGTCCTGGCCGCCCTCCTCGCGGAAGTACTCCGCCATCGTCAGGCCCGTCAGGGCGACCCGCATGCGCGCGCCGGGAGGCTCGTTCATCTGGCCGAAGACGAGGATCGTCTTGTCGATGACGCCGGACTCCTTCATCTCCAGCCAGAGGTCGTTGCCCTCGCGCGAGCGCTCGCCGACGCCGCAGAAGGCCGACAGGCCGCCGTGCTCCTGGGCGAGGTTGTTGATGAGCTCCTGGATGAGCACGGTCTTGCCGACGCCGGCGCCGCCGAACAGGCCGACCTTGCCGCCCTTGGCGTAAGGCGCCAGCAGGTCGACGACCTTGATGCCGGTTTCGAACATCTCCGTCGTCGGCGTGAGGTTCTCGACGTTCGGAGCGGGGCGATGGATCGGCCAGCGCTCCTCGTACTCGACATCGCCGACGTTGTCGATCGGCTCACCGAGCACGTTCATGATCCGGCCGAGCACGCCACGGCCGACGGGCACCGTGATCGGGCCGCCGGTGTCCGTGACCTCCTGCCCACGCGACAGGCCGTCGGTGGAGTCCATCGCGACGCAGCGCACGCGGTCGTCGCCGAGGTGCTGCTGGACTTCGAGCGTGAGCAGGTCCTCGCCGCGCATGACGGTGATCGCGTTGTAGATCTCCGGGAGCTCGCCGTTGGGGAACGTCGCCTCGATGACGACGCCCTGGATCTCCTCGATCCGGCCTGTGGCGGTCTTCGTCTCTTCGGGCTTGGTCTCTTCAGTAGTGGCCACTGGGTTTCTCCTTACGTGAGCGACTCGGCGCCCGCGACGACTTCCATGATTTCCTGGGTGATCTCGGCCTGACGGGCGCGGTTCATCTCCAGCGTGAGGTCTTCGATCAGCTCGCCCGCGTTCTCGGAGGCGTTGCGCATCGCGGTCATGCGGGCGCCGTGCTCGGACGCCGTCGACTCCAGCAGCGCGCGGTAGACGGAGATCTCGACGTAGTCGGGGATGAGGCGCGCGAGGATCTCCTTCGCGTCGGGCTCGTACTCCACGAGCGCGTGGTGTGATGCGCCGTCGGAGCCGGCCGTCGCATCGTCGTCGTCGTCCTCGCCGCCCTCGAGGATCGTCGCCTGCTGCAGCGGCAGGAGCGTCTCGCGGCGCACCTCCTGCGTGAGCGGCGAGATGTAGCCGTTGTAGAAGATCTCGACGCGGTCGGCCTTGCCGTCGACGTAGGCGGCAATGAGCTCCTCGGCGATCGCGCGCGCGTCGGCGTAGGCGGGACGGTCGGTGAAGCCGACGTAGCGGCCGACCGGATCCTTGCCGCGAAAGGTCAGCGTGGAGACCCCGCGACGCCCGACGGCGCTGTAGATCGTCGTCCGCCCATCGCCCTCGTACTCGCGCGCGGCGCGCAGCCCGGCGCGGACGATCTGCGAGTTGAACGCGCCGGCCAGGCCGCGGTCGCCGGTGACGAGCAGCAGCGCGACCTTGTCCTGGCTGTCGTGCTCCTTGAGGATCGGCAGGCTCGAGACCTCCGAGCTGCCGGCGGCCTCGGCGGCCTGGCGCGTCATGCGCCGGATCGCGCCGGCGTACGGGCGCAGCGCCTCGATGCGCTGCTCGGCGCGGCGCAGCCGGGCCGCCGCGACCATCTCCATGGCGCGCGTGATCTTCTGAATGTTCTTGACCGACCCGATCCGGGCCTTGACATCCTGCGTGGTGCTCACGCCGGCGCCGCCTCCTTGTCTGGCTCGTCGGCGGTCTCCTCGTCATCCGCGTCGTCGTCGTCGCCCTTGGCCGCCGGCTTGTCGTCGGAGCCGGAGTCGATCGCCACGCCGTCCTCGTCGAGGTCCGTGCCGAAGTCCTTGGCGAACTCCTCGACGGCATCGTGGATCGTCTCGATGATGTCGTCGTCCCACTCGCCGTCGGCGATCTTCTCGAGCGTCTCGGCGTGCTCGGCGCGCATCCGCGAGACAAGGTCCGCGTGGAACTCCGGCACGCGATCGACCGAGACGCGGTCGACGAAGCCGTTCGTCGCGGCGTAGATGACGACGACCTGCTCCTCGACGCCCATCGGCGAGCGCTCATTCTGGTTGAGCGTCTTGACGAGCCGCTCGCCACGGGCCAGCGTCGCCTGCGTGTCGGCGTCGAGGTCGGAGCCGAACTGGGCGAATGCCTCGAGCTCGCGGTACTGCGACAGCTCGAGCTTCAGCCGTCCGGCGACCTTCTTCATCGGCTTGAGCTGCGCGTTGCCGCCGACGCGGCTGACGGAGATGCCGACGTTGATGGCAGGCTTCACGCCCGAGAAGAAGAGCTTGGGCTCGAGGAAGATCTGGCCGTCGGTGATCGAGATGACGTTCGTCGGGATGTAGGCCGACACGTCGCCGGCCTGCGTCTCGATGATCGGCAGCGCCGTCATCGAGCCGCCGCCGAGGTCGTCGTTGAGCTTGACGGCGCGCTCGAGCAGGCGGCTGTGCAGGTAGAAGACGTCGCCCGGGTAGGCCTCACGGCCCGGCGGGCGGCGCAGCAGCAGCGACATCTGGCGGTAGGCGAACGCGTGCTTGGTGAGGTCGTCGTAGACGCACAGCGCGGCCTTGCCGTCATATAGGAAGTGCTCGGCCATCGCGGCGCCCGCGTACGGCGCGAGGAACTTCACGGGGGCGGCTTCGTCGGCGCCGGCGGCGACGATGATCGTGTTCTCCATCGCGCCCGCCTCCTGCAGCGTCTCGGCGAGCGCGACGACCGTCGCCATGCGCTGGCCGATCGCGACGTAGACGGAGATGACGCCGGACTTGCGGTTGTTGATGATCGTGTCGACCGCGATCGTCGTCTTGCCGGTCTGGCGGTCGCCGATGATCAGCTCGCGCTGGCCGCGGCCGATCGGGATCATCGCGTCGATCGCCTTGATGCCCGTCTGCAACGGCTCGATGACCGGCTGGCGCTGCACGACGCCGGGCGCCTTGAACTCGGCCGGGCGCTTCGTGTCCGTGTTGATGTCGCCCTTGCCGTCGAGAGGGTTGCCGAGCGGGTCGACGATGCGGCCCAGCAGCTCCTCGCCGACGGGGATCTCGAGCAGCGAGCCGGTGCGCTTGACCGTGTCGCCCTCGACGATCTTGTCCCAGTCGCCGAAGAGAACGACGCCGACGTTGTCGGACTCGAGGTTCAGCGCCAGGCCCGTGACGCCGTGCGGCAGCTCGAGCATCTCAAAGGACATGGCGTCCTCGAGGCCGTGGACGCGCGCGATGCCGTCGCCCACCGAAAGGACGGTGCCGACCTCGGTCAGCTCGGCGTCGCCGGCGTCCAGCCCCTCGATGCGGCTCTTGAGGATGGAGGTGATCTCATCTGGCTTGATCTTCATGGAGGTCGTGTCAGCTCCTTGATGGCTCCCGGTGGCGTCAAGCGCCGCGGGCGACGTGCTTTCTAAGGTTGTCGAGGCGGTTGCGGATCGAGGCGTCGAGGATCGAGTTGCCCACCCGCAGGACGATCCCGCCGAGGATGTCGGGGTTCACGTCCGCAGTGAGCTCGATCTTCTGGCCGGTGTCCTTGGCGATGCGGTCGCCGATCTGCTTGACGGTGGCATCGTCGAGCTTCGTGGCGGTCGAGATCTGGACCGGGAGGATCTTGTTCTCCTGCTCCCACAGCCCGTCGTAGTAGCGCCGGATGCGAAAGACCGCCGGCATGCGGTGCTTCTCGATGAGCAGCTCGAGGAAGTTGATCAGCGTCGGGTCGCCGCCCTCGATCGTCTTCGTCAGCCCGTCCTTCTTCTCGGGTGTCGAGAAGTAGGGCGAGAAGAAGAAGATCGCGAGATCGCGATTGTCGTTCAGCGCGTCGCTGAACTGCCCGAGCTGCTCGCGGATCACGTCGAGCTTGTCGTGCTCCTGTGCGACCGCGAACAGCGACCGCCCGTAGACCTCGGCGATCTCCTCCATCTAGTTGTTCGACCCCCGCTCGCCGGCGAGCGCGGAGAAGTCCAGCTCGCTGAGCGCCTCTTCGACGAGGCGCTTCTGGTCATCGTCGGTGAGCGTCTTGCGCGTGATCTTCTCCGTGGCGAGGATCGTCAGGTCGGCGACCTCGTTGCGGATGTCCTGGATCGCGCGGCGGGTCTCCGCCGCGATCTCGCGCTTGGTGGCCTCGAGCATCTCGTCGCGCTTGGCCTTGCCGGCCTCGAGCGCCGCGGCCTCCTGCGCCTCGGCGGCCTTGCGGGCGCGGGCGAGGATCTCCTCGGCCTGCTCACGAGCCTCGGCGAGGCGTTCGCGGTACTCGGCGAGCAGCTCGTCGGCCTCGGCACGCGTGTGCTCGGCGGCGCTGATCAACTCCTCGACGATCCGCTGGCGCTTGTCGAGCATCTCCTGGATGCGCGGGTAGACGACCTTCTTGAGGACGTACAGGGAGATCGTGAAGACGAGCAGCGTCCAGATCATCAGCCCGAGGTTCGGGGAGACGAGGAACGACCCGCCCTCCTCGGCGGCGGCCCCCCCCTCGGCGGCGAGCGGTAGTGCGGCGATCAGGCTGATGACGTCCATCGGTTCGGCTTAGAGGAAGAAGGCGATGAGACCGCCGACGAGACCGTAGAAGAAGCAGGCCTCGGTGAGCGCGAAGCCGAGCCACTGGATCGACGCGATCTCGTCGCGCATCTCCGGCTGACGCGTGACCGACTCGATCACCTTGCCGAACAGCATGCCGATGCCGGCACCGGCGCCCGCGGCACCGCCACCTGCGCCGACGCCGAGGGCGATCGCGCGGCCGGCCTTCAGGCCGTTGACTTCACTCGCAGCAGCGGACTGCTGAGCGATCAGGTTGATGGTGTCCAGGTCGAGTGGCATGTGGGTGGTCAGGCTCCTTGTACTAGTGGTGATCGGATACGGCACTACCCAAGTAGATGCACGTCAAGATGGCGAAGATGAAGGCCTGCAGGGTGGCGATCAGCGTGACCTCGAAGAGGAAGATGGCGACGCCGGCGGGCAGCGTGAACCACGCCAGGACCTCGAGGCCGAGCAGCACCGCGAGACCGCCGGACATGAACTGGATCAGCAGGTGGCCGGCCAGCAGGTTGGCGAAGAGCCGGACGGTCAGTGAGATCAGCCGCAGGAACTGCGACAGGATCTCCAGCGGGATGATCATGATCAGGATCCCCCCGCTCACGCCCGGCGGGATCGCGACGCTCTTGAGATAGCCCCACGGACCCTTGGCCCGCACGCCTTCGGTGTTGTAGGCGAAGAAGACGATCAGCGCCAGGACGAGCGGGATCGAGACGTTCGCGGTGGCGGCGTAGAGCTGGAACGCCGGCATGTCGTAGCCGAAGACGCTGATCGTGTGCTCGGTGTTCACCGGCAGCGGCACGTAGCCGATCATGTTCGAGAACCAGATGAAGACGAACAGCGTGCACACGAGCGGAAACCACTTGCGCGCCATGTCGTCGTTCATGTTGTCCTTGACGAGCTTGTCCTTCATGCCCGTGTACAGCCACTCGACCGCGATCTGCAGGCGGTTGGGCTTCGCCTCGCTCATCCGCTTGGAGACGTAGAGCATCGTTCCCAGTGTCAGCGTCATCGTGATGAGCAGGTACAGCACGCCCTTGTTGAGATCCATCGGGCCCGGCAGCGCCAGCCACGTGTCCAGCTTGAACTCGTTCTGGGGCAGGAAGTCCGTGTTGTCCTGGCGCTTGGCGCCGAAGATCCCGATGATCACCAGGAAGCCGAGGACGTAGACCGCGAGAATGCCGAAGGTCAACTTGCGGCGCGTGCTCATCCGGGGGTGCTCCTTGCCTGTGCCCTGCTGATCTGGAAGATGGCGTTCCGCAGGAAGTTCACGGAGAAGGCGCCGAAGATGACGAGGGCGGCGGTGAGCCCGTCCGCCCGTGCGACGGCCACGCCGCAGACGATGATCACGGTGGCCAGCAGCCACACGCGGGCCATCGAGAAGGCGACGCCGAGGCCGAGCCGGCGGCGCAGGTCGTTGACGTTGACGAGCTGCCTGTCCATCGCGATCTGGGCGAAGCGCAGCACGATCCACGCGGCTGCGCCGGCCAGCAGCCCGACCGTCGGCACGCCGACCGCCACCAGGACCACCGCAGCGATCAGAACCAGGACGATGTCGAGGTACTGCAGTGCCACGGATCCGCGCTCGCTGGGAGCGGACGCGGTCATCGGCAAGGACGGTTCCCCTGAAGCACGTGTGCAGGCAGCCCGCCGTCGATCGGCTGACGGGATGGGCGCATGGTGTTCACAAGCGGGGGCATGGCGAGAGGGGCAGCACCCTACACGGGCGCGACCTCGAGCGGAGCGCGGCCAGAGCGTGCGGATGACGCTTCCCCAAGATAGCTATGTTCGAGACTTTGTAACAAATTAGTGACAGGCGGTACGACGTCTGGCGCGATAGGATCGAACCGTCAATTGGATAGGCGCGGGGCTCACCGAGACTCGCCGTCTAGCCAACCGGAGGCCCACGTGGCCCATCCAACGTCAGGCGATCCTGCCGCGGGCTCAGGCAGCGGGAGGGCCGAGAGGCAACAGAGCAGCACAACCACGGCGGGAGCGACCATCGACGAGCGGACGCTGGCGGACTCCGAGCAGACGCTCGGCGACCGCGATCAGACGCTGTCGGACACAGATCAGACGAGTGCTGACAGCGACCAGACGAGCGCCGACACAGACCAGCTCGCTGCCGATCGCGATCAGGCGGCCAGCGATCGCGATCTGGGTCATGGGGTCGATCCGAAGGCGCACGAGATCAGCCACGACGCGCGCGCACGCACCACCGGCCAGCGCGCGAAGACCGCCCGCGACCGCAACCACAGTGCGCGGCTGCGCCTGGGGGCCGCCGACCGGCGCGACACGCTTGCCGACGAACGCGATCTCGCTGCGCAGGCACGCGACGATGCCGCTGCTGCCCGGACCGCTTCGCTGGCCGAGCTCGATGGCCTCGTCGAGCAGGAGGATCAGAAGCGCGGGCACCGCGGGGCCGAGGCGATCATCCGCGCAGCCGGCGCGCGCCGGCGCGCGGCCAAGCGCCGTGCCCAGGCCGCCGCCTACCGCGCGCTGGCCGCCGATGACCGCCGCGCCGCGGCCCGCGATCGCGAACAGGCAGCCCAGGAACGGCTGGACGCCCTGTCGGACCGCGAGGTGCTCGCCACCGAACTGCAGCGCGAGCGGGGCCGCGGCGACGCGGCCCTGCGCCACCAGCATCGTGCCGAGCAGCTCGCGCGCACGCTGCAGCGGAGCCTGTCTCCACCGCGGCTGCCCCGAATAGCGGGGCTCGACGTGGCCGTGCACTACGAGCCCTTCGCCCCGGAGGAGGTCGGCGGGGACTTCTACGACCTCTTCCCGCTCGCCTGCGGCAGCTCGGGCTTCTTCCTCGGCGACGTCTGCGGCAAGGGGCCGGAGGCCGCCATGGTCGCCTCGCTCGCGCGGTACACGATGCGCACCGCGGCGATGCTGCACGAGACGCCCGACGCGATCCTCGGCGACCTCAACGCCGCGCTGCACATGGAGAACGCCGAGCCGATCCACATGTGCACCGCCGTGTACGGGCAGATCGACGTGAGCGCCGGCGGCGCCGCGCAGATCGTCCTCGCGGCCGGCGGCCATCCGGCGCCCCTGATCGTCCGCGCCGACGGCGACGTGGAGGTGACATCCGCGCGCGGGACGATGCTCGGCGCGGTCGAGCAGCCCGTCTTCGAGACGTGCGCGACGAGCCTCGATCCCGGCGACGCGATCGTCCTGTACAGCGACGGGATCCTCGATACGCAGATCGATGGCGTGCGGGTCGACGAGCAGCGCATCCTCGGTCTGCTGTCGGGAACCCCGCAGGCCAGCGCCACGGACCTCGTCGCCCGCCTCGTGCACGCGGTGCGGTCGCTCGATCGGCCGCTGCGCGACGACGTCGCCTTCATGGTGCTGCGCGGCACGCCCGCGGCGTAGCATCGGCAGGGTGGACAGCGGAGACGCCCACTCGCACGGCGGCCACGACCACGATCACCCCCACGCCGGGCATTCGCACGCCCCTTCTGCGAACGCCGATCGGCGCTGGCTGGCGGTCGCGCTCGCGCTCATCGCCGGGTTCATGGCCGTCGAGGTCATCGCCGGCCTGCTCGCCGGCTCGCTCGCGCTGCTGTCAGACGCCGCGCACATGCTCACCGACGCCGGCTCGATCGGCCTCGCCCTCTTCGCCGCCGCCCTCGCCGCCCGCCCCGCCACAGGCCACTACACCTTCGGCTTCGGCCGCGCCGAGATCGTCTCCGCCCAGATCAACGGCGCCGCGCTGTTCGTCCTCGCCGGCGTCATCGCCGTCGAAGGCGTACGACGGCTCGGCGCACCACCCGACGTCGACGGCACGATCGTCATCGTGGTCGGCGCGCTCGGCGCGCTGGTCAACATCGCCGCGTTCTGGGCGCTGTCGCGCGCAGAGCGCCAGAGCCTGAACATCGCCGGCGCCCGCGCGCACGTCCTCGCCGACCTCTACGGCTCGGTCGCCGCGATCAGCGCCGGCACCGTGATCGCGGTCGGCGGGCCGGCCGAGATCGACGCGATCGCCGCGCTCACCGTCGCCGCGCTCATGCTGCGCTCCGGCTGGTCGCTGCTGCGCGCCTCCACCCGCGTGCTGCTCGAGGCCGCGCCCGCCGGCCTCGACCCCGACGAGATCGGCCGGACCCTCGCCGCCATGACCGGCATCGTCGAGATCCACGACCTCCACGTGTGGGAGGTCACCAGCGGCTTCGTCGCCGTCGCCGCGCACGTCGTCGTCGCCCCCGACGACGACTGCCACCTGCGCCGCCGCGAGCTGCAAGCGGTCCTCCACGAGCGCTTCGACATCCGCCACACCACCCTGCAGGTCGACCACGAATCGTGGCGTCCCCTCGTGCAGATCCAACCGCGGTAGCGGCGCTAGTGGTCCACTACAGGGCCGACGCGCCGATGACCTCCTGCCACCACGCCCGTTCGGCATCCGTGCCGGCCGCGCGCAGCCGCCGGCGCGCGTGCCACTGCACCTGCTCGCGCGACCCGACGAGCACGTGCGGCCCCGTGACGGCGTAGCGGCCGTCGGACAGGACGACGAGCGCGCCGGGCACGTCCCAGCGCGTGTTCAGCCGCTCGATGACGTCGAGGCCGAGCACGCTGTCGGGCGCGTCGGCGTCGCCGTCCGCCTCGGTCCAGGGCCGCGTCGTGAAGATCGGCGCGCCCATGGAGGGCGAGCGCGGCGGCCGCGGCGCGGGCCCGACCGGGCCGGTGCGCCAGCGCTGGCGCGCCTCCTCGATCGCGGCC
>JBBSMC010000090.1:0-10279 GCA_038233375.1 Solirubrobacterales bacterium
CGCCGGCGACTCGTCCCGGCCCCGTCGGCGCGGCGGTGACCATGCCAGGCAAGCCATTTCTGATCGTCTGCGTCAGCACGTTCGCAGTGACGCTGCTCGTGCTCGGCGTGCTCTCACGCGACGACTCGCGCGGCGCGTCCTCGCCGAGCGCCGGCTCCACGCAGACGCGGCAGGACTCGCGTTCGACGCAGGCGCGAATCCTCAAGCTCGAGCAGTCCGTGCGTGAGCGCCCGCACGATGCCGAGGCCCTCGTCAGGCTCTCCGGCGCGCTTCTGCAGGGCGTGCGCGAGACCGGCGACGTCAGCGCCTACGATCGCGCCGACCGAATCGTCGCGCGCGCACTGCGGATCGACCCGTCGAGCGCGGCCGCGTACGCCGAGCGCGGGATTCTGCGGCTGGCCCGCCACGAGTTCCGCGGCGCGCTGAGCGACGGCCGGCGGGCTCGCAGGCTCGCACCGGGGCTCGTCGCTCCACTGGGCGTCATCGCAGACGCCGAGGTCGAGCTCGGCCGCTACGACGACGCGAAGCGCACGCTGCAGCGGATGGTCGACCTGAAGCCGAACCTCGGCTCCTACGCCCGCGTCTCGTACTACCGCGAGCTTCACGGCGACCTCGACGGCGCGTCCGTCGTACTCTCGCTGGCGTCCTCGGCCGGCGGCGAGGCGCCCGAGAACGTCGCCTTCGTGCAGTCCCTACTGGGCAACATCGAGCTGGCGCAGGGTCGGCTGCAGCGCGCGCGCCGCGCATTTGGGACGGCGCTTGCCAAGCTCCCGCGCTACGCGCCCGCCGAGGCCGGGCTCGCGCGCCTCGACATCGCCGCCGGAAGGCTCGAGCCGGCGATCGCGCGGCTGCGCCGCGTCGTCGATCGCCTCCCGAGGCAGGAGTACGTCGTCAGCCTCGGCGAGGCGCAGATCGCGGCGGGCCATGTGGCCGAGGGACGCCGCACGCTCGAGCTCGTGCGCGCCGGACAGCGCCTCCAGGCGGCCGCCGGCGTGAACACCGACGCCGAGCTTGCGATCTTCGAGGCCGACTACGGTGACCCGGCACGTGCGGTCAAGCTCGCTCGCGCCGCGTGGGGCAATGCCCCCAGCGTGCGCTCGGCGGACGCGCTCGGCTGGGCGCTGACGCGCGCCGGCCGTGCCAGTGACGGCCTGCGCTACGCCCGCCGCGCCCTGCGCCTCGGGTCGCGTGACGCGAGCTTTCTCTACCACGCCGGGATGAGCGCCCGCGCCGCCGGCAGGAAGGCCGAGGCGCAGGGCTTCCTGCGCGACGCGCTCGCCGCCGACCCGGGCTTCTCGCCGGTCCACGCACGCACCGCTCGCCGCGTCCTGGACCGGCTGTGAGAGGGCGCCGAGCCCTCACCGCCGCCGCGCTGCTCGGCGCGGCGCTGCTCGGGCTCGTCCTGCCGGCCGCCGCCACGGCGCATCCGCTCGGCAACTTCACGCTGAACCGGCTCGACAGCGTGCGGGTCTCGCAGGACCGCGTCGACGTGCGCTGGATCCTCGACCAGGCGGAGATCCCGACGTTCCAGGAACGCGGACGGCCTCCCGCCGAGATCCTGGCTGAGAAGCGCTCGGAGGCGCTGCGCGGCCTGCGGTTGTCGATCGACGGCCGTCGGGTGGCGCTGCGGGCCGTCGGGCCGGGCTCGATCGAGTTCCTGCCGGGGCAGGGCGGCCTGAAGACGACGCGCGTCGAGCTGTCGCTGACCGCGCCGGCGCAGGATGCGCGCGAGGTCGTCCTACGCGACGCGACGTTCGCCGACCGGCTCGGCTGGCGCGGCATGATCGCGGCCGCGGGCGAGGGCACCGACACGGTGTCGTCGCTGCCCGCCGCGGAGCCGACCCGCGGCCTGCGGCGCTACCCGCAGAATCTCCTGAGCAGCCCTCCCGACCAGCGCGAGATCACGCTGCGCGTGAGCGCGGGCGACGGCGGGCTCGTCGCACCGCGCTCGGAGGGCGGCGCCGCGCTGAGAACGGGCGCGGGTGGCGGCAGCGCCGGCGAGTCCGGCTTTGAGGGGCTGCTGGACAGCGCCGTCGCCGGCAACGGCGTGATCATCCTGCTGCTGTTGGCCGCCTTCGGCTGGGGGGCGCTGCACGCCCTCTCGCCGGGACACGGCAAGTCGATGGTCGCGGCCTATCTCGTCGGCACCCGCGGAACGGCGCGCCATGCCGTCATCCTCGGAGCGACCGTCACCGTGACGCACACGATCGGCGTCTTCGCGCTTGGCGTCGTCACGCTCGCGCTGTCGCAGTACCTGCTGCCCGAGGACCTGTACCCGTGGTTGAACCTAGCCGCCGGACTGCTCGTGCTCGTCGTCGGCGGGCTGGTCCTGCGCAGCCGCCTGCGCGGCGTTCCGGAGGGACACGATCACGGGCCCGGCCACGCGCGCCACGGCCACGGCCACGGCCACGCGCACGACGCGCACGGCCACGACCACCACGCCCACACGCCTGACGCGCACGGCCACGACCACCACGCCCACACGCCTGACGCGCACGGCCACGACCACCACGCCCACACGCCTGACGCGCTGCGACCGCGGATGCTGCTGGCGGCGGGTGCCTCGGCCGGGTTGATCCCCTGTCCGTCGGCGCTGGTCGTCCTGCTGGGGGCGATCGCGCAGCAGCAGGTCGCGCTCGGACTGCTGCTGATCGCGACCTTCAGCCTCGGCCTCGCCGCCACCCTCACGATCCTCGGGCTGGCCGTCGTGTATGCCCGTGCCCTGACCGCACGATGGCGTCCCAGCGGCAGGCTGCTACGCGCGTTCACGCTGCTGCCCGCCGCGTCGGCCGTCTTCATCATCGTCGTCGGCGTCGTCCTCACGGCGCGCGCTGTGCCCGGCGTCGCGTAGCGATCTCGACTCCGGCGATATTCGAGCCGCGCGTCAGGCGACGACGGCCGGCGCTCGCGCTCGCCCGCGCACGAGACGCTCGAGCGCATCGACATCGTCTGGACCGAGGGCGCGGCACGCACGTCGTCGGCCCGAACACGACCGCGTTCCTCGTCGCGCGGGCGGCGCAGGCGGGCCTGCCCGACGCGCTCGTGCAGAGCGCGGTCGGCCGGCTGCACGAGCGCGGCGCGCGCGTCGAACGGCTGGCCGGCATCAGCGCCCGGCAGCTGCGCCCGCGCTTCGAGAGCGCCGTCGGCTACGGCTCGGCGAGGCCGAGTACGTCGACGAGCGCTTCGCGTCTGCGCGCCGCACGTCGCTGCTTGGCATCACGCGCCGTGCGACGGTGCAGAGCCACAGCATCGGCTCGCTGTCCGGCACGCGGTCCGCGCGCCGCCACGCCGTCAGGAACACCTCGGCGACGACATCCTCGGCGCTGCCGGCGTCGGTTCGGCGTACCGCTGCTCGTCGTCCGAAGCGGCGCTCCGAAGGCGCAGCTCGAACGGTGAAGTGTTGATACGGAAGTCATCGCCCAACACGGGGCCTGCACTCGGGTTGAGTGGCGCCTTTCGCGGCCTCAGACCGCGAAAGGCGCCACACGTGTTGAGATGTGGAGAAGGGAGGCGCCACCGGGTGCCCGCGTGGCTCTTCCAGACGATCTGCAGGCAACGCGGCCGGGATACGGCCCCGGCCGACCGCCGCGCAACGAGCGCCGGCGGTATCCGGGCGTAGAGTGCCGCATCGGACGACAGGCGGTCCTCCGGGCTGGGGCCGCTCAGCGTGCGTTCCTGTTCCGTTACTACCGGAAGGCCGGCCCGAAGCGGCTTGCGCGCGTGCTGCGCCTGGAGCGCGCGCTGGTCGCCGCTCGCGGCGGCGAGGTGCTCGCGCTGGCCGCGGCCACTGCGGGCTACGCCGATCAGGCCCACTTCGCGCACCAATGCCGCGCGCTGGCCGGCGTATCGCCGACGACGTTGCTGCACTGAGCGAGCTCGAGCGTGTCCTGCGTGCCCAGGTCGTGGTCGGGTCACACATCGGGATGGCCGTTTTCCACAAGACATCCGCCGCGGGATGCGCGAGCATGCGGCCACGATGAGCCTGAGTGAACTGCAGACGATCCCCAACGTCGGCCCCGCGATCGCGCGCAAGCTCGAGCGCCTGGACATCGCCGGCGTCGACGACCTGCGCGGGCGCGACGGCGAGGAGCTCTTCGAGCGCCTCTGCGCGCTCGACGCGCAGCGCCACGACCCGTGCCTGCTCGACACCTTCGTGGCCGCCGTCGACTACGCCAACGGCGCGCCGCCGCGCCCCTGGTGGGAGTACAGCCGCGAGCGCAAGGCGCGCGCCGATGGCTGACGAGGCCGGCCCGATGCTGCTGGGCTGGGTGATCGCCTACGTCGACGACCCGCCGGCCGCGCGCGACTTCTACATGGAGGCCTTCGGGCTCGCGGGCGGCTTCGCCGTGCCCGGCGGCAGCCACGCCGAGCTCGACACCGGCCCGACGAAGCTCGCCTTCGCGGCCTACGCGCTGGGCGATTCCAACTTCCCCGGCGGCGTCCGCCGCGCGGCGGCCGAAGGCCAGCCACCGAACATGGAGATCGCGCTCGTCGCCGAGGATGTCGACGGCGCGTACGCACGTGCGCTGAAGGCCGGCTGCACATCGCTCGCCCAGCCGAAGGACAAGCCGCAGGGCCAGCGCGTGGCCTACGTGCGAGATCCTTTCGGGACGCTGGTCGAGCTCGCGACGCCGCTGTAGCGCGCGAAGCCCTCACGCGCGGCAGCGGATCGTTCCGCCTTGTAAGGCAAGCCTAATAAGGTCTCCCTAACTCAAGGACCTTCGGCGGGGGAAACCGTGCGCATGCGGTTCAAGGGAGCTCTGTCGGTTCTGCTCGTCCTCGGCGCGGCGGTCGCCGGCTGCGGGGGCGACGACGACGACGCGGGTGCCGTGTCCGACGAGCGCAAGACCGCGGTCGCCGAGCGATACGCCGATGTCGTCCACACGGCGTACCGCGCCTCGATCGCCAGCGCCGAGGAGATGCGCGAGACGATCGACCGCTTCCTCGACCGCCCGACGCAGGCACGGCTGTCGTCGGCCCGCAAGGCCTGGGTCGACGCGCGCGACGACTACGTCGTCACGGAGGCGTTTCGCTTCTACGGCGGTCCGATCGACGATCCGAAGACCGGTCCCGAGGGGCTCCTGAACGCGTGGCCGATGGACGAGGCCTACGTCGACTAGTTCCTCTCGGCGCGGGGCGCCGGCTCCGGGCGGGTGGAAATGACGCCGTGACACCGGATATCGGTAGATCTTTGGTACTCGGCGATCACGGCTATTTCCCCATCAGTCGCCGGCGACGAACACGCGGGCATCGTCAACGACCGCTCCACGTACCCGAAGATCACCGAGTACGTGATCGTCGAGGGCAACGAGAAGGGCGGCGAGACGAACATCTCCTCCGGCTGGCACGCGATCGAGTTCCTGCTCTGGGGCCAGGACCGCGCCAAGGACGGACCCGGAGCACGGCCGGCCGGCGACTACACGACAGCGCGCAGCGCACGCCGCCGGGCGACCTACCTGCGCCTCACCACCGATCGCCTGCTGAGCGACCTGGGCAGCCTGCAGACTGCGTGGGCGCCCAACGGCGGCGCCTATCGCGCGAACTTCCTCGACGACCCTGACGCCGCGCTGACGAAGATCTTCCGTGGCATCGGCGCGCTCAGCTCCCACGAGCTGGCCGGCGAGCGGATGGCCGTGGCGTTCGAGAGCAAGGATCAGGAGGACGAGCACTCCTGCTTCAGCGACAACACGAACGCCGACGTCGTCAACGATCTCAAGGGGATCCGGATGGTCTACACCGGCGAGGGGCCGAGCGACCGCGCCCCCGACCGGGCGAGCCTCGCGGCGCTCGTGACCGAGGCCGATCCGGACCTGGCCCAGGACGTGAGCAAGGCGCTCGACGCATCGCTCGCCAAGGCACAGGCGTTCCCGGCCACGTTCGAGGCGATGATCGCCGCACCGAACGGCACGCCGGAGAACAGGGCCATGGAGGAGAGCATCGCGGCGATCGAGGCGCAGAGCGAGCTGCTCGAGAAGGCCGCCGAGGCGCTCGATGTCAAGGTGAGCTTCGAGGGCTGAGGTGGTCCGCCGGGCCGGACTGCTGGCTCTCGCCTGCGTCCTCGTCGCTGCCGCCGGAGGCTGCGGTGGCGGCGGCGGCGCCGAGAGCGACGCCGACCGCGCGAAGTCGGGAGGCGGGGGAACCGTCGACGACGCGACCGGCTTCGCGTTCGCGCTCGCGCTACAGACCCTCCCCAGCCAGGACCGCCGGGCGTTCGCCGTAGCGCACGATCAGCGCCAGGGCGTCGATGACGGGCTGATGGGCGGTGTTGTTGGATCTGAACTGCAGCACGCCGAGTAGGCGGATCAGGCCGCGGCGGTAGTGGTTGGTGTAGGACGCCTTGAAGACCTTGCGCTTCTGACGCTGGTACTCCGTGCCGGTCGCGCGGTACTCGTTCACCAAGTCGGTCAGAATCGCCTCGCCGCCGACGACGGGTAGATCACCTCACGCACGCTGTCGTCGGGCGTCTTCAGGGACGCTTCGGCGATCTTTCGGAGCATTGCGTCCTTGCCGCGGACGCGGCGGAAGTCCTTGACGAACTCCTCGACAACCTTCTTCTCGGCATGCGCGTTGATGCGCTGGATCGTCGAGATGAGCAGCTGCGCGAGCGTGTCGGTGACCTCCCGCTCGCGCATCACGAGCAGCGCGCACAGCAACGCGAGCTTCGTCGGCTGCGGATGCTCACGCAGATGGCTGGGCGACTCGACCGCCGCCCGGGCGCGCCAAGCGTTGACGACGACCGGGGCGATGTCGGCGAACAGGTCAGACGGTAGCCCGATGGCGCGGATCGCCTCAAGCTTTGCGATCTCTGAGAGCATCGTGTCCAGGCTCACGTTGCCTGGGACCGACTTGATCAGCGCCAGCACGTCCTCTCCGTCGTCGTCATCGTCGCTGACGGCGATCAGCGCCTCGAGGCGCCCGATCGCAGCCGCGTCGACGCGTGCGGCGATCAGCCCAAGCAGCGCCTGCTCGGCGCGATGCAGCGTCGACCGCGTGATCCCGCCGACGCGGTCGGCGGTTGGCGGCTCGATTAGCTGCGTGTGGCAGCGGGCAAGCAGCTGCTCGCCGATGCGGTTCGCGCGACGCTCGACGTGTGCGACGTGCTCGGCCAGCCATCTCGTCAGCGCTTCGGCATCGGTGACGCTGCACTCCCTGAAGCCGGTGTAGGCGCGGATCTCGGTGCGGTGGCGCTGCGCCGTGCGGCTGGCGAAGTCATACGACGAAAGCTCATCGGCGCCGACGCGGACCTGGCGGCCGAGGTGCGCGACGGCGTCATCGGGGAGCTCCTGCGATCCGGTCGGAAAGCGCCCGCGCCAGATCACGTACTTCAGCAGGACCGCGAATCCCAAGCGGGTCGCGCCGGACTTGTTGCGCAGCAGCTCCAGCTCGTCGCCGATCAGGGTGAAGTGATCGACGACGTCGTTCAGACCCAGGTTGCGCGCCACCTCAAAGGTCGTCCGGGTCGTACGGCGTCGTCGCGATCATGGCCAGCGCGTTGCGGTGCAGGCGGTAGGAGGTCAGGCCGCTTCGGATGTGCGCCGGCGGTGGACCCGAGTCGCGCGTGACGCGGTCAAGCGCGTTGCGTGCGACGACTGCGCCGTCGATCGCGAACAGGCCCAGCAGGTCACGGCTCTGCGCGGCCGGCGCGCCCGTCTCGGATGACACGACGGCGACGGCCCGCCCGGGCGCGAGGGCGCCGAACTCGGGCTGCAGCGTGGCTCGGACCATGCCGTAGCGACGCAGCGTCTTACGCGAGTCGCCGGTCTCGCTGGATTCGGCCTCGAAGGACTGATGGCCTCCATCAGATCTCCGGCGCCGATCAGCCGCTCGGGCAACACCGCCTCCCAGCAGCGGGCGACGGCGGCGCACAACGCCCCGTGAAACCACGCGCCCGCCAGCGCGCCGTGCGTCGCCGGCCCGGGATATTGGTGTGGATCGCTGACGGTCCAGAACAGCCGCTCGGTACGTCCCTCGGCCGCCTCGATAAGCCCGTCGAACTCCACGCCCGGGCGCCTTGCGACAGCCGCGTCGTCGCGCAGCTCGGCGACGAGCGCGCGCAGCTCGCGATCGGCCCTGGCCAGGATCACGGTCGCAAGCACACGGCCGGCTGTCGTGGGTCAGGCGAGCCTCGCGGGTGAGATGCAGCCGCAACGTGCGCGCGAATCCTCAGGCTCATCCCGGCCCGTGAGGAGCATGGGACAGGAGCCGGCGCTGATATGGGCATCCCTCGCCGTTTCGCTGTTCAACTGGGCCTGCGGCGACCCCGGCCAGCGGTTTTCAGTGTGTGTGGGCGGGCTCTGGTGCGTCCCAGGCTTGGATGTCGGGGAGCGGGTGGATCGGTTGGCCTCCTGTTTGCCAGCCCGGCGCAGTCCAGATTTCGAGGTGCAGATGGCAGCCGCGGACGTCGCCGGTATGACCGACCTGTCCGAGTGGCTGGCCGTTTCGGACGGTGTCGCCGGCCTTGACGAGCGCGGGGTCGCGCATGTGCATGTAGACGTAGTCGCGTCCTGTGGCGGCGCCTGTCACGACGGCGTAGTTGCCCGCGCGTGCCTGGCTGGTGGCGATGCGGACGGTGCCGCCTTCGGCGATCACCAGCGGCGTAGCGCAGGCGGCGAACATGTCTTTTCCTTGGTGGCCGCGGTCGCCGCCGAAGGCGTTGGTGGCGGTTTGCCCGAGGTCATGTTTGCCGCGGATCGGGAAGATCTGACCTGGCTGGTGGTCGCGATCGTGCTCACCGGCCTGTGGGCGATCTGGAAGGCGTTGGTGCAGCGCCGCTACGCCGAGACGGCCGGGGCGCTCGGCCTCTCGGTCGTCTTCGTCGTGATCGCCCTGGCCTTCGTGACCCAGCCCGAGCGCATGATCGGGACCGCCTCGGGCTGGTCGAACGACATGTCGGCGGCGTTTCTCTCGCTCTCGCGCTCGGGCGAGGTCGACTCCCGCGCGGAGGCCAAGCGCGCCGCCTCCGATCAGCTCTTCGAGCTGCTGGTCTACGAGCAGGTGGTCGATCTCGACGTCCAGCTCGCGCGCTTGGGCCTCGGCGGCCTCGCGGATGGCCGCTGCGTCGCGCTCGGCGCGGGCCAGGCGGTCGTCGGCCTGGGTGCGCGAGCGTGCGGTGATGTCCTCGGCGACCTCGGTGGCCCGCTGGAGCACCGCGCCGGTCTCCTCGCCCACGCGGGCCAGCGCGTCGCGCACGGCGCCCTCGGGGCGGCGCAGCGCCAGCGCGTCGTCGACGAACGCGCAGACCCGCGCGACGTAGGCGTCGACGCGTGGCGCTCGTAGCCGCACATGCCGGCGGGGAACTCGACGCTGCGCAGGCCTGCGCCGGTGGCAGACAGGTCGGTGGGGGAGGCGGCGGCCTCCGGCACGGAGGGCGCGGCCAGCGTTTGGGTTGCCATGCGCCGTGCTTCGCCGCCCGGGCGCGGATTCCTGAAAGGTCGCGTGAAGGACGGGTCGGGGGCGTTCTCAGGTTCTCAGGAGGTGATATCTCGTTCACGCCTCGTTCACCTGCCCCCCAGCGCGATGGCGGAGCCTGTCGGGACAGCTACCGGATAACGGAGGAAGACACATGACCACGATCGATCGTCGCAACTTCCTGCGGCACTCAGCCGTCGCGGGCGTCGGCGCCAGCGGCCTGACCGCCCTGATGGTCAACGCCGCCCAGGCCAAGAAGGCCGGGCGCGGCAACACTCCCCTCGAGGCTCCCGACAACGGCGGCTACGGTCCGCTGCAGGACGACCCCGCCGGCGTGCTCGCGCTGCCGGCCGGCTTCAGCTACGTGCGCTTCGGCGAGACCGGCGACATCATGTCCGACGGGATCCCGACGCCCTCCAGGCATGACGGCATGGCCGCCTTCGCCGGTTCGGGCAGCCAGGTCCGCCTGGTGCGCAACCACGAGCAGAACCAGGGGTCTCCGTTCGACACCCCGTTCTACGACGCCCAGGCCGCCGGGGGCACCACCAACCTCGTCTACGACACCGCGGCCAACCAAGAAGCTGGTGCACGACAACGCCAGCATCACCGGCACCGTGCGCAACTGCGCCGGCGGCCCCACCCCGTGGGCGAGCTGGCTGACCTGCGAGGAGAGCACCGACACGCGCGACGAGCCGCACGGGTACATCTTCGAGGTGCCCGCCGACGCGCGAAGCGCGGTCGACCCGGTGCCGCTCAAGGCGATGGGCCGCTTCGTCCACGAGGCCTGCGCCGTGGACCCCGCGACGGGCATCGTCTACGAGACGGAGGATCGCGGCACCAGCGGCTTCTATCGCTTCCTGCCCGACGAGCG
>JBBSMC010000091.1:0-10142 GCA_038233375.1 Solirubrobacterales bacterium
CACCGTCGGAGCCGTTGCGCGCGATCACGAGCGTCGCGCGCGGGCGGCGTGGGCTGATCGTGCCGCGCACGGTGAAGCTGCGCAGCGCGGTGACGCGCTTGGGCACGCGCAGCGCCAGCCGCGGCGCGACCTGCAGCTCCAGCGGCGGTGAGCCGACGAGCGCGCCGTCCGGCAGGCGCGCCACCGCGCGCAGCGAGCGGGAGTACTGGGTCTGCAGCTGCGCCGTCCACGTCCCGTCGGCGCCGGTCGTCGTGCGCACCACTGTGACGAAGCCGCTCCCAGCGGCGAACTGCAGCGAGATCGGCGCGTTGACGAGCGCGACGCCGCCGGCGCCCGTTGCGCGGCCGGAGAGCTGCGCGGCCTGCGGGTGGTCGAGCGTGGAGTCCGTCGTCGCCAGCGACACCGCGCCGGCCGGCGGGAGGAAGGCGTACTGCGGCGCGAGCTCGGCCGCCTGCGCGCGGATCTCGCCCAGCTGGGAGAAGAGGGCATCGCCGGGGCAGGTCGTCTTGTCGGCGCCGCGGTGGCCGGCGATCCGCCGGAAGGTCACCCGGCTGCCGTCGCGGTGGCGGTTGGACGGCCCGCCCGCCGAGGTCACCTCGACGCTGCCCTCCGCGGGCGCGCCGTGCAGGGAGAGCTTCCACGCGAGCAGCTCGGCGGTCGCCCCCACGCCGGCGGCGGTCTGGCGTGACCCCGAGAACGTCCCGAGGTTCGCGACGCCGGTCGAGACCCCGTTGTAGCCCTGTGCCTGCGCGCCGATCACGGGCTGATCGACGCCGCCCTCGCGGCCCTCGAAGATCTGCCCGTAGCGGTCGACGAGGAAGTTGTAGCCGACGTCGCGCCAGCCATTGGAGTTGCGGTGATAGCGGCAGATCGACAGCACCATCGCCGCGCTCTCGCTCGGGGAGTAGCTGTTGGCGTTGACGGTGTGGTGCACGAAGCCGAGCTGCACGTCGCCGTAGACGGGCGCGCCGCGCGCCGGGCACTGGTCGGCGCCCCAGGCCGCGCGCGGGATGATCTGCGGCGCCGCGCGGCTGCCCGGCGCCGGCACCTGCGCCCGCGCGCTGTCGCCGGCCAGAGCGGCGAGCAGCCCCTGTGCGCCGCGACGCACCGTGGTCTTCAGTCGCTCGGCCGCGGTGGCGCTGCCGGTGGCGTTGACGAAGCGTGATCGCAGGGTCGGCGGGGGCGGTATCCGCGCGTTCATGCGCAGCTGATAGGCGTCGGCGCCTCCGGCCCAGACCGGCTCGGCGCCCGCTGCGCCGGCGTGGTCGGCCGCCATCGCGGTCCAGGGCTGCCAGCGCCCGCCGGCCTCGCGCACGCGGATGCGGATCACGACCTCGTGGTCGCCCGCCCCGGCGCGCCATTGCAGCCCCACGAGATCGAAGCGCTTGGGCGCACGCACCACTGGCGAGCGCCAGTCGCCGTCGCCGTCACGTGACCAGGCACTCGCGTCGAGCGCCTGCTCGAACTCCACGGCCTGAGGCACGAACGGGTGCGAGGAGAGCGCGGGCGCGGCGAGCCATACGATCAGGCCCGCGGCCAGCAGCACGGCGGCAGGACGGCGCATCGGAGGGTGAACACGGTGGCGCCGGCCGCGGTGCGGTCCGCACGGTGTCTTGCGTGCGTGCGAGCGATCTCTCAGCGCACGGATGCGCCGCGCCTACGGGACGACTTCGGGGCCCTTGTCGACGAGCGACTCACGGAAGCTGCGCAAGGCGTCGATCGTCTGCGGACCGAACTCCGCGCAGGTCATCGAGTGGCGCCACGCGACGGCCGCGACCTGCTCCTTCATGTTGGAGTTGTTCTGCATGAGCACGCTGTGGTAGGCGCCGCCGCTGTCGGCGACGTCCTCGTTGAAGAGGGTCGTCAGCTGCCCGATGACGTCCTGGTCGGTGCCGGGCTTGTATTGAAAGAGGATCCGGCCGTGCTCGAGCGTGTGCACCCAGTTGGCGATCTCCGGCTCGTTGCCGGGCACATAGAGGCCGTCGCCCGCCGGGTTGGGGTCGTGCGTACCCGAGGTCGGCGGGTTGGTCTTGAAGTCGGCGGCGGTCAGCTCTTCGGCGGAGTGGCCGCGGCCCTCGTCGGGGAAGGAGCGGTACACGCAGCCGGCGTCCTTGGCGACCGTCGTCAGGTTGGCATCATCGACGTTGTCGTCGGAGCCGCCGCCGCCGCCGGAGACGGCGAAGACGACGCCCGCGACGATCACGCACGCCACCACGACGCCACCGATCAGCTGCAGCAGACGCTTACGCTTGGCGGCGGAGGCAGCGGCAGCCTCACGCGCTAGGCGCTCCTGCTTGCGCTGCTCCTTCTCTTCCTGACGGCTGGACATCGGCGGCAAGCCTAGTGCCTCGCCATCGATACGTGCCTCAGGAGGCGGCGGCGCGGCGTCCGCGCCCGCCGCCGCGGCGCGCCGGCTTCCAGCACGCGTCGAGGAACGCGGCGATCTCGTCGGTCAGCCGGTCGGGCGTCAGGCGCAGCTCGACGAAGGAGTTCGCCTGCAGCAGCCGGCCGTTGGGCAGTTCGTCGGCGAGCATCCCCGCGTCGGTCAGCGGGTGGATCGGATCGCGCCGGTGGCCGATCACGAGCGTCGGCGCGAGCATCGCCCGCCGCTCGTCCGGCGGCGGCGCGGTGCGGCCGAAGAACAGGCCCTGCAGGACCGCGCCGCTCGGCCCGGGATCCTGACGCACGGTGTCGAGCCATATGTCGGCGTAGAACGGCAGCCCCCGGCTGGGGATCGCGCGCGCCGCCAGCGACACGACCCTGGCGATCGGCCGCCCGACCGCGAGGGCGATCATCAGCGGGCCGAGCGCGACGAGGCAGGCGATCAGCGCCTGGTCGAGCACCGGCATCTCGATGACCATGGCGCGCACGCGCTCGGGCGCGAGGTGGCAGACCTCGAGCGCCGTGTTCGCCCCCAGCGACGTGCCGAGGATGACCGCCTCGTCGACCGCGAGGTGGTCGAGCAGCGCGACGACCTGCCCCGCGAACAGTGCCGTCGAGTAGCGCGCCGGGTCCGTCGGGCGGTCCGAGCGGCCGTGGCCGAGCAGGTCGATCGTGATCACGCGGTTGCCGCGCGCCGCGAGCGCGTGCGCGAGCGGCTCGTGCATGCGCTGCGACAGCAGCAGGCCGTGGATCAGCACGACCGTGCGGCTCCCGGAGCCATACTCCGTGTACGCGATGCGCTGTCCGTCGTGGCGAAAGCCGGCGATGGCGCAACGATAACCCTCCCGATGGCTCGCGCCCCCCGCTCACTCGAAGGCCAGGTCGTCGCCATCACCGGCGCCGGGCGCGGCATCGGCCGGGCCACCGCATCGGCCTGCGTGCGTGCCGGAATGAAGGTCGCGATCGGCAACCTCGACCTGGCGGCTGCCGAGCAGACCGCCGCCGAGCTCGGCCACGGCACGGTCGCGCTGGGAGTCAACGTCGTCGAGCGCGATTCGGTGCGGGCCTTCGTCGACGACGTCGAGGCCCGCCTGGGCCCGCTCGACGTGCTCGTCAACAACGCGGGGATCATGCCGCTGGGTCCGTTCGACGAGGAGCCCGACGCGACCGCGCGCCGGGTCGTCGACATCAACGTCCACGGCGTGCTGCACGGGATGAAGGAGGCGCTGCCGCGGATGCGGGCCCGCGGGCGCGGTCACATCGTGAACATCGCCTCGACCGCCGGGAAGGTCGGCTTCGCCGGCGGCGCGAGCTACTCGGGCACGAAGCACTTCGTCGTCGGCGTGAGCGAGAGCGTGCGCGCCGAGCTGCGCGGCACGCCGATCGAGATCACCTGCGTGAGCCGGGCGTCGTCAACACCGAGCTCTCCGCAGGCACGCCGCCGGCGCGGTTCGTGCCGCACATCGACCCGCAGCTGGTGGCCGACGCGATCGTCGCGGCGCTGCGCTCACCGCGCTTCGAGGTGTTCGTCCCGCGCCGCATCGCGCCGCTGGCGAAGCTCGGCGGCGTCGTGCCGACCGCCGTCCGCGACGGATTCGCCCGCCTGCTCGCGCTGGACCGCGTGCTGGGCGGAGCCGACACGCGGGCGCGGCAGGCGTACGAGGCCCGGGCGGCGCGCTCCGCCGCAAACGGTGACGAGGACGGAACGCGCGACTAGTCGCAGGTGTGGCGAATCCGCATCGCTCCGCGTGCACGATCCGCCCCACCCCTATGCCCGCACGAGTCTCGAGCAGCTCGCGTGGCGGCGCCCGCTCGGCGAGCCCTGGCGCTCCACGCGCCAGGCCAGCACGGCCTCTCAGCTGAGCTCGTCGGTCATGCCGCGAAACCTGGTACATGTCCGCAGGTGCAGGAGGAAAGCCTTGGCGAGCACCATCCACACGACGTGATGGCGCGCCGATCTCGATACTTCCCGATATGACTTCCGATTCTGATCAGCTCTGCGTCGATTCCATCCGCGCTCTGGCGATGGACGCGGTCCAGAAGGCGAACTCCGGTCATCCGGGTCTTCCGATGGCCATGGCGCCGGCCGCGGTCGTCCTGTACCGGCACATCATGCGCCACGACCCGGCGGATCCCACGTGGCCCGATCGTGACCGCTTCCTGCTCAGCGCGGGGCATGGATCGATGCTCCTCTACGCGATCCTGCACCTCACCGGCTACGACCTTCCGATCGACGAGATCAAGCAGTTCCGCCAGTGGGGCTCGCTGACGCCGGGCCATCCCGAGCGCGATCGCGTGCACGTCACCCCGGGGGTCGAGGTCACGACCGGCCCGTTGGGCGCCGGCTTCGCGAATGGCGTCGGCATGGCCATCGCCGAGAAGTACCTGCGCGAGCACTACGGCGAGGAGGTCCAGAACCACCATGTCTACGCGATCGTCTCCGACGGCGACCTGATGGAGGGCATCGCCGCCGAGGCCGCCTCGCTCGCCGGCCAGCTCGGCCTCGGCCGGATCGTCTACCTCTACGACGACAACGACATCTCGCTCGACGGCCCGACTTCGCTGAGCTTCGACAAGGAAGACGTCGACAAGCGCTTCGAGGCCTACGGCTGGGACGTCTCCGCCGTCCACGACGCCAACGACACGGTCGCGCTCGAGGCAGCGATCAAGGCCGCCCAGAAGGTCGAGGACAAGCCATCGATCATTCGCGTGAAGTCGATCATCGGCTACCCGGCGCCCAACAAGCAGGGCTCCAGCAAGGCGCACGGCGCCGCGCTCGGCGAGGACGAGGTCCGCGCGACGAAGGAGGTCATGGGCTGGGATCCGGACAAGCAGTTCCACGTCCCCGACGAGGCCTACGCCGCCGCCTCCATGAAGGACGAGGGCGCCAAGCAGCACGCCGAGTGGAAGGAGCGCTTCCACGCCTGGCGTTCGAAGAACCCCAAGCTCGCCGAAGAGTGGGACCTGGCGTGGGACGGCAAGGCGCTGCCGGGTCTCGGCGACGCGCTGCGCGACATCGACTGGGACAAGCCGAAGATCGCCACACGCAGCGCGGGCGCGAAGGTCATGGCGAAGTTCGAGGAGTTCACGCCGACGATGGTCGGCGGCGCCGCCGACCTGTCGGAGTCCACGAAGACGGAGTTCCCCGACTCCGAGCGCTTCACTGCCGAGAAGGCCGGGCGCAACGTGTTCTTCGGCGTGCGCGAGCACGGCATGGGGGGCGCGGTCAACGGCATGGCCGCCCACGGCGGCATCGTCCGGCCCTATGGCTCGACGTTCATGCAGTTCGCCGACTACATGCGCGGCGCGCTCCGCCTGTCGGCGCTGACCGGCCTGCCGACGGTTTGGGTCTTCACCCATGACTCCGTCGCGCTCGGCGAAGACGGCCCGACCCATCAGCCGGTCGAGCACATCGCCGCGCTGCGGGCGATTCCCGGGCTCGTCGTGCTGCGCCCGGCCGACGCGCACGAGACCGCCGAGGCGTGGCGCGTCATCCTCGAGGATCTCGAGGGACCCGTCGCGCTCGTCCTCTCGCGCCAGGACCTGCCGGTTCTCGACCGCGAGAAGTACGGGACGGCCGACGGCGTCGGCAAGGGCGCGTACGTGCTGCTCGACGCCGACGACCCCGAGGCGATCATCATCGGCACCGGCAGCGAGGTCTGGGTCGCGCTCGAGGCCGCCGAGGCGCTCGACGTGGCGGTGCGCGTCGTCTCGATGCCGTCGTGGGAGCTCTTCGAACAGCAGGACGAGGACTACAAGACGTCCGTCCTGCCGGTCGACCTGCCGACGGTCTCCGTCGAGGCCGGCGTCCGGATGGGCTGGGAGCGCTACGCCGACGCGATCGTCTCGATCGACCGCTTCGGCGCCTCGGCGCCCGGTGAGAAGGTCCTCGAGGAGCTTGGCATCACGCCGGAGAACGTCGCCGAGCACGTGCGCGAGCTGCTCGCGTAGGGGGCGAAGTTCTGATCGCCCACGCCTCGTATGAGGTGTGGGCGGCAAGCGAGATGAGGCGTACGATGAGCGGCATGGCGGTGGCGCAGCGGATGACGGTGGCGGAGTTCCTCGAGCTCGACGTTCCGCGTTTCACGACGCTGGTCGAGGGTGAGGTCGTCTTGAACCCGCCCCGACGGCTGCACCAGAGCGTCGAGCGCGATCTCGTCTTTGCGCTCGAGCTCTGGCGCCGCGCCGAGCCCGGCCGCGGTGAGTCCTGGTCGCGGCTCGGGACGGTGCTCGACGAGCGCAACTACTACGAGCCCGACGTCCTCTGGTACCGCAGCGGCCGCGAGCCACCCCCGGATAGCGCCCTCCAGCCGATGCCCGACATCGCCGCCGAGATCCGCTCCCGGTCGACGTGGTGCTACGACATCGGACCGAAGATGCGCCGCTACGAGCAGCACGGGCTGCCGGAGCTCTGGCTCGTCGACACCGCTGCCGACGAGATCCTCGTCTACCGCCGCTGCACGCCGAAGTCGCCGACGTTCGACGTCTGCCTCGAGCTCGCCCGTGGCGACGTGCTCACCTCGCCGCTACTCGCCGGCTTCAGCCTCGCACTCGACGAGTTCTTCGGTCCTCTGCCGGGCGACGCTACGGCGTGAACACCGCCGCCAGCCGGCTCGCCTCCTCGGACACCGTCACGTGGATCGCGGCCGGCTCGCGCACCCAGGCGATCAGGTTGTGCGACTGCAGGCGCCCGAGGATGAACTGGAACGCTCGCGCCTGCGCGCGCGACGCGTACGTGCGCCGGATGTCGAACGACCAGCCGGTGGTGTGCAGCGAGTAGTTCGGTGTCGCCTCGCGGTTTCGGCGCAGCAACTGGCGCTGGTAGGCCTTGTCGCGCACGGTGCTCGTCACGACGAGCGGTGCGTCGGTCTGAGAGATCGCCTTTACGCCTGAGCCGATGTAGGCCAGCAGTGCGAGCGCCGGCTCGCGCAGGCCGCGGTACGTGGTGCGCGAGCGCTTGAGGCGAGCGGCCAGCTCGCCCATCCCGCGGTCGATCGCCACCCCGCGCTCGAGCAGCGCCGCCCGCGGCAGGGCGACGATCCGGCCGTCGGCGTAGGCGGCGCGCAGGTCGTCGGGCGTCGTGAACGCCTCGGTCTCGTCCTCCGGATGCAGGACCTCCTCGGCCGAGTTCTTGGCGTTCTGCAGCGCCGAAAGGCGATCGAGCTGGTCGGGGTCGGAGCGGAAAAGGCGCATGATCTCCCGCGCCGCCATGACGCGCCACAGGTACGTGGCCGAGTCGTCGCCGAGCGCGGCGAGGCGGCGGTAGGCATCCTCGTGGTCGGTCGGGGTCGAGTCGAAGTACAGCCGCGCGTAGGAGATGTCGTCCTCGCCGTAGTCGCGCAGCGCGTTCTGCAGGTTGCCGATGCCCATGTGGTAGCTCTGCACGGCGAGGTCGGCGCGGCCGAGCTCCTCGCGCGCGAAAACTAGGTAGCGGGCGGTCGCGGCGAGGGCCTTGGGCGGATCGAAGCGCTCGTCGACGAGCCGCCGCCGCGCCTGCAGCCGGTCGACCAGCGCGCTGTCGCCCTTGCGCTGCGCGCGCCGCAGCGAGCGCCCGATCCGCCGCGCGCCGGCCGGATCGACCCTCATCTCGAGCAGGTTGCGGCCGGTCTCCGCGAGAATCTGCGTGAGCCCGACCGCACCCTCGAGCTGCGGATCGGCGGCCGCGTCGGGGCGCCCGGCGCTCTCGAGCAGCACGAGGCCCTCCAGCGTGTCCGCGTCGATGTCGGCCGTTTCGGCCGCGGTCTCGACGAGCGGCCGGTACTGCGCGACCCGCTGCGCGCTGGCGCGCGCGCCGCCCGGTGACTTGGCGTAGATGACGTGCGCATGCCCGCGCGCGGCCGCGGCGGCGAACTCGTCCTCGCGGCCTTCCGTGTAGGCGAGCGGGTCGTTGTCGGCGCCCGTCCCCGGCACGAGCCGCGGGTTCGACGTGTCGCCGGGAAAGAGCACGACGACCGCGACGACCGTCAGGACGACGACGACGAGCAGCACGGCCACGCGGCGAACGAGGGACGCCATCCGCCCATAGGCTCGCAAATCGCGCCCGCCGACGGGCTGCCCCGCGGCCGGCAGGACGCGCGGCGTGCGCACGACGTGAATCAACCACCGCATCCGGACCGCCGCGGGTCCGGGAGCCGACCGTCCCCGGTCATAGGCTGCCGCCAACCGTGCGCACTCTGAACGCTGGCGCTCCCACCGTCCTCGACGACGACCTGCTGATCGCCGGAGAGAACCTCGCCGCGATGGCGACGCTGCCCGACGGCGCGTTCGACATGGCCTACCTCGACCCGCCGTTCAACACCGGCAACGAGCAGCGCCGCGGCGAGCTGGGCTACGCCGACGCGTTCGCAGACTACGCCGGCTTCCTCGCGCCGCGGCTGGAGCGCGTGCGCGAGCTGCTCGCCCCACACGGCACGCTGTACCTGCACCTCGACTACCGCGAGTCGCACCGCTGCAAGCTCGCGCTCGACGAGATCTTCGGCCCCGAGTGCTTCCTCAACGAGCTGATCTGGATCTACGACTACGGCGGCCGGCCCAAGCGCCGATGGCCGGCCAAGCACGACACGATCCTCGTCTACGTCCGCGACCGCGCTCTCTACCACTTCGACGACGATGAGGTCGACCGCGAGCCGTACATGGCGCCGGGCCTCGCCGGGCCTGTCAAGGCGGCGCGCGGCAAGCGCCCGAGCGACTGTTGGTGGCACACGATCGTGCCGACGAACTCGCGCGAGAAGACCGGCTACCCGACGCAGAAGCCCGCCGGCATCGTGCGCCGGATGGTGGCCGCCTCTTCGCTGCCGGGCGGCTGGTGCCTGGATCCGTTCGCCGGCTCGGGCACGCTGGGCGCGGTCTGCCGCGAGCTCGGCCGGCGGTTCGTGCTCGTCGACGAGAACCCCGATGCGATCGCGGTCTCCAGCGCTCGTCTCGCCGCGCCGTTGCGCCGCTCGGCGTAGGGGCGCTCCCCTCCAGCGGGCATGACGGCGTCTGTGCGCCGTTCGCGCTGTGCGGACGGGCGAGGGTGGCGCGAAATGCTCGCTATGCGAGCAAATCCGCCATCGCCGCTCGTTTCAGAGATCTGCGAACGTCGCCTCGCCCGCCTGCGAACGCGCCGCGTGTGCGGGATCGAACGTGAGGCCGAGCGCCGGTGGGGTAGGCCCCGGCGGTCAATGGTGGAGCTTTCCCAGAAGCCCGTCGAAGCGCACGACTACGCCGCGGTCAACGTCGTCTGGCTCGGCGCGGTGAGCGCGGTGACGGCGCGTCAGGGCAAGGCCGCGCCTGCGGGGGCCGAGCTGCCCGTGTTCGGGCTGGCGACGTTCACGCTGACCAAGGCGCTGGCGAAGGAGAAGGTCGGCGTGTGGGCGCGCGAGCCGCTCGTCGAGCTCGGCGATGACGGAGGGCGCCACCCCCGCGGGCGCGGCCTGCGCTACGTCCTCGGCGAGCTCGTCACCTGCCCGCGCTGCCTGGGCACCTGCAGCTCGCTCGGCCTCGTCGGCCTGCGCGTGGCGCGGCCGCGCGAGGGCCGTATCCTCGCGGGCATCCTCGCCGCGGCGGCGGTCAACGACATCCTGCAGTCCGCGTTCACCCTGCTCTGCGCGAAGGCCAACGCCACGCAGTCCGGCGCCCAGGTGGCCGAGTCGCAGGCGAGCCGCATCCAGGCGGTCGAGCCGCCGCAGCCGAAGTCAACGGCGCGCCGCTGAACCGCAGGCGAACGCTCAGGCGCGCCCGCGCCGCCGGCGGCGGCGCACCACGACGACCGCCACGAG
>JBBSMC010000092.1:0-9867 GCA_038233375.1 Solirubrobacterales bacterium
ACGCGCGCCATCCGCCGCCGCGCGTACGGCTTCAGCGGCCCGAACACGCCCGCCCGCCGCGCCACCGGCAGGAACAGCACGAACCCGCTCAGCACGAAGAACAGCGTGACGGCGAGAAACCCCGCCGAGAGCACGTCGCGCACCGGCCCGCCACCCAGCGCCGGCTCGCCGGACAGCAGCCAGCAGTGGTACAGCGCGATCCCCAGCGCGGCGAC
This sequence comes from Solirubrobacterales bacterium, assembly GCA_038233375.1. Taxonomy (GTDB): domain Bacteria; phylum Actinomycetota; class Thermoleophilia; order Solirubrobacterales; family Solirubrobacteraceae; genus CADCVQ01. The sequence goes on from JBBSMC010000092.1 coordinate 216, forward strand.
GCCCCGGAAGCTATCGAGGACGGGGAGCTGCGGCTGGGTCGGCGGCACGCGCCAACGCTACGTGGCGGCGACCGCCTTCGCCGCCTGGCGCTCAGGGCTGATCTTCACGACGTTCCACACGAGACCGAGCCGCTCCATCGTCCCGATCACGATCGCGCTGGGGTCGAGCATCCGTTCGTAGCGGCGCAGCCCGTGGGCCGCCGATGTCGGGAACGCGTGGTGGTTGTTGTGCCACGCCTCGCCGAAGGACAGCGGCGCCAGCCAGGCGAGGTTGCGCGACTCGTCGCCGCTGTCGAAGCGCTTGCGCCCGAAGAAGTGACACAGCGAGTTGATCGAGTACGTGACGTGGTGCAGCAGCAGGACCCGCACCGCGCCGCCCCAGAGCAGGCCGGTCAGCGCCGCCGTCAGCGTGCCGCCGAGCGCATAGCCGAGGCCGAAGGGCACGGCGAGCCCGAGCGCGATCCACAGCAGCGTCGTGCGATCGATGAAGCGGATCAGCGGGTCGGTGACCAGGTCGGGCGCGTAGCGCTTCTTGTTGGCGCGCTGGGTGTGCAGGAACAGCCAGCCGACGTGCGCGTGGGCGAGACCTCGCAGCGCGCCGCGCAGGCCGTGGCCGTGGTCGACATGCGGGCTGTGAGGATCGCCGAACTGGTCGGAGAACGCGTGATGCTTGCGGTGATCGGCGACCCAGGCCGTGATCGGTCCCTCGATCGCCGCCGTGCCGAGCACGGCGAGCGTGGCCCGAACCGGCTTGCTCGTGACGAAGGCGCGGTGCGTGAAGTGGCGGTGAAAGCCGACGGTGATACCCAGGCCGGTAAGCACGTACATGACGCCGAAGATGACGACGTCGTGCCACATGAGGAGGCTCTGCCAGGCGTGCCAGGCGGCGACGCCGAGCAGGAGGAAGGGGACGACGGTGACGGTTCCCGTCACGATGCGGTCGAGCCGCTCGTTCGCGCACGGCTCGATGTCCTGCGCGCACACGGCGCTCTCCATCGTCGGCCCTTTCGTGTTGTGCGGCTGCCCGTCCGTCAGGCGTCCGCAGCTCTCCGAGGTGTCCGACGATAGCCACTGAAAATGGCTACTCCCTAAAGCCCGCCTTACCCGATCCCGCCGCTCGTTCGTCCCTTCAGCTCCGCGATCTCGAGCGCCATCGCGTCGATCACCGCGTTGAGGTCGCCGACCGCCGTGATGTCGCCCTCGCGCATCACCTCGGTGGCCATGCGGGCCTCCGCGATGCTCTCCTCCAGGCGGGCGAGCGCTTCTTCGATCTGGGTGACGTCCATCGTGCGGCGAGCCTACCCGCTGCACCCCTCATGCCGCGGCGACGGCGGCGTGCAGGTTCGAGCGCGCGCGGATGATCAGCGACTTCGTCGCCGGCACCGTCGTGCGCAGCCGCTGCGCGGTCTCCACGTGCGAGCAACCGTCGAACTCGCGCAGCACGAGCGCGATCCGCTGGCGCTCGGGCAGGCGCCCGATCTCGGCCACGAGCCGGCGCATCTCGTCGCGCTGCTCCAGGCACTGCGCGGCGTCGGCGGTGGGCACCGCGTTGAGGACGAACTCGTCGTCGAAGCTGCCGGCGCTCTGGGGGGAGCGCAGCGCGTCGAGCGACCGGTTGCGCACGATCATGTACAGCCAGGGGCGCAGCGCCATCGGGCGGTCGGTGACCCGCAGCCCGCGGTAGGCGCGGATGAACGCGTCCTGCACGACGTCCTCGGCGTCGTGGCCGGTCGCGTTGAGCATCCGCCGGGCGAAGGCGTTCAGCGCGGTCGCGTAGCGGCGATGGATCTCGCTGAAGGGCGCGTCGTCGCCGCAGCGAAAGCGGGCGACGAGCTCGTCGTCGGTGAGGGTGGTGAGGGGGGTGGCGATCATCGGGGGGGCGGCTCCTTGCCAAATGGGCGTTGTGAGCAAGATCACGTCGCGCGCCTGTATCGCTGGGACCCCCTGGGTCACACCTCCCACCCTCAGGTGTGACGTTGCTACACCAAGGGGGACTCGACCTGAAGATGTGCCAAGCTCAGAGCCGTGACCCAGCAGGCCGATCAGTCACCACTCGCGGCCCACGCCGCCACCCCGGGGGAGCTGCGCGAGCGCATCGAGGCCGAGCGCGAGGGCACGCCGTTCCTCGTGCTGCGCGACGGCGCCGGCGACCAGCGCCTGCTCGTGCTCGAGCCCGCCACCAAGCGCGTCACTATCGGTCGCGGCACCGCCAACGACGTCGCCCTGGAATGGGATACCGAGGTCTCGCGCCTGCACGCCGAGCTCGAGTGCCTCGGTGGGGAGTGGACGGTCGCCGACGACGGCCTGTCGCGCAACGGCTCGTTCCTCAACGGGCAGCGGATCTCCGGTCGACACCGCCTGCGCGACGGCGATGTGCTGCGCGTCGGCCGCACGAGCATCGCCTACCGCGTGCCCGAGACCGCCGAGGACAGCCCGACCGTCGCGGCGGGCAGCCGGCCCGAGCTGCCCGAGCTGAGCGCCATGCAGCGCGCCGTGCTAGCCGCGCTGTGCCGACCCTACAAGGACACCGAGCTCGCGACGCCCGCGACCAACCAGCAGATCGCGGAGCAGCTGTTCCTCTCGGTCGACGCCGTCAAGGCGCACCTGCGCACGCTGTTTGGCTACTTCGGCGTCCAGCACCTGCCGCAGAACCAGAAGCGCTCCTACCTGGCGATGCGCGCGCTGCAGGACGGCGTCGTGTCGCGCCGCGACCTGTAGTCAGCCGGGCTGGAACCGCACGCGTTGCACCCCGCCGCTGCCGAGCAGGGTCAGCCATACGGCGCGGCCGCGGGTGATGTCCAGTGCGAACGGCCGCGCGCCGGTGTCGATGCGCTCGAGCACCTTGCGCGTGTCCGCGTCGATGCGGATCAGGCGGCCGGCTTCCTGCGCCGTCGCCCACACCGAGCCACCGCCGACCGTGACCCGCTCCGGGACCGCCTCGATGCCGATGTGCCTGACGTGCAGGGTGCGCGGGTTGATGCGCGTGATCTCGTCGTCGAGCGACGCGGCGACCCACACCGAGCCCTCGCCGACGGCGATGCCCTTGGGGCCCGCGCCGACGGCGATGCGCTTCTTGTCGCCGTCGCTGACGCGGATCCGGGTGACCGTGGCGCTGAAGCGATTCGTGACCCACACGGCGCCCGCTCCGACGGCGAGATCCTGGACGCCCTCGGGGATGGATATCTCCTGCTGTGTGCCGCTGCTCGGGTCGATGCGCATGATCGACTCCGGGCTGCGGTCGTCCTCGGACACGTTGCGCACGGCCACCCAGACCGCGCCTGCGCCGGTGGCCACGGCGACGTTGCGGCCGGGCCGGGCGATCTCGACGGTCCCGCCGCGCACACGCTCGCGGGTCTTGGCGTTGATCCGCAGGACGTTGCGGGTCCGCTCGTCGCTCTTGACCACCCAGACAGACCCGAAGCCGGCCGCGAGCGAGCTGAGCGCCGGGCCGAGGTTCAGGCGCTCCCCGGGCTCGCCGGTGGCCGCATCGACGAGCACGATCGCGCCGTCCCGAAAGCTCATCGCCCAGACCTTGCCGGCCGCGATCGTCAGCGAGTTCGGGCGCGTCAGCAGCGACGTCCGCGGCGGATCGACGATCGAGGGTCGCAGGCCCGCCGCCTGGGTGCTCGTACGAGGGGGCTGGTTTGCGGTGTCGTCGTCGTCATCGCCGCCGCCCGTGAGCAGCGCGAGCGCGGCGGCGACCGCGACGAGCGCGAGGGCGCCGGCGGCGAGCAGGGAACCGCGGCGGCCGGTCGGTGAGTTGGAGTGCGCGACCGGACGCTGTGCGGTGGCTGGCGTCGCGCCGGCGACCGGGGACGGCCGGGTCTCGCCGTCCGGATCGGCCACGGCGGGCGCCGCCGCGCCCTGCAGGGCGGTGTCCGCCGTGTCGCCCGTGGCCGGCGCAGCGGGCCCGCGCCCGACGTACCGTTCGGGCACCGAGGTCGCGCTGCGGCCGGCCGCCCGCAGCGCGGCGCGGCCGAGGTCTCCCGCCGAGAGGTAGCGGTCCGACGGGTCCTTCGCGAGCGCGCGGGCGATCACTCCCTCGAAGTCCGGCGGCACCGACTCGCTCGGCGGCGGCGCGTTGAGGTGCGCCCACAGCGTCGCCTCGTCGCTGTCGCCCGAGTAGGGCGCCTTGCCGGTCAGCGCGTAGACGAGCACGCAGCCCAGCGCGTAGACGTCGGTGCGCGCGTCGATGCGCTCGCCGCGAATCTGCTCGGGCGCGACGTAGCCCAGCGTGCCGACCCAGCCGCCGGCGCGGCTCAGCCCGCCGCCGGCGCTCGTCGCCGTGTGCTTGGTCAGGCCGAAGTCCGTCAGGTAGGCGTGGTCGTCCTCGCCGAGCAGGACGTTGGCCGGCTTGACGTCGCGGTGCACTAGGCCGTGGCGATGCGCAGCGTCCAGCGCGCCGCCGAGCTGGGCGACGACGTGCGCGGCGCGCTCGGGCTCGAGGTGCTGCTCGGCACGCACGAGCGCGCGCAGGTCCGGCCCGTCGACGTAGCGCATGACGATGAACAGCACGCCCTCGCGCTCGCCCGCGTAGTAGACCGGGATGACGTTGGGATGCTCGACCGAGGCGGCCGCCTTGGACTCGGCGACGAAGCGCTTGCGGAAGTCCTCGTCGTCGGCCAGCGCGGGCGCGATGACCTTCAGCGCCACCGTTCGCTCGAGGCGGAGCTGCGTCGCGCGGTAGACGACGCCCATCCCGCCGCGCCCGGCAAGGCCCTCGATGCGGTAGTCGACGAAGACGTCGCCTGGCCTGAACTCCGGCATGTACCACTCTTCTACCGGGTCGGCGCACAACCTTGCGTGATGAGCGATGTCTGCAGCCCCGGCCCGCCGCTATCCCGACCTCGCTGGTAGGATTACCGGCGTGTTCTTCACGACGAAGGCCGAGTACGGCGTGCGCCTGCTCATCGAGGTCGGCCGGCAGGGCAACGACCAGCCCGTCTCGCTGAAGGCGATCGCCGACGCCGAGAACCTGCCGCTCGCCTATCTCGAGCGGATCGTGGCCTTGCTCAAGCGCGCAGGGCTCGTGCAGAGCACGCGCGGCGCCCACGGCGGCTACGTGCTCGCGCGCAAGCCCGAGGACATCCACATGGATGAGGTCGTGCTCGCGCTGGAGGGCTCGCTCGCGCCGATGGAGTGCTTCGTCGACGATCGCGCCGATGACGGCAGCGGCCGCGTACTGTGCTCCCATCACGACGACTCCGGCCGCGGCTGCGCCACGAAGCTCCTCTGGACGCGCGTGCAGGTCGGCGTCACCCAGACGCTCGCGCAGACGTCGCTCGCCGAGCTGATCGACTTCCAGACCCGCCAGCTGCCGCGCGTCGGCGAACGACCGGCGCCGGTGCAAAGAACTCCAACTCACGCCTGATCCGTCAGGCCACCCGGTACGAAGGAGCAGTCAAGGAACCATGCCCGAGCTTGAGATTCGCAACCTCCACGTCGAGGCGGAGGACAAGCAGATCCTCAAGGGCGTCGACCTCACGGTCAAGCCCGGTGAGATCCATGCGCTGATGGGCCCCAACGGCTCCGGCAAGTCCACCCTCGCCAACGCGATCATGGGTCACCCGAGCCTCGAGGTCACCGAGGGCCAGATCCTCTTCGGCGGCGAGGACATCACCGAGTCCGACACCGACGAGCGCGCGCGCATGGGCCTCTTCATGGCGTTCCAGTACCCGGTCGCGATCCCCGGGGTCACCATCACCAAGTACCTGCGGATGGTCATGAACGCCCACCGCGAGGCACGCGGCGAGAGCGACATCTCCCTCAAGGAATTCCGCAAGACCGTCGAGGCCGCGATGGAGCTCGTCGACGTCCCGCGCGAGTTCAGCTCGCGCTACCTCAACGAGGGCTTCTCGGGCGGCGAGAAGAAGCGCCTGGAGATTCTCCAGCTCGCGCTGCAGAGGCCCAAGCTCGCCGTCCTCGACGAGACCGACTCGGGCCTGGACATCGACGCGCTCAACGTCGTCGCCCACGGCGTCAACACGGTCGCGTCGGGCCAGGACATGGGGATCCTGATCATCACCCACTACCAGCGCATCCTGCACATGGTCACGCCCACGCGCGTGTCGATCATGTTCGACGGGCGCATCGCCACGGAGGGCGGCCCCGAGCTCGTCGACCGCCTCGAGGCCGAGGGCTACGCCGGGATTCGCGAAGAGTTCAGCGTGGCCGCGAAGGGATGAGCACCCTGGCCGACACGCCGCTGGCCACGGACTTTCCCTGTCTGCAGCGCGAGGGGATCGTCTACATGGACGCGGCTGCGACGTCACAGACGCCGCAGCCGGTCATCGACGCGATGGCGGACTATTACGAGCACCATCGCGGCACCGTGCACCGCAGCGTCTACGCCCTCGCGGCGGAGGCGACCGAGCTGTTCGAGGGCGCCCGCGACCGCATCGCGGCGTTCATGAACTGGCCCGCGGACTGCACGGTCTTCACGAAGAACGCGACCGAGGCGCTGAACCTCGTCGCCTACTCGTGGGGGCGCGCCAACGTCGGACCCGGCGACACCGTCGTCGTCACCCAGCTCGAGCATCACTCGAACTTCGTGCCCTGGCACATGCTCTGCCAGCACACCGGCGCCACGTTCGCGATGGTCGAGGTCGACGACGACTGCATGCTGAACCTCGACCAGCTCGACGAGCTGCTCGCCAGCGGCACGGTCAAGCTCGTCGCGACGACCCACGTCTCCAATGCCGCCGGGACGATCGCCCCCGTCGCCGAGATCGTCCGCCGCGCGCATGACGCCGGCGCGGTCGTCGTCATCGACGGCTCGCAGGCGGTGCCGCAGATGCCCGTCGACGTCAGCGAGATCGGCGCCGACTTCTACGCCTGGACCGGCCACAAGCTCTACGGTCCGACCGGCGTCGGCATCCTGCACGGCCGCAAGGACCTGCTCGACGCCATGCCGCCGTTCCTCGGCGGGGGCCACATGATCGCCTCGGTCTCCGTCGACGAGATCCGCTGGGGTCAGCTGCCGGCGAAGTTCGAGGCCGGCACCTCGAACATCGCCGAGGCGATCGGCCTCGGGGCCGCGGTCGACTTCGTCTGCGCCATCGGCATGCAGAGCATCCGCGAGCACGAGCGCGACCTCTGCGCCTACGCGCTGGAGCGTCTCTCCGAGCTGCCCGACGTCACCGTCATGGGCCCGCGGGACGCCGACAGGCGCGGTGCGCTGGTCGCCTTCACGCTGGACATCGCCCACCCGCACGACATCGCCGAGATCCTCGGATCCAGCGGCGTCTGCGTGCGCGCCGGCCACCACTGCGCCCAGCCCCTCATGCAGCGCTTCGGCGTCGCCGCGACCACGCGGGCGTCGTTTGCCGTGCACAACACGCGCGCCGATGTCGACGCGCTGATCGACGGCCTCAACGACGTACGCAAGATCTTCGGATGAACGCGACCCAGGAAGCGCGATGAGCATGGACTCGATCTACCGCGAAGAGATCCTCGAGCACTACAAGCGCCCCCACAACTGGGGACACCTCGACCCGTATGACCTCACCTTCAAGGACTCCAATCCGCTCTGCGGCGACGAGCTGACGGTCGAGATCCGCACGACCGATGACGGCAGAATCGAGGATCTGCGCTTCTCCGGCCACGGCTGCGCGATCAGCCAGGCCTCGGCGTCGATGACCTCCGACGAGATCAAGGGCATGACGATCGACGAGCTGATAAAGCTCGATCGCCAGTACGTCCTGAACCTGCTCGGCATCCAGATCTCCGCGACGCGGATGAAGTGCGCGCTGCTGACGCTGAAGGTGCTCAAGGGCGCGGCGCTGGGCCAGCCCGTCGACTGGGAGCCGGAGACGCCGCCGAGCGAGGCGGAGGGTGGCCTGGAGCGCCACCCGACGGGCGCCGACCAGCTCTGATCGCTTCCTGCACGCGGGACATCCTCGTTGCGCGGGTTCGTACGAACCTCCGCATCGATGACGAGCTGATCGTGCGCGTCCTCGACGCCCCGGCTGCGGATGAAGCGCGTGGGCCATCGTGAGTGGTACATGGACCTGAGGGCCACCCTCACCGGGACCGGTTCGTCAGCTCCCGCCGCCCGCACGTCGATCGTCCGCGGTACCGCTCCATGTGGGTCCGGTTGCTCCGCCGTGGTCGGCATGATTGCGGTATGGACAACCGTTACGTTTCTGCGCAGCTCAGTATTCTCATCAATGATCTTGATCTCCGAATAGACGGCCTGCTTCGCGAAGAGGGTGTGGTATTGGCCGACAATCTGGATCGCAGCCTGAGATCTGTCGAGTCGCTCATCGATGATCTGTATTTCGCTGAGCGGCACGATGATGGCAAACTGCGCGTCGCCCGCGCGGCGATCGATGAGTTGCGCTCGATCTGCCGGCGTCTGCCAGCGACGCTCGAGGCCGCCGTTGGCAGTTCGGCGTATGACCGTTTGCGCGCCCTGGGTACCGACCTTGAGCTCGAGGCGCGCTAGTCCATGCGCGTCGGCGAGCTTACTGAGCTGTTCAGAAGCTGGGATGTCGTGGATGGGATCGACATCCCGCGTGGCAGGCAGGCCCGGCTGCTGGCACGCGTCGCTGGCCTGTATGAGCGGACCGGACTGATCGCGAATGGCAGAACACCGGCGCTGTGGAAGTGCTGCCCTCTTGGCGAAGCCTGCTGGCGATCGGCGCTGGACAGCCGTCCGGTAAACGTTTGCGGGCGAGCCGGTGTCACGCTGCCGTGGATCGGGCCTGAGTACCGCGAGGGTGGCGTAGCGGTGATCCTGATCAACCTTCGTGATGCCGGGGGCCTGCTCGCGGAGTACGAGATCACGTGCGAAACGTCCGGCGGCGGATCTCAGCTCAATGAGCTCGCTGCGGGTAAGAGGAGGGCCCTCGGCTCGCGTGTGGCGTATGCCTCCGCGCGGAGCGCCGCAGCGATCCAGGACTGGATCGCCGGAGATGAGATCTGCGATCGAGATGAACCGCGTGAGCTCGTGTCGGTGCTCAAATCGACCGTCAGGCTCCAAGCGGTCAAGTGCTCGCCACAAGACAGCGGCCGCAGCAGCCCCACGCCGGAAATGGCCGACAACTGTCCCGCGCTGCTGCTCGAGCGCGAGCTTGCGATCCTCAAACCGCGCTGTGTTCTGACACTTGGAGCAGCGCCGTGGCTTGCCATCAAGCAATTGCCGGGGTACAGCGAACAAGACGACTGGACTGATCGGTTCTCCTGCGGGCACTGGCAGTCCGAGGCTGGCGAGCACATCGTGTTCTCCCTTGACCACCCAGCGTCCGTCGATCACTGGGACCAGGGTCACCAGGATCTGTTGGTCCGTCTCAGACGCGCACCACGCTAGAGCCACCGCGCGATTGTCCAGCCGACGCATCGCAGGGGCACCCAGGAGCACGAGCCGGTGCATCTCGGCCGACCGAAGCGCGACGGCGGCAGCCCTCACGTTCCGGACGGCTTGAACGCGCGGACCTGACCTCGGCGACACGCTCCGGAGAAGGAGGATTCCCGGACGTGTCTCGGGCGGGCACCTTCGTCGTCCGTGGGTCGCTCGCCTACGCCCGCAGCTCCACGAATCCCGCAGCGGCGAAATCTCCATCGAAGGCCAGCGCCTCGCCGATCCCCCGCGCGCGCATGACGGCGAAGCTCGTCGCGTCGACGAAGGAGTACTCGCGCTCGTCGTGGCGGC
>JBBSMC010000093.1:0-9813 GCA_038233375.1 Solirubrobacterales bacterium
GCCGGCGAGCGCGAGCGCGAGCACCGCGCCGCTCACGGCCGCCGCGAAGCCCCTACGCAGCGCGCCGACGGTCAGGAGCTCTCGACCGGCGTCGGGTCCGACGGGGGCCGGGCGGCGGGCTGGGCGTGCTGCGGGCTGGTCGACGCCGGCAGCGTCACTTCGAAGCGCGTGCCGCGCGCACGGCTGGCCCCGTTCATGGCGGGCGACACGATCGTCACGCGGCCGCCGTGCGACTGGGCGACGGCCTGCACGATCGACAGCCCGAGGCCCGACGATCCGCCGCGGTCGCCGACGCCGCGCACGAAGCGCTCGAAGACGCGGTCCTTCAGGTCGGCGGGGATGCCGGGGCCGTCGTCCTCGACCGTCAGGCGGACATGACCGTCGACGCGCTCGACCGACGCGCGCACCTGCGTCCCCGGCGGCGTGTGGCGGATCGCGTTCTCGACGAGATTCAAGGTGAGGCGGTGCAGCTCGTCACGGGCGCCGTCGACGAACGCGCGGTTGGCGTCGATCGACAGCTCGTGGCCGTCGGCGATGACGCCGAGCTCGCTGGCCGCCTCGACGAGCACCTGGCCGACGTCGGTCGGGGTGTGGGGCGCCTGGCGCGCGGCGTCGTGGCGGGCCAGCAGCAGCAGGTCGGCGACGAGCCGGCGCATTCGCCGCGACGAACGCAGCGCCGAGTGCGCGGCGTCCTGCTGGTCGCCGTCGAGGCTCTCGGCGAGCAGCTCGAGGTTGGCGAGCACGCTCGTCAGCGGCGTGCGCAGCTCGTGCGACGCGTCGGCGACGAACTCGCGCTGGCGGCGCAGGGCGTCCTCGGTCTCGCTGCGCGAGGCGTCGAGCGCGTGGAGCATGTTGTCCAGCGTGCGGGCCAGCTCGGAGACCTCGTCGTCGGCCTCGACGGTGGGGATAGTCTCGGCGGGGTCCCGTGTGCGCTCGATCTTGCGTGCGGTCGCCGTCAGAGCGGCGATCGGCGCCATCGCGCGGCGGGCGACCATCAGGCCGGCCAGCAGCGCCAGGCCGGCGCCGCTGAGGACGCCGATGATGAGAAACAGGCGCAGGCTGCCGACCTGGGAGTCGACGGACGCCAGCGGGCGGGCGAACTGCAGGTAGACGGGGCTGAAGACGACGGCTTCGTCGTCGTGGGGAAGCTCGCGCGTCTCGACGAGATAGCCGTCCTGCTGCGTGCTCGTGACGAGCTTGTCGTCGCGCTTCTCGGGCCGCCCGAAGTCCTTCGTGTGCGTGGTGCTCTGCAGGTGCAGGCCGTCGCTCATGACGATGCGCACGATGTTGACGCCGTCGTCCCACGTCGACAGCGAGGGTGTCAGGCCGTCGACGTAGTAGTCGCCGATCCCGATCGGGAGCACCGCGTTGTACTTGATCCTCGCCTGCGCGAGGTCGGCGGCGCTGCGCACCTCGCGGGCGAAGTCCTGGTGCAGGCGCTGGGTGGTCAGGCCGCCGACGGCGCCCGCGAACCCGCACAGGATCACGAGCGTCAGGAGCGCCGATCCACCCGCCAGCCGCCAGCGGATCGGGACCTGCCTAGGCGCGGAGAACGTAGCCTGCGCCGCGGATCGTATGGAGGAGACGCGGCTCATCGTCGGCTTCCAGCTTCCTTCTCAGGTTCGAGACGAACACCTCGATGGTGTTCGTCGTGGCAAAAGGGTCGTAGCCCCACACTTCCTCCAATAGTCGCTGACGCGGGACGACGATGCGCTCGTTGCGCATGAGGTACTCCAGCAGCTCGAACTCACGCTGCGTCAGCTCGATCTCGCGCCCGTCGCGCAGCACCTCGTGCGTGTCGGGGTTCAGCTGCAGGTCGCCGACGACGAGCGACGCGCTGCCGCGTGGCGGGCGGCGGCGCAGGAGCGCGCGCAGGCGGGCGAGCAGCTCCTGGCGCTCGAAGGGCTTGACGAGGTAGTCGTCGGCGCCGGCGTCGAGGCCCTCGACGCGTGCCTCGACCGCGTCGCGCGCGGTCAGCATGAGGATCGGCACGTCGCCGCCGTCCTTACGCAGGGCGCGCGCGACGTCGACGCCGTCGAGCTTGGGCAGGCCGAGGTCGAGGATCACGAGGTCGGGCGTGAACTCGCGGGCGTCGGCGAGCGCCGCCTCGCCGTCGAAGCTGGCGCGGGCCTCGTAGCCCTCCATCCGCAGCGAACGCAGCAGGACCTGGGCGATCTCCTGGTCATCCTCGACGACGAGAACGCGTGGGGGGCGGTCCGACATGGCTCTCATCAGGGTAGGGCCGCGGCTCAACCCACGGTTAATGGCCATCAGCAGACGGTCTTCGTGTGTCGCATCACCGGCCATCCGCAGGCAGGAGCGCAACCGGTCGGCGTCGAACATTCGGGACGGCTGACCATGGCCCCTGCCCGCAAGCCCGCACCTCGCCGTTCACCGGCCAAGCCCTCCGCGAAGCCCGCGGCGGCGAAGGCCCGTCCCCGCGCCCGCGCGCAGCGCTCCTCGCTGGGCGCGCTCGGCCTGCCGGCCCTCGAGCAGCGCCACATGGACGTCATCGGTCTCGGGCTCGTCGCCCTTGGCGTCTTCCTCGCCTTTCCGCTGTACCTGAGCTGGGACGGCGGCGCCGTCGGTCAGGCGGCGACCGACGGCTTGGCCTACGCCGTCGGCCAGGTCGCCTACGCGGCGCCGGTCGCGATCGTCGCCACCGGCGCGCTCTTCGTCCTGCGCCCGGTCCTCCCGACGATGCGCCCGTTTCGCGCCGGCGGGCTGTGCCTGTTCGCGGCGCTGACGCTGATGCTCGCGGCCGGCACCTTCGGCATCGGTCCCGACGGCGCGCGTGACGGCTACTGGGACACCCCGTTCTTCGAGCCGCGCGGCGGGATCGTGGGGGAGGCGCTGCTGTGGGCGGTGGCGTCGGGGGTGTCGACGATCGGCGCGCACATCCTCGCGCTGTTCCTGCTCGTCGCGGGGGTGCTGCTGCTGACCGGCGCCTCGGTGGCCGGGGTGCTGCGCACGACCGGCTCGGGCCTGGCCGACACGACCCGCGCCATCGGCCGGGTCGTGCCCGCGTCCGCGCGCCGCCCCAAGCGCACTGCTCCGGAGCCCGACCACGAGCAACCCGAGCTGCCGGCCGAGCCCGCCGGCGACGAGGATCGCTTCGCCGTGCCCGAGCCCGAGGACGGCGAGATGATCGTTCGCTCCACGCACGTCGAGGCGCCGGCCCCGCGGTCGGCGCCGGCGCAGGCCACGGCCGGGCGCTGCGGCTTCTGGTCGGGCGCCACGCGCTTTCCCGACATCTACGGTGAGCGGCCGCCCGAGCCGGGGGAGGAGGACGCCGAGCCGTACGTCTCGCCGGACGCGCACGACGACGACGAGCCCGCGCCCGAGCCGGAGCAGCTGGCCTTCGACGACGACGAGGCCGATCTCGAGGCCGACCCAGACGAGGCCGCAGCTGCCGACGCCACCGCCGTCATGCCGCGCCGCGTGGGCTCGCATGCCGAAGGCGACCTCACCCCGCAGGGCCGCCTGCGCGGCTCGGTCACCGACGACCCGAAATTCGAGTGGCGCCTGCCGAGCATCAACCTGCTCAAGCGCTCGTCGACCGAGCAGCTGCGCCCCGACACCGCCGGCCAGGCCAAGACCGCCGCTCGCCTCGTCGAGGCGCTCGGCCACTTCGGCGTCGAGGCGAAGATCGTCGGCACCGTCGCCGGCCCGCACATCACGCGCTTCGAGCTGCGCCTGGCGCCCGGGATCAAGATGAGCAAGGTCGCTCAGCTCAAGGACGACCTCGCCTACGCGCTCGCCGCGACCGACATCCGCATCCTCGCCCCGATCCCCGGCAAGACCGCGGTCGGCGTCGAGGTCCCCAACGCGCGCCGGCGCATCGTCCAGCTCGGCGACGTCAACCAGGAGGCGCCGGCCGGCTGGTCGCCGCTGACGATCTGGCTGGGCAAGGACGTCGCCGGCAAGGCGATCGGCGCCGACCTCACGAAGATGCCCCACCTGCTCGTCGCGGGCACGACCGGCGCCGGCAAGTCGGCTTGCATCAACGCGATGCTGTCGAGCGTCCTGTTGCGCGCTACGCCGCACGAGCTGCGCCTCGTGCTGATCGATCCCAAGCAGGTCGAGCTCAACCACTACGAGTCGATCCCGCACCTGCTGACGCCGGTCATCACGAGCCCGCGGATGGCCGCCAACGCGCTGCAGAACCTCGTCCGCGAGATGGAACAGCGCTACTCGATCATGTCGCTGGCCAAGACGCGCTCCCTGATCGAGCTCAACCGCTCGCGCGCCAAGCGCTCCGAGCCGCCGCTGCCCTACGTGCTGTGCGTGATCGACGAGCTCGCCGACCTGATGATGGTCGCACCGGCCGACGTCGAGGATTCGATCATCCGCCTGGCGCAGAAGGCGCGCGCCGTCGGCATCCACCTCGTGCTGGCCACGCAGTCCCCGCGCGTGGACGTCATCACGGGCATGATCAAGGCCAACGTGCCGTCGCGGATCGCCTTCTCGGTCTCCTCGCAGACCGACTCGCGCGTGATCCTCGACGTCAACGGCGCCGAGTCGCTGCTGGGCCAGGGCGACATGCTGTTCTCGCCGGTCGGCTCGTCGAAGCTGCAGCGCATCCAGGGCGCCTACATCGACGAGCCCCAGATCGAGGCCCTGACGACGTTCTGGCGCCGCCAGGGCGAGCCCGAGCTGCGCGAGGACCTGCTCGAGGAGGTCGAGTCCGAGGACGATCAGGCGGCCGCCGGCGGCGACGACGGCTTCAGCCCGGATGAGGATGCGCTGCTGGAGGACGCGATCCGGCTGTGCGTCGAGATGGGCACGGCCTCGACGTCGATGCTGCAGCGCCGCCTGCGCCTGGGCTATACGCGCGCTGGCCGACTGATCGACATGCTCGAGCGCCGCGGCGTCATCTCCGGCTACGAGGGCTCCAAGCCGCGCCAGGTGCTCGTCGGCGCCGGCGACGTCGAGCGCGTCATCACCAACCTGCGCGAGCGCGTCGGCATCGGCGGGGGTGCGCCGGAGCCCGAGCCGCAGCTCGAGCCCGACGAGCCGGCGCCGATCCACGAGTAGCCTCTGGCCGGTGGGGAGCCGCTGATGCCGGACATCGGAGAATCGCTGCGCGAGGCACGGATGCGCGCCCGGATCGACATCGCCGAGATCGAGGCGCAGACGAAGATCCGCGCGAAGTACCTGCGCGCCCTCGAGAACGAGGAATGGGACCTGCTGCCCGGACCGACGTACGTCAAGAGCTTCCTGCGCACGTACGCGGAGGCGCTCGACCTGGACGCCAAGCTGCTCGTCGACGAGTACAAGCTGCGCCACGAGCACCTCAGCGACGTCGAGCTGCAGCCGATCAACGCCGCCGCGCCCGGCCGCGAGCGCCGTCGCCAGGCCCCGGTTCTGCCGCCGTGGTTCTTCCTCGCGGTGATCGTCGCCGGGCTCGTCTTCGCCCTGTACCTGCTCGGCTCCGGCGACGACGAGCCCGAATCCTCCGCGACGCCGCCCCCGGTGACGAGCACCACGACCACCGACCGTCCCGCGGCGACACCGCCGCCGCCCGCGGCGCCCGCCCGCCCGACCCGGGTGCGGCTGCGCATCGAGGCGACCGGCCCGGTCAACGTGTGCCTGAAGGCCGGTGACCGCACGCTCGTCAACGGCCAGACCTACGAGGCCGGCCAGCGCACCCCGACGTTCGCCTCAAAGCGCTTCCGGCTGACGCTCGGCAACAACTCCGCGCGTCTGCGCATCAACGGCAGTACGAAGAACGTCAAGGCGTCGTCGGAGCCGATCGGCCTCGAGATCACGCCCGGGCGCGGGCGCCAGCCACTGTCGGCGACGGAGCGACCCGTCTGCGTGCCGTGAGTCGCCGCCCGTGAGCGTCCGCGCGGGCATCGTCGTCACCGGGACCGAGGTGCTGACGGGCCGCGTGCTCGACCGCAACGGGCCGTGGCTGTCTGAGCAGCTGCTCGCGCTGGGCGCCGATCCGATCGTGATCGCGGTCGTCGGCGACACGCCCGCCGACATCCTGCGCGCGCTGCGCTTCCTCGCCGCCGAGGGCTGCGCGCTGATCTGCACGAGCGGCGGCCTCGGACCGACCGCCGACGACCTGACAGCCGCTGTCGTGGGAGAGTTCCAGAGCCGCGAGATGGTGCTCGACGAGGCGCTGGAGGGACGCATCGCCGAGATCCTGGGCCCGCTCATGTCGCGCTGGCCGGACCTCGACCCCGAGGCCGTCCTGATCTCCAACCGCAAGCAGGCCGTCGTGCCCGCCGGCGCCGAGGTCCTCGAGCCGGTCGGCACCGCGCCCGGCCTCGTGGTGAAGCCGGTCGAGGGCGGCAATCCCACGGTCGTCGTGCTGCCCGGCCCGCCGCGCGAGCTGCAGCCGATGTGGCGGGCGGCCGTCATGAGCAGCCCCACCCTGCAGGCGGCGCTGCGCGATACGGTCGAGTACCGCCGCGACATGCTGCGCCTGTACGGGATCCCGGAGTCGGAGATCGCTGCCACCCTGCGCGCCGCCGAGGAGGCCGGGATCGAGCTCGAGCGCCTGGAGATCACGACGTGCCTGCGCCGCGGCGAGGTCGAGGTCGTCACGCGCTACGAGCCCGACGGCGCGGACGCGTACGCGCAGTTC
Source organism: Solirubrobacterales bacterium (assembly GCA_038233375.1). Classification (GTDB taxonomy): domain Bacteria; phylum Actinomycetota; class Thermoleophilia; order Solirubrobacterales; family Solirubrobacteraceae; genus CADCVQ01. The sequence goes on from JBBSMC010000093.1 coordinate 6,599, forward strand.
GCCGCGTTCGTCGCCGAGCGCCATCCCGACACGCTCTTCTCCGACGACGGCAGCACCGTCGACGAGCAGGTCTTCGCGCTGCTGCGCGGCGACGGCTCGCGGCCTGTCGAGACGATCGCCGTCGCGGAGTCCTGCACCGGCGGCCTGCTGAGCGCGCGGCTGACCGAGCGGCCCGGCTCGTCGGAGTTCGTGCACGGCGGGCTCGTCGTCTACTCCAACGAGGCCAAGGTGGCGTTGGCCGGCGTCGATCCGTCGCTGATCGAGCGCGTCGGCGCCGTCTCCGAGGAGGTTGCGGCGGCGCTCGCCGATGGCGCGCGCGCCGCGCTCGTCGCCGACGTGGGGGTGGGGATCACGGGGATCGCCGGCCCCGGCGGCGCAACGGAGGGAAAGCCGGTCGGGCTCGTCTGGCTGTCGGTCAGCCACCGCGACGGGCGCCGGCTGACGCGCTCGGTGACGCTGCCCGGCAGCCGCGCCGAGATCCGCGACCGGACGACGACCGTGGCGCTGCACCTCGTACGGCGGCTGCTGCTCACGCGCCGCTCGCGCTGATGCGCCTGTTCATCGCGCTGGACCTGCCCGCCGACGTGAGCGCGGAGCTGGCGGCGTGGGCGCAACGGGCGGCGCCGCCCGAGGTACGGCGCATACCCGCCGAGAACCTGCACGTGACGCTCGCCTTCCTCGGCGTGCGCGACGAGCAGGCGGCGGCTGCCGTACGGGTGCTGCTGGCTGCGGTCGCGCGGCCGCTCGAGGAGCTGCGCACGACCGCCGCGCTGTGGCTGCCGCCGCGCCGCCCCGGCGTGCTCAGCGTGGCGCTGCAGGCGGGCGCGACGCTCGCTATGTTGCACGAGGAGCTCGTCGCGGCGCTCGCGGCGGCGATCGGCTTCGAGCCCGAGCGGCGGCCGTTTCGCCCGCACGTGACCGTCGGCAGGGTCGCGCGCGGGACGCGGATCGACACGCGGCGCGCGCTGGATCCGCCCGCGCCCGCGCTGCAGTTCGCGGCGCGGGAACTCGTGCTGTACCGCTCGCGCAGATCGCCGCAGGGCGCGCGCTACGAGCGCTTGGGCGCAGCCGCGCTGCCCTGAACGGCAGCGTTCGCCCTAGCTCGCCGCGCAACTGCGGCCGCCGGACCTGCCGACCGGGCGCACGTCGCGCACGCGCGTGCCGCGCCGGCGCTCCCGAAACGGCGGGCAAGGATCGCAGCTGGGCGACTTATGCAGGTGGGGCGTGCCCAACTCGACCAGCCTCCGGCGAGCCGCCGGCGCGACCTGCGTTCCCGGTCCCTTCGCCCTTCGCCGGGCGCCGGAGCTGGGCTGCCAACTGATTGCGGATGGGCTGCCTTGGGCCGAGCGGCGATCCCACGAACGGTCGCCGGAGCGCCAATCTCGATCCAGTTGGCACGTTGACGCGCGCTTTTCGGCTGCCGCGCTGATCTGCGGGAGCAGCGGCTGCGAAGCTCGCCACATCCCCACCCAAGGAGCGTCATGAAGAAGCTGGTCCTGCTTGCAGCCGCAGTGCTCTCGTCGCTGGCGGCCGCCGTCGTTGTCATCAGCGTGAGCAACGGCTCGAGCCATCGCGAGGCACCGCTGACGTCCGCCGATCCACTCGGCGACGACACCGACGTGTGGGCGTTCACGCCGAAGGGCGCGCCGGGCCAGATCGCCGTCGCGGCGAACTGGGTGCCCTTCGAGGATCCCGCCGGCGGCCCGAACTTCTACCGCTTCGACGACCGCGCCCGGTACTACATCAACTTCGACAACACCGGCGACGGCAAACCCGACATCCGCTATCGCTTCGACTTCCGCACGAAGTTCAACGACAAGAACTACCTGCACTCGCTGACCCCGGTGACGAGTCTCAACGATCCCACGCTGTTCCAGAAGGAGTCCTACGAGATCGTCCGCGAGACGTTCAACTCGCGAGGCCGGCGTACCTCGGCTCGCAGCCTCGGCAGGAACTTCCGCGTCGCGCCGAGCAACGTCGGTCCCAAGACGATGCCCGACTACGAGTCGCTGTGGCCGCAGGCCATCAAGAGCCTGCGCGGTGGCGGCCAGGTCTTCGCCGGTCAGCGCGACGACGCGTTCTTCATCGCGCTGGACCGCATCTTCGACTCGGTGAACCTCGCCGGCGCCGGCACGGGCAACGAGGGCGGCGGCATCGACACGATCGCCGGCTACGGCGTGCAGTCGATCGTCCTGCAGCTGCCGGAGTCCGCGGTGACGCGCGACCGCAAGCCGGTCGGCGGTCCGACCGCGTCCAACGCCACGGTCGGCGTCTGGGCCTCGACCGAGCGTCAGCGCGTGCAGGTCACCAATCGCTCCACCCAGCGCAGCACGCGCAGCGCGACGATCAACTCGCGAACGAGGAACCGTGATCGCGGCAGGGAATGGGTGCAGGTCAGCCGACTGGGCAACCCGCTCGTCAACGAGCTGTTCATCCCGGTCACCCTCAAGGACCAGTACAACCGCCAGCAGCCCTCGGGTGACGGCAGGTCCTTCGGAAGGTTCGCGGCCAATCCGTTTCTGGCCGGGGCGTTCAACCAGCTGTTTATGCTCGGCATCAAGGAGACCGGCCGCACGGACCTCGTGCAGGCCTTCTTCACCGGCGTCCCCGGGCTCAACCAGATTCGCAAGAACCCGGCGGCGGCCGACACGCTGAAGCTCAACATGGGCATCCCCCCGACGCAGGACGAGAACCGCTTCGGCGTCATCGGCGGCGACACGGCCGGTTTCCCGAACGGGCGGCGCCTGGCTGACGATGTCGTCGACATCGAGCTGCGCGCGCTCGGCGGCTTCCTCGTGCCACCCGATCAGGGCGGCAAGAAGTTGCCGCTCGGCGACGGGGTCGACCGCAACGACCAGGACTTCCTGCCGGGCTTCCCGTACGTGCCGTCGCTGAAGAACGAGGTCGGCGGCTCGCCGACGGAGGACCGCCTGGAGCCGCCGCACCTGCCGACGCCCGGGGAAGATCCGTCCTGAGCACGGCAGCAAAGCTGGTCGGCGCCGGGGTGGCGGCGTTCGCCGTCACCCTCGCCGTGCTGGTGGTAGTCCTCGGTCGTGGAACAGACGGCCAGGCGGTTGCGGGGGGCGCGCCGGTGGCGGCGAGCCCGGCGCAACGGTCGAAGGTCGAGACGCTCGAGCAGGCGGTTCGCGACCGGCCGGATGAGGCCGATCCGCTCGTGCTGCTCGCCGCGGAGCTCCTGCAGACCGGGCGGGTGA
>JBBSMC010000094.1:0-9806 GCA_038233375.1 Solirubrobacterales bacterium
CCGGCCAGGCGCTGCTTGAGCGTGACGAGCACGTCGACCGGCGTCGGGTCGGTCCCGCGCAGCACGGCGGCGTAGAGCGACACGAGATCGCCGAGCAGGACGAGCGACAGCACGCGCTCGACCGCGGTGTGGCCGCGCGTCTCGGCGACGAACGAGCCCGTCGCCTGCTCGCCGATCAGCTCGCGCGTCAGCGCGATGCGCCGCTTGACGCGCGGATGCGTGTCGCTGTCGTCGAGGAAGACCGCCGCGAAGCGGCCGAGCGCCGGCGCCTCCTGCCAGCCCACGACCTCGTTGTGGCACAGCTCGGGCAGCTCGTGCGTGAAGGCGGGCATCTTCGCGTTCTCGTTGAACTGGGTCTTCCAGCGGTAGGCGATCGGCGTCGTCAGGCCTGAGCCGGCGATGACCGGGATGCTGTCGTACAGCGCCCGTGCGAGCGTCTTGGCCTCGGAGTCCTCGGCGCTCGCCGCGCCCCACTCGATGACGAGCTGCTCGAGGTGGTCGGCGGCGACGTCGATCTCGGCGCCCATCCGCGGGCCGGCGCCGCACAGCCACGCGACCTCGAGCGCGGCGACGGTCATGTAGGCGACCGCGGCGCGGGGCTGGAAGCCGCCGGCGACGGGGATGACGGGGACGCCGTCGGCGCGCGCGAGCTCCGCGAGCCTGCCGCCGCTCGTGACCGCCACGCGCGTGGCGCCGAGCGCACCGGCCGCCTCGTAGCAGGCCAGGGTCTCCTCCGTGTCGCCCGAGTACGACGCGCAGAGGATCGTCGTGTCGGGCGTCGTCCACGCCGGCAGGCCGTACTGGCGCGAGGCGAGCAGCGGGCGCGAGGCGTGGTCGCCGAGCATCGCGCGGGCGAGCGCGCCGCCGACCGCCGAGCCGCCCATGCCGGCCACGACGAGGCCGCCGGGCGAGTCCCACGGCTGCAGGTCGGCCGACTCGATCTTCCACAGGGCATCGCGCAGGTGCTCGGGCAGGCCGACGACGTCGGCGAGCATGTCCGAGCGATCCACGGCGGCGATCGCCTCGGGATCGAGGCGCATCCTGGTCACATCACTGGAAGGCGAGGCCGCCATCGGGTACCTCCATGCCGGGGAACAGGCGCGCACCATGCGCGATGACGTTGTCGGCGCCGATCATGACGCCCTCGCCGACCATCGCGCCACCGACGACCTGGCTGCGGTCGCCGATCTCGGCGCCGGGGCCGACGATGCAGTCGCGCAGGATGCAGTCCGCGCCCACGCGGGCGCCGGCCAGGACGACGGCGCGCTCGACGATCGACCCCGCGCCGATGCTGACATCGGCGCCCAGGACCGCGAGGCTGCCGACGTGCGCGCCGGCGGCGATGCTCGCGCCGGCGGCGACGATCGCGGGCGGCACGGCGCGCCCCGCGACCTGCGCGGAGGGATCGACGGAGAGGTAGCCGTCGCCGAGCTTCGCCGCGACGTCCGTGCGGACGTTGCCCTCGAGGATGTCGAACGTCGCCTGCAGGTAGCGCTCCGGCGTTCCGACGTCGATCCAGTACGCGGCGCGGTCGACGAAGCCGTAGAGGCCCTGGCCGACGAGCCTGGGCCAGATCTCGCGCTCGATCGAGACGTTGCGATCGGGCGCGATGAGGTCGAGCACCGAGCGCTCGAGGACGTAGGCGCCGGCGGAGATGAGGTTCGTGTCGAGCACCGTGTCGAGCGACGGCTTCTCGAGGAACTCCTCGACGCCGTCGTCGTCGCGCAGCCTCACGAGGCCGTAGCTCGACGGGTCCGGAACCGGGACGAGGGCGAGCGTGCCGGTCGCGCCGGTCGCCTCGTGCTGGGCGATCTGGGCGCTGAGGTCGAGGTCCGTGAGCACGTCGCCGTTGAGCATCAGGAAGCGCTCCTCGAGGTACTCCTCGGCGAACTTCAGGGCGCCGGCCGTGCCGCGCGGGTCGGGCTCCTCGACGAAGCGCAGGCGGATGCCGTACTGCGAGCCGTCGCCGAGCACGTCGCGTACCTTCGTCGCCTTGAATCCGCAGGACATGATCACGTCGTCGACACCATGGCCGTGCAGCCACTCGAACATGTAGGCCATCATCGGGCGGTCGACCAGTGCGACGACCGGCTTGGGCACGGTCGAGGTCAGCGGGCGCAGGCGTGTTCCCTCACCGCCGACGAGGATCACCGCCTGCATCGGTCCCGCCGCGCGGCCGGATGATCGATCAGCGCAGAGATGTCAGCGTCCCGCGTCCGATGCCCTCGTAGGTCAGCCCGGCCGCCGCGACCGCTTCGCGGTCCAGGGCGTTGCGCCCGTCGAGGACGGTCGTGCCGGCCATCCGCTCCGCGACCCGGTCCCAGTCCAGCGCCTGGAACTCATCCCACTCGGTGACGAGCACGACGGCGTCGGCGCCCTCGATCGCGTCCATCGCGTCGGTCGCGAAGTACACGCCGCGGATGAGGTGGCGGGCCTCCTGCTCGGCGACGGGGTCGTAGACGCGCACGGACGCGCCATCGGCCTGCAGCCGCGCGCTGAGCACGAGCGACGATGCCTCGCGCATGTCGTCGGTGTTGGGCTTGAAGGCGAGGCCCAGCAGCGTGATCGTCTGGCCGACGAGCGAGCCGAGGTGCTTCTGCAGCTTCGAGATGACCCTTCGCTTCTGCAGCTCGTTGACCTCGATGACCGCGTTGAGCAGCTGAAAGTGGTAGCCCGAGTTGCCGGCGAGCTGCTTGAGTGCGTTGACGTCCTTCGGGAAGCAGTTGGAAACCGTAACTCCGCCGGTCGTCACGAAGGAATGTGTGCCGGGTACCTCGAGCGAGTAGACGTGGCCCGCGAACGAGCGGCGCCGGCTCGCGAGGATGCGGACCCAGGCCGGGCCGTCCTCGTCGAAGAAGCGACAGCCAGTGGGCGCGATTCGCTTGCGCTGGCGGTCGATCGACGCAGCGACCCCCGTCCGGTCCCGGACGGGAACGAGCGCCATCGCCCGCTCGACCTGGTCGGCCCCGCTGATCCGCAGCCAGTGGGTGTCCTTCGTCGACTTGGCGCAGCGGTCGATGCGCTGTGACGCAACGATCCTCAGATCGCCCAGCAGCCGCAGCACGCCGTCGGCGAGCTCCGCGCTGACCGTCCCCATCTCGAGGATGACGCTGGGGGCCCCGTTGACGAGCGACCACGAGCCGTCGCCCTCCCACAGCCCCGACAGGAGCGCCCATTTGTCCGCCGCGGGCCGGTCCCAGATCAGGTCGGGCAGGCGCTGCTCGTATGAGTTACGACCCATCCCGAGCACCTGCGTCCACCATGCCCCCAGCAGGCGCGACTGGACGCGCGCGACATGCGCGGTCGGCGCCCGGCGCGACGTCGCCGCAACGCCATGACGCACCCAGTAAGCGACGACCTCGTCGACGAGGTGCTGCTCGCGCCGGGGATGAAACGACCACGTGATCCGGGCGCAGTCGCGGTCGCCGAAGACCGTGCAGCCTTCGGCGAGGTAGAGGCCGGCGACGCGCCAGAACGCCTCATCGAGGGTGAGCTCCGACGGCGCATACATACCGTTCGTCGCCGTGCCAAGGTGCGTGTTGCGAAGGTCGAGCCCGGCACGCCCGGCTTCGTCGAGCCGCACCGTTGCAGTGCGGCGAACCTCACCGGAACGCCCGGCGACGTTCGCGGCGAAGATCTCGCGCCGCTCGGCGATCGGGCGCGCGGCGAGCGCGGCGGCGCGCTCGGCGCCGAGACGTACGATGACCTTGCTCGGATGCACCTGCGCCGCCTCTACGGCCCCGAACAGCGAGGCGAGCACGGCGGTCTGGGTCTGCTCGCCCATGCCCCGCGCGAGCGGGGCCCAGTCACCCACGCCCAGCTCACCGGCCGGCTTCAGCTCGAACTCGCCGTCGGCGCTTCCGTCGCGGATGATCCAAGGATGATCGGGCGTGCACTGCACACGGCGGCCCGTCTTCGTCCGCAGCTGCACGATCTCACCGTCGTACTCGCGCCGCGTGAGGCACATGACCGGCATGAACTGGGGCTCAGCGCCGCCCGGGATCCAGGACAGCACCTCGAGGGCATGTGGCTCGAGCACGCCGTCGACGATCGGCTCGCCGTCGGTCTTCAGCCGGCTCCAGAGCCGCTCGAAGGTCATCAGCGTCGTACGGCCGCGCAACCGCACGAGGAGCGATTCGTCGCCCGTCAGGCAACTTCCACCAAAACCGATGCCGGCCTGCAGGAACTTCTGGCCGATCCGGTCGTCGAGGCCCATCCCGCGCGCGACCTCGATGACGTCGGCCCCAGTCTCCTCGCAGACATTGGCGATCTCGTTGATGAACGAGATCTTCGTGGCGAGAAACGCGTTGGAGGCGAGCTTGACCATCTCGGCGGAGGCGATGTCCGTGCGCACGAGCGGCGCGTCCAGCGGCTCGTAGAGCTCGACGACCGCGTCGCCGGCCCAGTCGCCGTCGTCGCCGACGACGACGCGGTCGGGGTTGAGGAAGTCCTTGACCGCGGAGCCCTCCTTGAGGAACTCCGGGCACGAGACATAGGACAGGCCCTCCTTGCCCTCGGCCGTCAGCACCCGCTTGATCGAGGCGCCGGTGCCGGCGGGCACCGTCGACTTCATGACCAGCGCGTGGCGGTCCGAGGCCGGGATCGCGCGGACGACCGCGTGGACCGCGCTCAGGTCGGCGTCGCCGGAGTACGTCGGCGGCGTGCCGACGGCGATGAACAGCAGCCGCGCATGCTCCAGCGCCTCGGCGATGTCCGTCGAGAAGTGCAGGCGGTCGCGGTTCTCGGCGACCATCGCGGCCAGCCCGGGCTCGTAGATCGGGATCTCGCCGGCCTCGAGGCGCTCGATCTTGTCGGCGTCGATGTCGATGCAGTGGACATCGCTGCCGAGATGCGCGAAGCCCGCGGCGGTGACCAGGCCGACGTAGCCGGTGCCGATGACCCCGATCGGTGGGCGTTCGTTGCTCATGGGGCGCGCCACGTTACCGTCCGACCCGCGTCAGCGACCGCCCGACGGCCAGTTCTGCCGCGTCCGTTGACGATCAACGTGTCCGAGCGCACCGGCTTGCCCGCCCCGCCGTCCCCGTAGCGCCGGCGAGCGCGACGCGTTTCAGTTCGCTACCAACATCAACGCGCCACGCTGCCCGACCGCACGCGAGCCCCGGACCGAACGCCGGCACCACACGAGACCCACATCCTCAGAGATGTCCTTTCGACCAACGCCATGCTCACGCGAGCAGCGCCGATCAGGCTGCCTAGCAGGAAGCGCCGGCCCATCGCGCGGCCGGGACGCGCGGCGGCTCGCCGGAGCCGTGAGGCCTCGCAGCAGGCCTACTGGCCGATCCGCTGCAGAGAGCGCGCGATGTCCATCATCTGCCGGTTCGTCAGCGTGTGCGAGAGCGAGTTGGAGACCCAGTAGACGGCCTTCTCGGTCTCCCACGCGATCAGGCGGATCTTGCGCCCGTCGAAGTAGCGCCGGTACGTGCGCTTGCGCATGCGCACCTCGTCGGTCGGGTTGTCGAGGATCGGCGGCGCCTTCCACGTCGTTCCCTGCACGCCGTAGTACTGGCCGTTCTCGCCCGTCATCGACAGCACGAGCCGGTACGCGCGGTACTTGTTCTTGTTGCGGTCGTAGATGTCGTACAGGCGCGGGCTCTCGCGCTGGTAGTCGCCGCGCGCGTAGGTCGCCTTGGGGAAGTAGATCGGCAGCGTCGTCTGCTTGCTCGTGATCGTCAGGACGTGGTTCTCCCCCGCCTCCCGGCGCAGGACCAGGCCGGGCGCGAGCTTGCCGGTGTTCTTGATCTCCTTGGGCTTCTTACGCTCGGCCTGCTCGTCGGCGGCCTTGTCGGCGGTGGAGCCGACCCCGACGTCGATGAACTCGTCGACGGTCTTGAGCAGGTTCTCCTGCGTGATCTCGAGGTACTCGGGGTCGTCGGACTGGTGGGCGCGGAAGCGCACCTCGGCGATTGGGTTCTTCGTCGATTCGTAGGCGAGCTTGATCAGCCGAAAGATCGCGGCGTCGTTGTCGCGGGCGATGTCCGTCTGCGTGTAGCGCCCGAAGATCTTCAGCAGCTCGTCGCGGTCGCCGAAGACCTTGCCGAGGCCGATCTGCCCCTTGGCCTGGCGCAGGAAGTCCTGCTGGCGCGCGGCGCGCACGAAGTCGTCGTCGGTGTGGCGGTAGCGCACGTAGTCCAGCGAGTCCGAGCCGCAGAGCTTCTGGTAGCCGGGTTTGAGGTCGATCGTCGCGTAGCCGCCGGGGCCGCCGCGGTCGTTGAAGTAGCGCCGGTCGATGTCGACGTACACGCAGCCGAGCCGGTTGACGGCGCGCTGGAAGCCGTTGAAGTTGACGTTGACGACGTGGCTGACCGAGATGTTCAGCAGCGCTTTGACGGTCCGCACCGCCAGGCGCGGCCCGCCGAGCGCGAACGCGGTGTTGATCTTGCCGATGCCGCGACCGGGTATCTCGACCCTCAGGTCACGCGGGATCGACATCACGGCGGTCGCGTTCTTGTCGGGATCCAGGCGCACGACGATCATCGTGTCCGAGCGCACCGGCAGCCCCTTCTCGCCGTAGCGGCCGTCGGAGCCGAGCACGAGGATCGTCTGGGGCCCGCCCGGGTCGACCTCGTCGAGCACGCTCTTGATCCCCGGGATCGGCGTCGACTCGTTCTGGAAGACCGCGATCGTCTCGTGGACCTGCAGCAGCACGCCGCTGGCCACGGCGGTCGCGCTGAGCAGCACGACGAGCACGCCGCCGATCAGGAAGCGCTTCCACATCTCCCGGCCCAGGCGCGGAGTCGCCTCGCTCTCATAGACGCTCATGCCAGACCTCCTTCGACTGCGCGCAGCGGCGCCCGGGCGGGTGAGTCGTCGATCCGCTCCAGCCAGTCGGGCAGGCCGTGCACGAAGTCGCGCAGCGCCCGCCGGTAGCGCGCCAGCGAGTCGATCGAGACCCACTCCTCGGGGCCGTGGTGGCCGCCGCCGATGGGGCCGAACTCGACCGCCGGGATGCCGGCCTGCAGGAAGGAGATCGCGTCGGAGGCGCCGTCGCGGCCGACCGACAGCGCCTCGTCGGCAAGCGAGTTGGAGACCGCCTCGCGCAGCGCGCGCACGTACGGGTTGGAGCGCGAGACGCGCGCCGGCGCGCGCTGGAAGGTCTTGACGATCCGGACGTCCTCGAGCGCGCGGATCTCGGCGAGGATCTCGCCGGCGTCTTGCGTGGGCAGGTAGCGGATGTCGACGTCCATCGTGCAGCGGTCTGGCACCTTGTTGAAGGCGTCGCCGCCGACGATCCGCGCGACGTTGATCGAGGGGCGATCGAAGAGGTCCGAGGACTCCCGGCTGAAGCGTAGGGTTTCGATCCGTCGGAACACGTCGTAGGCCTTGAGGATCGCGTTGTCGCCCAGCCACGGCGCGGAGCCGTGCGCGGCGGTTCCGCTCACTTCGACGCTGACGGCGAGAACCCCCTTCGCCTGTACGCCGATGTGCAGGTCGGTCGGCTCGCCGGTGATCGCGAAGTCCGCTCGCAGCCCCTCCTGCACGAGCGCATCGGTGCAGCGGAAGTCGAGGTTGTCGGACTCCTCGTCGGGCACGACGACCAGGCGCACGCGGACCCTGCCGTTGTCGACGCAGTCGTGGACCGCGCACATCATCGCCGCCAGGCCGCCCTTCATGTCGTAGGCGCCGCGGCCGATCAGCCGGTCGCCCTCGATGCGCGGCGTGAACTGGTCGGCGTGCGCGGGCACGACATCGACGTGGCCGTGCAGGATCACGCTCGGGCCCGTCTCCGGCCCGATGTCGGCGAGCACCACCGGCAGACCGCCGAACTCGCGACCGGTGACGGGCACGTCGCGGGCCTCGAGCCAGCCCTTGACGAACCCGACCGCCGCGCGTAGGCCGTCGCTGGTGGACGTGTCGTAGGTGATCAGCCTCTCGGCCAGGACCCGTTCGTCCATCGCTGGGTACCAGGGTACTCGCCGAACGGCCGAGGCCGGCCCGTCGTATGTAGCGTGCGTTGCGTGTCCGGCCGCATCGTCCTCTTCGGAGCAACCGGATACACGGGCCAGCTGACGGCGCGCGCGCTCGTCGCCCGCGGTGCGGCCCCCGTGCTGGCGGCGCGCTCGCGGGCGCGCGTGGAGGCGCTCGCCGCCGAACTCGGCGGTTTGCCGTTCGCCATGGCCGACGTCCAGCAGCCGGCGACTGTGCGCGCGCTGGTGGAGCCCGGCGACGTGCTCATCTCGACCGTCGGCCCCTTCCTGCGCTGGGGCGAGCCGGCGCTCGAGGCGGCGATCGACGCGGGTGCGCACTACCTCGACTCGAGCGGCGAGCCGCCCTTCATCCGTGCGGTCTTCGAGCGTTACGGTCCGCGCGCCGAGGCAGCCGGCGTCGGCCTGCTCAGCGCGTTCGGCTACGACTACGTGCCGGGCAACCTCGCGGGCGCGCTGGCCCTGCGCGAAGCCGGTGAGCGCGCCGTCAGCGTCGACGTCGGCTACTTCGTCGGCGGCGCCGCGCAGCCCAGCGGCGGCACGCGGGCCTCGGCCGTCGGGCTGCTCGCCGAGCCCGCCTATGTGTTCGCGGGCGGCCGTGTCGTGACGCAGCGCACGGCGCGCAGCGTGCGCAGCTTCGACGGGCGCGCCGCGGTCTCGGTCGGCGCGACCGAGCAGTTCGCGCTGCCCCGCGTGCATCCGGGCCTGCGTGACGCGCGCGTCTGGCTGGGCTGGTTCGGGCAAGCCGCGCGTCCGCTGCAGGCGATCTCCGCGGCGACCGCGCTCGCGACGAGGCTGCCCGGCGTGCGCGACGCGATCGGCGCGGCGGCCGGCCGGCTCGTGAAGGGCTCGACCGGCGGACCGGATGCGGCGCGGCGGGCGAAGGCGCGCTCGCACGTCGTCGCGGTCGCCTCCGATGCCGGCGGCGCCCCGCTCGCGACCGTGCGCCTGGAGGGCGACAACCCCTACGACTTCACCGGCGCGATGCTGGCCTGGGGCGCGATCACCGCGGCCGGCGGGGGACTGCGCGGCCGCGGCGCGCTCGGCCCGGTCGACGGGTTCGGGCTCGACGAGCTGCAGGACGGCGTCGCCGATGCCGGGATCGCCCGGCGCCCGTAGCCGTCGTCGCTCTTGACACGTGAGTGAGTGATCACTTACGGTCCGCCTGCCGTGCTCGCCGTCATCGCCCGCCTCGTCACCGCCCAGCCGCGCCGCGTCCTCGCCGCCACCGTCGCGCTGCTCGCGGTCGCCGTCGCCTTCGGCGCGCCGGTCACGGGCAAGCTGACGGTGAACCCGGACCTGGACTTCATCGATCCCGCGTCCGAGAGCAACGTCGCCGGCGTCGAGCTGCGCCGCGCCATCGGCCGCGGCCTGAGTCCCGGGATCATCGTGCTCGTGCGCTCCGCCGAAGGGGTGCGCAGACCCGCTGGGCGAGCCAGGCTGCGCGAGGTCGTGGAGCGGGTCGAGCGCGACCCCGCGGTCGCCGCGACGAACTCTGCGCTGAGCGACCGGCGGCCGGCGAGCCCGTTCGTCGCGCGCGATGGACGCTCGAGCTTCGTCGCGGCCTACATCCGCGACGGCGCCGACGGCGAGGACGCGGGCACGCGGATCGAGCAGTCGCTGGACGGGATGCCGGGCGTGCTCGTGGGCGGCGGCGCGATCGCCGGCCCGGTCGTCGGGGACCAGGTCTCCGAGGACCTCGCGAAGGCCGAGATGCTCGCGTTCCCGCTGCTCTTCCTGCTCACGCTCGTCGTCTTCCGCGGCGCGATCGCCGCCCTGCTGCCGTTGTTCGTCGGCCTGCTGACGATCATGACCACGTTCCTCGGGCTGCGGCTCTTCAACGAGGCGACCGCGCTGTCGATC
>JBBSMC010000095.1:0-9718 GCA_038233375.1 Solirubrobacterales bacterium
CGGGCGTGCTCGCCCAGCAGCTGCCCGGCGGCGCGGCCTACGCCGGCATCGCGGGGCGCACGCACATCGGCGCGGTCGTCGCCGCCGACCGGCGGGGCGACGTCGCCTCGGTCTCGCTCGGGCCCTCGACCACCCTGGCCGAGCGGACGAAGCTGCTGCTGGAGCGCCACCGGCTTGTCGTCGTCGGCCTGCCGACCGCCGACAAGGGCGACGCCGCGCTCGACGACCTGCTGCGCGACCGTCGCGACAACGACATGCTCATCGTCACGCAGGCGCCGCCGCGCGCGACCGTGCCCGTGCTGCTGCCGATCGGGATCGCCGGCCTCGGCGCGAACGGCTCGCTGACGTCGGCGACGACGCACCTCGACGGCATCGTGGCGGGGATCGACGTCCCCGTGACGATCCTGCGCCACCTCGGCCGCCCGGTACCCGGCGGCGTGCGCGGCCAGGTCATCCGCGTCGAGGGCGTGCGCGACGCAGCGGCGCTGAAGGAGACCGAGAAGCGCCTGCGCGTCGTCAGCGGGCGGCGCACAGCCACACTCGGGGCGCTGCTGCTCACCTGGCTGGCGCTCGTGCTCACGCTCGGCATCGCGCGCGACCGTCGCGGCGCGCGCGCCGGGCTGCGGATCGGCGGCCTGGCGTTCTTCTGGGTGCTGCTGCTGCTGTTGTTCACCGGCTGGCTGGCCCCGACGCGCGGGACCGAGATCGCGATCGTCGTCGCCGGCAGCTTCGTGCTCGCCGCGATCACCGACCGGCTCGTGCGCTGGCCGCGCGGGCCGCTCGTGCCCGTCGCCGCCACGATCACCGCCTACGCGGTCGACCTCATCTTCGGATCGCAGCTCATCGTCCGCTCGCTGCTGGGCGCCAACCCGCGCTCGGGCGTGCGCTTCTACGGCCTGGGCAACGAGCTCGAATCGACGCTCACGCTGATGCTGCTCGTCGGCCTGGGCGCGCTGCTGTGGGGCCAGCCGCGGTCGCGGCGCAACGCGGCGATCATCGCCGCAACGGGTGGGGTCTTCGCCGTCTTCGTCGGCTCCGGCCGGCTGGGCGCCGACGTCGGCGGCGTCATCACGGTCGGCGCGGGAATCGCCGCCGCCACGGTGCTGATGGCGCCCGGGACGCCGTCGCGGCGCACCGTCCTGCTCGCCGCGGCGGCGCCGATCGCCGGGCTCGTGGCGCTCGCGGCCCTCGACCTCGTCTCGGGCGGCAACGGGCACTTCACCCGCACGATCCTGCAGGCCGACAGCGCCGGATCCCTGTGGGACGTCGTCACGCGGCGCTACACGCTCGCCTTCAACGTCCTCAAGACCGGCGCGATGCCGTTCATCACTCTGATCGCCCTGCTCGGTGCGGTCTACGCCGTGCGCTACCGCGAGCGGATCTTCGCGCCGCTGGACGGCTCGCCCTCGTGGCGAGCCGCCCTGATCGGCGGTCTGACGGCCTCGGTCGCCGGCGCGCTGTCCAACGACTCGGGCCCGCTGCTGCTGGGCTTCGGGGTCTTCGTCCTGGCCTGCACGACGGCGTACATCCGCGGCGACCCGCAGCTGGCGGTCGAGGAGGAGCGGGCCGCGAGCCGAGTGTGATGCTCGTCACACACAGAACATTCACATCAGCGGCTCGATCCCGGCGGTGCGCCCGGATAGGATGGCGCTGATGCGGATCGCGTTGGTATCTCCGTATTCGTGGACGTACCCAGGGGGAGTGACGCGCCACATCGAGGCGCTGGCCGAGCAGTACCTGGCTGCGGGTCATGAGGTGCGCGTGCTGTCGCCGGTGGACCCGGACGATCGCCTCGCGCTGCGCCTGCACCGCGGCGCGCGCCCGTCGCAGCGCGCGCTGCCCGACTACCTCGTGCCGCTGGGCCGGACGGTCGGCTTCCCGGCCAACGGCGCCGTCTCCAACGTCACCTACGGCGTGTCGACGCTGATCGCGCTGCGCCGCGAGCTCGAGCGCGGCTACGACGTCGTGCACCTGCACGAGCCGATCGCGCCGATCCCGGGCTGGGACTCGCTGATGAGCGTCGACGCCCCGCTCGTCGCGACGTTCCACTGCTACTCGGAGAACGGGTTCTCCAACAACCTCGCGAACTTCTTCGGCGCCTGGCGGCGGCTGAACCGCCTGCACGTGCGGATCGCCGTCTCGCAGGCCGCCGCGTGGACCGGGCGGCGCTACTTCGGCGGCACGTACCGCGTGATCCCCAACGGTGCCGACGTGCCCGAGTCGCCGCCGGCGCCGCGCGCCGCCGAAGCGGTCTCCGACGATCGCCCGCTGCGCATCGCCTTCGTCGGCCAGGCCGTCGAGCGCAAGGGCCTGCCGGTGCTGCTGTGCGCCTTCGAGGCGCTGCGCGAGCACGTGCCGGCCTCGCTGCACGTCGTCGGCGTCACCGACGAGGAGCTCGCGCCGCTCATGCTCGACACGCGCGACGTCGTGGCGCACGGCAAGTGCGGCGACGAGGAGAAGACGGCGGTGCTCACCGAGGCCGACGTGCTCTGCGCGCCGTCGCTCGGCGGCGAGAGCTTCGGCATGGTGCTGACCGAGGCGTTCGCGGCCGGCACGCCGGTTGTGGCGTCGGACATCGCCGGCTACCGCGACGTCGTCTCCCACGAGGTCAACGGCGTGCTCGTCCCGCGCGGCGACCCGACCGCGCTCGCCGAGGCCCTGCGCGACCTCGCGCTCGATCCCGGCCGCCGCGCCGCGCTTGCTGCGGCGGCGGTCGAGGCGGCCCCGCGCTACGCCTGGCCCCGTGTCGCCGCCGAGGTGCTGACCGCATACGAGGACGCGATCGCGCTGCACGCCGTCGCGCCCAGGACACTGCCGGCGCGCCACGGCCTGACGCCCGCCGACGGCCGGCGCGTGCGCGCGCAGCGGCTGCCGACGCTCGAGCCCGCGCTCGCGCGCACCGCCAAGGACGCGTCGCGGCCCGGCGCGCGGATGGTCCGCCGCCTCGCGATCGGCGCCGTCGGCATCTTCGCGGCGGTGCTCGCCGTGATCGCGCTGCAGCGCATCGGCGCCGACCGCGTCAGCCACGCGCTCGTCAACGCCGCGCCGCCGTGGGTGCTGCTCGGCCTCGGCCTCATGTGCTTCTCGATGGTGCTGCGCGCGTTCGCCTGGCACGCGATCCTGCAGGCCGCGCTGCCGCGGGCGACCGTGCGCCTGCGCGACGCGTTACAGGGCACGTTCATCGGCGTGCTCATGTCCGCGACGCTGCCGGCACGGCTCGGCGAGCCGTCGCGCGCGTTCGTCGTCGCGCGGCGGATCGGCAGCCCCCGGCTGCACCTGCCCGTCGTGCTGGGGACGATCGTGTCGCAGACGCTGCTGAACATCGTCGCGCTGATCGTGCTCGGGATCGTGATGTTCTCGACCGTCGACTTCTTCACGCACCACACGGCGCTGCTCGTGGTGGCGATCGCGCCGCTGGCGATCGTCGCGACGCTGCTGCTGGCGCCGGCGCTGCTGCGCTCCGGCAAGCCTTCGCGCTACGCGCGCGCCGCGGCGCTCATCACCCAGGCGCGCGCCGCGCTCGTGCAGCTGCGGGCCGGCCTGACGGTCTTCCGCCGCCCCCGCCTGGGTGCGATCGCGGCGACGGCGCAGCTGTCGGCCTGGGTCGTGCAGTGGCTGTCGTGCTACGTGCTGCTCGTCGCGCTCGGCCTCGACCACACGGCCGGCCTCGGCGCGGCGGCCGCGGTGCTGTTCGCCGTCAACGTCACGGCGGTTCTGCCCGCCACGCCGTCGAACGTCGGCATCTTCCAGGCGGCCTGCGTCGCCGTGCTGGCGGCCTACGGCGTCGGCTACGCCGATGCGCTCGCCTACGGGATCATCCTGCAGGCCGTCGAGATCGCGACGGCCGTCGTCATGGGCGCCCCGGCGCTCGTGAAGGAGGGCCTGTCGTGGCGCGAGGTGCGCCTGCGGGCGATGCACAGCTCACCGGTGGAGCTTGCCCCCGTGCCGCACTTCGGGCGCGGCGAGGCGCGCGAGCTGGCCTGATCGCAGCCGGGCGGCGACTCAGCGCCCGTGCGTCAGGCGTCCTTGGCGCAGCCCAGCGCCTCCATCGTGTGGGCCTTCCACTCGGCAGGGTCGTGTCCGTCGATGACGATCCACTCCTCGTGCGTCTGGCCGTCGTGGGTGAGCAGCTGCCCCTTGCCGGCGTCGACGAGCTCGGCGCAGCGAATCGGATGCAGGCGCACGACGAGGTCGTCGTGATAGAGCATCGCGAAGCTCTGACCGGCCGCCTTCAGCAGAGGGGCGTCGTCGGGACCGCTCGTCAGCTTGATGTCGAGGCGGCCGCTGAAGCGGCTCGTGAGCGACTTGAAGATCTCTGCGGGGTCTTGGGTTTCGGCCATTGGCGCGATCCTACCCCGCACGCCGGGCCTCTCTCACCGCCGCTGCGCCAACCATCGCCGTCGCCGGTCCGGCCGTGGATCCGCACACGATCTGGACGTCATCTCCATACCGAGCGCCTACGGTCTGCGACAGATGACGTCCGCGCCCGATCGCTCCCGCTACGCAGGTTGGCTCGACTACTTCGAGGACAGGCGCGAGCTGAGCCTGGATGCCCCATTCGAGGCGCCGTTCGCGGTGCTGCCGGGGCGCGACGCGGTCGCTCGTTCGATCGCGCGCTTCGAGCTCGGCGAGTCAGGTGCCGGCGTGCGCCTCCGGCGCCTCGCGCACGCGGCCGGGGACGCCGCGTACGCGCGCTCGATCGAGCTGTTCGTGCGCGAGGAGCAGGCCCACGCGCGCTGGCTTGGGGGCCTGCGAGAGCGCTTCGGCGGCGAGCGCCTGGAGTCGCACTGGTCGGACACCGCGTTCGTGCTGCTCCGGCACGTCGGCGGGCTGCGCCGCGAGATCTGCGTGCTGCTGACGGCCGAGCTCATCGCGCTGAGCTACTACCGGGTGCTGGCGCTCGCCTACGACGACCCGCCGCTGCACGCGACCTGCCGCCGCATCCTCGCCGACGAGCGCGGACATGTCGCCTTCCACCGAGCCACCCTCGGCCACGAGTTCGCCGGGATGCCCGCACCCGCGCGCGCCGCCGCCATCGTCGCGTGGCGCGGGTTCGTGGCCATCACGTCGGCCGTCGTCGCCTGGGACCACCGCGACGTGCTCGAGCTGGCGGGAGTCAGTCGACGCGACTTCGCCCGCGATGTCCGCGGAGCGGCTGGAGCAGGAGGTCCAGCTGTCCGAGCTGCGGCTTGTCGCCCGGTAGGACCTCTGTCGGGGTGATCCAACGGCCATGACGCAGGTGCCGTTCGTAGAGCCCAGGTCGGTGATGATCACGCGCTGCGATATCCGCACTCGGCGCGTCATCCACGGGCTGACACGCTCAGCAGGGGTCGGCCGGCAGGCGCATGGGGCTGCCCGCGAAGGCGAACCACGCACGGTAGGAGCCGTGTGTGTCGCGCAGCGACGAGCTGACCAGACCGACCGGATAATCGCGCGACTCGCGAAACGTGTACTGAAAGGCGGCGTCGATTCGGTTGTTGGCGGCCCACGAGCGCAGAGCCGCCGACATCGCGTCGCAGCGATGGTCGAACGTGCCGGTCTCGGCGATCCACAGGCCCTTGCGGTGGCCGCAGCCGCGCGAGTCCAGCGCGGCGATGACCGAGCCGAGCAACTCGTCGCGTGACGCGAGCGCAACGTTGGCGGGACGCGGCGCGCCCTTGTCGCGCGGTCGCACGCCGATGTAGGCGTGCTGGGCGAACGGCGCGTCCATGCAGGCGATGTCGCGCGGCAGCCCGCGGATGAACTCCGCCGCGCCCGCGCCGTAGACGCGCGGCCGCTGCAGGCCGGCGAGGCTGCCGAGCACGATCCGCTGGCCGAAGCGCAGCTCCTTCCGGGCGGCGCGCACGAGCCGCGCGTAGGCCAGCGGCGAGACCGCCCTGGCGCCGACGGTGCAGCGCGCGCGCTGCGGTTGCAGGAAGCCGGGATGGTTGGGCTCGTTCCACGGCGTGATGAAGTCGACCTTCACCCCGACCTTGTCGGCGAGGCCGTTGAAGGCCCGCAGGAAGCGGCGATAGGCGGCGATCCGCGGCATCTGTGCGCGCGCGTGACGGTTGCGGGCCTTCTGGCAGCCGCGCGGCGGCCCCGCCATAGCCCACAGCGGCGTGAAGTAGGGCACCGCGAGGATCCGCCAGCCGCCGTCCTCGGCCTGGCGCTGCTTGATCGCATTCAGCAGACCGCGCATCCCGCGCTCGCTGCGACACAGCGACGTGCCCCTCGGGCAGCCGCCGAAGGGGGCGTCCCAGTTGGGCTTGCGCCCGGCGCGCGGCTGGATGCGCTCCCACGGGATGAGCACGCGCACGTAGGCGGGCTTGAGCTCGACGACCTTGACCGCCGCGCGCCAGGTCGGGCCCTCGGGGACGAGCAGGCGCGGGTCGTTCTCCGTCAGGCCGATCGCCAGCGGAGGCGCGGTCGCCTGCGCGGCGGCGACGGCGGGCGCGGAGGCTGCGATCAGCGCCAGCGCTGCGAGACCGATGATGACGAGAGCTCGCGGGTGACGCACGGCGAGCGCGAATCATAGTTGCGCCATGGTTCCGCGCGCACGGGATGATCAGCCGGTGCGACGTCGAACCCCGCTGACGATGACCGGCGCCTGGGTCTACCTGCTTCAGTGTCGTGACGGCTCGCTGTACTGCGGCTGGACGTCGGATCTCGAGCGTCGGCTTGCGGCCCACAGCAGCGGCCGCGGGAGCCGCTACACGGCCAGCCGCCTACCGGTGTCGCTCGCCCTCGCGCAGCCGATGGCCAACCGCAGCGCGGCGCGCCGCGAGGAGGCCCGCATCAAGCGCCTGACGCGGGCCGAGAAGCTCGCGCTCGTCGCAGCCGGGCCGACGTCCGTGTAAGGTCGCGCGCTTCGTGAGGCGCAAGCATCCGCGCCGCCGTCGACTCGGGGAAGTGGAACGGTTCGCATGAAGGAGTGGTTGTCGTCCGGTGCCGCGCGTGCGTGGTTCGGGGTCGCGCTGACCGGGCTCGTCGTGATCGTGCTCGTGTTCGCGCTGATGCTGATCCCGCGCCTGGGTTCCGGCCAGGAGGTGCTCGACGCGGCCGCGCCGGCCTTCACCGACGCGCGCGTCGAGGGCACCCGCGCGGGCGTGTTCACGCTGTCGCAGTACGTCGACGTCGTCGATCCCCTGCTGACGCGGCGCGGTGGCGGGGCGCGGGAGGTGCCGCAGTTCTTCGGGTACCTGCAGCGCAAGCTCGGCCTGACCGAGGAGCAGGTGCGCAAGATCCTGCGCCGCGAGGCGCCGCACACCGAGGCGCTGCTGCGGGCGCTGCCGCTGGACGGCGTCGCCGCCGAGGTTCCGCGGGTGACCGGCTACCTCGCCACGATCATGGGGCTGCCCGAGGAGGAGCTCGCGGCGATCCTCGAGCGCGACTTTCCGCGCATCTCGCAGACGCTGACCGGGCTGTCGAACACGTCCGAGGCCTGGTACGACGTGCCGGGGATCGACGGGCTGACCCGGCTGCGGGGAGACAAGCCGGTGCGCACGGTGCCGGGCCTGCGCAAGTACCTGCGCGACGACGTGGTCCCGCTGATGGTCGCCCAGCGCGAGAACTTCCAGGACGCCGCGGGGAGGGGCGGGATCGGCTACATCCCGTTCATGCTGCTGGCGTTCGGCGCGGGCCTGCTGGCGTTCGGGCTGTTCGGCGTGCGGCGCACGCGCAGGATCGTGCCGGGCAAGCTGTCGTGGAGCCTCGTCGTCGCGGCCGGCGTGCTGATGATCGTCATCGTCGTCGGCGGGCAGTACTTCCCGCGGCTCGGCGGGGCGCAGGAGGCGATCGAGTCCTTCGAGCCCGTCTTCAGCGAAGACCGCGTGCGGGGCATCGCCAACGGCGTCGACACGATCCACGAGGCGGTCTCGCTCGGCGATCCGATCATGACGGCGGCCGGTGGGGCCGCCGCCGAGGCGCCGCGCCTGTATCGCCTCGTGGCCCAGCGCACCGGCCGCAGGACCGACGACGTGCGCGAAGCGCTGCTCCGGCGCGCGCCACGGACGAGCGCGCTGCTCAGCGCGATTCCGCTGACGGAGGTCGGCAGGGAGATCCCGGACCTGCTCGCCTACCTGCAGAAGGCGCTGCGCCTGTCGCGCACGGGGGTCGTCGCCGCGCTGCGCAGGCGCACGCCGCGGCTCACCCAGGCGCTGCTGACGACGCCCGACGTCGCACGCGGCTGGAGCGCGATCCCCGGCACCGCCGAGCTGACGCGCTTCGACGGGATCACGCCCGTGCGGACGATGCCCGAGTTCGAGGGCTACCTGCGCGAGGATCTCGTCCCGGTGCTCGTCTCAGAGCGCGAGAACTTCGCGACGCTGTCCGGCGGGCAGCCCTCGATCGAAACGCTGGCGCCGCTGATGCTCATCACCGGGGCCTTCGTGATGTTCTATGGCGGGATGATGATGCAGTTCTTCTCGCGCCGCTACTGACGCCGCGGCCGCGGTCGCGGTCGGTCAGGCGACCGCCGCGCCGTGGCGACTGACCCGGCGAACCGGTGCAGCCGCCACGAGCAGCGTTAGCGCTCCTTCGCTACATGTCACGGACCCCGCTCGAGCGGTCCGCAACAAGGGGTCTAGATCCTGCGGTCGCGATACGCGACCGGCTCCTCCACGACACGCTCACGAGTGCCGACCGTGCGGGCCTGGACCATCTCGACGACGAGCCAGATGGCTCCGGCGACGAACAGGATCATGCCGATCGTCTGGATCGAGATGCCGGCCACGGTGGCGGTGACGGCGAGCCAGAGGACGAGCCCGAGGGCCATGAGGAAGATGGGGGGTCCTGCGTCGGCAACCATGTCTGATGTGACCTCCGTGTGGTGAGGAACGTTGCCGTTGTTTTTCCCGGTCCAGTGCACCGGAGGTCTGGGTCTCAGAGGAATCTCATACAGCACGCGACGGTGGACTTCAGTGCTGGCGCGGTTGCCGCGGGGTCGCCGGGCGGAGATGATCGGCCCGTGCGCGTGCGACGGATTGCTCCCTGGATGCTGTTGGGACTCACGATCGCGGTCGCCGCCGTCGTCGTCACGCTCGACGCATCGACGTCGCGGCGGGTCGAGCCGTTGTGGGTGAGCTTCGTGTTCCCGCTGGCGCTCGTGATGTCCAGTGGCGTGGGCATCGTGCTGGCGACGCGGCGCAGCGATAACCCGATCGGTTGGCTGTTACTGGCCAACGGGCTCATCCTCGGGATCAGCGGCATCGCGTCGGACTACGCGGCCTACGCCACCTTCGAGCGCCCCGGCTCGAGCGGTGGAGCCCTGGCGGCCATGTTCGACGACTCGAGCTGGCCGCTGCTGTTCGCGCCGTTCGTCGCGATCGCGTTCGTCTTCCCGGATGGGCGCCTGCCCTCGCCGCGCTGGCGGCCGATCGCGGTGGGCGCGGTCGTGTCGCTGTCGCTCACGCTCGTGCTCCTGCTGTTGGCCCCACGGGAGATCCCGGAGCCCTACGACATGTACTCGAGGCCGCTTCCCCCGAGGCCGTCTTCAACCCGTTGTTCGCCGTCTCCTCGATCGTCATGGTGGCTGCGCTGGTCGCGTGCGCGGTCGCGGTGCGCACGCGGTTGCGACGAGCCGCGGGGCTGGAACGCCGGCAGCTCAAGCTGCTCGACGTCCCGCTGCCGGGCTTCTGGATCGGCCTGCCGCTCGGCGTGGCGGCGATCGTCCTGGCGCTGCGTGCTCGCCGCGAGCCGATCTCCAAGGCCGGCAGGGGCATGACCGTCGGCGCGATCA